>NZ_BAABJQ010000048.1:0-52150 GCF_039543385.1 Rugosimonospora acidiphila
ATCGCGGCCGGCCCGACCAGGGACGTCACCGCCAACCTGTTCATGTGGAACTGGAGCTCGGTCGCCACCGAGTGCACCAGCGTCCTGGGCCCGGACGGCTACGCGGCGGTGCAGGTGGCGCCGCCCGAGGACACCCTCGACACCTCCGGCCACCCCTGGTGGGAGATCTACCAGCCGGTCGACTACCAGCTCAGCGGCCGGATGGGCAGCGAGGCCCAGTTCCAGTCGATGGTCACCACCTGCCACAACGCCGGCGTCAAGGTGTACGTCGACGCCGTCATCAACCACGCCGCCGCCCAGACCGGCCGCGGTACCAGCTACGGCGGTGTGCCCTACACCCCGTCGGTGTCGTACCCGGACTACACCGCCGCCGACTTCCACAACTACCCGAACGACTGCCCGGTCTCGTCCAACCAGATCTCCGACTGGAACAACTACCAGCAGGTCACCGAGTGCCAACTGTCCAACCTGCCCGACCTGCGCACCGAGACCACCAAGGTGCGCGGCACTCTGGCCGGCTACCTCAACAAGCTCATCGGGTACGGCGTGGACGGGTTCCGCGTCGACGCGGCCAAGCACCTCGGGCACGCCGACCTGGCCGCCATCGAGGCGCTGCTGGCCCCGGACAGGCTCACCGGCGCCCCGGTGTACATCACCCAGGAGGTCGCGCTCGGCGCCAGCAACGCCCAACTACAGCCGGCCTCCTTCGAGAACACCGGCAGCCTGCTCGGCTTCGACTACGCGGACGCCCTCAAGGCGCAGTTCACCGGCAGCATCGCCAATTTCGGCAACTTCGGCTCCTGGAGCCTGCTGCCCAGCGGGTACTCGTCGAGCTTCGTCAACAACCACGACACCGAACGCGACGGCTCCACCCTGAGCTACAAGGACGGCACCACCTACAACCTGGCCACCGAGTTCCTGCTCGCCTGGGGGTACGGCACCCCGCAGGTGTACTCCGGCTTCACCTTCAACGGTACGGACGACTCACCGCCATCCGGCGCCAACGGTTACGTCTCCAACACCACGTGCGGCAGCGGCTGGTACTGCACCGACCGGCTCACCGGCGTGGCCAATCTGGTCGCCTGGCACAACCTCGCGTTGGCCAACAACGACCCGGTCGCCAACTGGTACTCCGACGGCTCCAACCTCATCGCGTTCTCCCGCGGCTCCGACGCGTGGATCGCCATCAACAACGAGTCCTCGGCCGCGACCCGCACCTTCACCACCGGCCTGCCCGACGGCACCTACTGCGACCTCATCCACGGCAACGTCTCGGGCCCCTCGTGCTCCGGCCCGACCGTCGCGGTGTCCGGCGGGGTGGCCAGCGTCGGGGTCGCCGCCAAGGACGCGGTCGCCATCGACGTCAACACCCGCATCGGCGGCGCCCCGACCTCGCCACCGCCCACCGGCGGCTCCGGCGTCGGCGAGCGGTTCACCGTCACCGGCGCCCCGACCGCGGCCCCCATCTACCTGGTCGGCTCGATCGGCGCGCTGGGCAATTGGGCGCCGGCCTCCGCGATCCCGATGACGCGCTCGGGCTCCACCTGGAGCGTCACGGTCGACGGCCTGCCGGCCGGCACACGGGTGGAGTACAAGTACATCGAGCGGGACGCGGCCGGCACGGTCACCTGGGAGCCGGGCGGAAACCACGCGCTGACCACCGCCGCCTCCGGCTCGGCCTCGGTCACCGACACCTGGAACGGATCGACGGGCACGGACGCCATCACCTTCAACGAGTACAAGACGACCGTCCTCGGCCAGAACGTGTACCTGGTCGGGTCGATCCCCGCGCTGGGCAGCTGGAACACCGCCAGCGCGCTGCCGCTGTCCTCGGCCGGCTACCCGACCTGGAGCGTGATGGTGGCGCTGCCACCGAGCACCGCCATCGAGTACAAGTACATCGTCAGGGACGGCGGCGGCAACGTCACCTGGGAGAGCGGCGCCAACCGCACCTACACCACGCCGCCGAGCGGCGCGGCCACCATCAACGACACCTGGAAGTAGCCCGCGCACCGGCCGCCCGGCCACCGGTCGGGCGGCCACGCGTCGGGCGAGCAGCACCCGACGCCCGGCCGCGTCGCTCGACCGCGCCGTGTCCAGCACGAGCGTGGTGGAGCGGGGGCAGCGGCGCGGTCAGCGCGACCGTCGCGGTGTGGTTGCCGGCCGTCAGCCGGTGCGGCCGGATCCGCTCGACGAAATCGGTACATTGATTGACGGCCGTGACTCGAACGTCGCTCCGGGCCAGCCTCTCGGCCGCGCTGACGCCCGCGTACCCCGCCCCGACGATGACAACCTTTGTGCTCATTACCGCTCCCCGAGCTGACCCTTCTCCAGCCAGCACGGGTGGCCCCCAGGAATGTGGCGGCCACCAGTGCGGACGAGTACCGCGCTTTTCGGTCGGGATACCGTTTATACGAAATCGCGGATTGGTACGGCCTCGTGGTTGATGAGTTTAAAAATGCGCCGGTATTCGTCGACCTCGCCGGGTTCTTCTAGATAAAGCGCGCCGACGTGGGATTCCAGGTAGACGATGTCGGGATCGTCGACCTCCTCGAAGTCGAGGATGCGGAACGCGCCGGCCATGGCCGCGTGCGCGCCGACCGTCCAGGGCAGCACCTTGATCTCGAGGTTGGCGCGTTCGTCGAGCTGGCGCAGGTGCTCGATCTGCGCCCGGAGCACGGCCTCGCCACCGACCGGCCGGGTCAGCGCTCCCTGGCCGAGGATGGTGGTCAGCTCCGGGCCGCGGCCGAACAGCGTCTTCTGGCGCTGCAGGCGCAGCGTCACCTGGCGCTGGGCGTGCTCCTCGTCGCCGGGCTGCTCGGCGGTGAAGATGGCCCGCGCGTACTCCTCGGTCTGCAGCTCACCGGGGATGATTTCCCCGTCGTAGCTGTGGATGTGGCGGGCGCTGACCTCCAGGCCGACGAACAGTTTGAACCAGTCGGGGATGACCGGGTTCGTGTCCCACCACTCTTCTTGAGAGGTGCCGAGAGCGAGCTGGGCCAGCGCATCGGTCACGCTCTGGTCGGCGCCGTACAGCCAGCACAGGGCGCGCACGTTCGCGCCGCTCACCGGCACCTTGCCGGTCTCGATGCGATGCAGGGTTGGTTCGGACATGCCCAGCTTCGCCTCGGCGACCTCACGCCGGCTCTTGCCACTCGCCATGCGCAGGCGGGTCAGCCGTCGGCCCAGGGCCCGGCGGACGACACGCTGCCCGGTGACGGGCACTTTCCCACCCCCCTCATACGCTTGTCTTGACGACGGCGAATTTGAGAAACGGTACCTCAACGTTTCTGGCAACCGACAGTAGCCATTCGAGCAAACTCCGTTCGCACCCGTTCGCGCAGACCATCCGCCGGTACTCGTTAAGTCGCTCGTGACCTGCGCCAATAACCTCGCGGAAGGGTACCGCACAGGGGTTGGAAAAGGGGTGCGTCCGGTACGGGACCGAGTGCCGGCGTGCCGCTCTTACGGTGATAAGCGTCGATTGAGTGGCTTGTCGGTAATCAGCCGTTCGGGGCTATCCCGGGCGTGCTGCCGGGCCAGCGCGACCCGCCCCGGACCACCGCGCCGTCCATCACGGCTCGCCGGCCGCCACGGCTTGCCGGCCCCCGCGTCATGGCTTGCCGGCCTCCAGCGCGGCGACCGTCTCGGCCGCCAGCTGTAGCTCCTCGCGGGGCTCGACGACCAGCACCGCCACCGCCGCACCGGCGGGGCTCACTGGCCCGTCGTCGTCCCGGTTGCCGCGCTGCGGGGACGGCACCCCCAGCAGCGTCAGCCCGGCGCAGACGGCCTGACGCACCTCGGCCTGGTCCCAGCCGATCTCACCGGTGAACACCAGTGCGTCGAGCCGGTCGAGGCTGGCGGCGACGGCGGCGATCTCGCGGGCCACCCGGAAGGCGAACACCCGCAGGGCCAGGGCCGCGGCCGGATCGGTGCCGGCAGCGTCGACCAGATCCCGGGTGTCGTTGGACCGGCCCCCGGACAGGCCGAGCAGCCCCGACCGGTGGTTGAGCCCGTCCGCGAGCTCCGCCACGCTCAGCCGCGCGCCGCCGTCCGGCTCCGTACCCAGCAGCCACAGCAGCAGGCCCGGGTCCACCGCCCCGCTGCGGGTACCCATCGGGACGCCGTCCAGCGGCGTGAAGCCCATCGACGTGTCGAGGCTGCGGCCGGCCCGCACGGCACACACCGAGCACCCGCCGCCCAGGTGCGCCATGACCACCCGTAGCTGCTCCACCGGCCGGTCCATCAGCGCCGCCGCGCGTCGCAGCGCCCACGCGTAGGACAGCCCGTGGAAGCCGTACCGACGCAGGCCCCACCGCTGTCGCCAGGCCGCCGGCAGCGGGAAGGTCGCGGCGACCTCCGGGAGGTCGGCGTGGAACGCGGTGTCCGGGCAGACCACGTGCGGTACCCGGGGCAGCCGGGCGCGCAGGGTGTCCAGCAGGTCCAGGGCGGGCGGCACGTGCAGGGGAGCCAGCGCGCCGGCCGAGTCCAACCGGCCGCGCAGCCGGTCGTCGACCACGCTCGAGCGGCGCACCGCCTCTCCACCGTGTACCAGGCGGTGGCCCACCGCGTCGGGTGACCGCTGGTCGGCCAGGAACCGCGCGACCGCGTCGCGTGCCGCACCCGATCCCGGCGGTTCGACCGAGTCGAGCCGCTGCGCCTGGTTGCCGTCCTCGACGTACACCAGGTGCAGGCTGTGCGAGCCCGCGTTGACGGTGAGCACCCTCATCGGACCGGCCGGTTTCGTCCCACCGGGATTCAACGATCCACACTGCCGTCCGGCCCGCCCCGGCCGACCCTTTCCGGCCCGCCGCTGCGAGCGATCCGGGTCTATATTGACCGGATGGCGACGGGGTGGGGCGCGGACCCGCCGGACGAGCACCGGTCTGACGAACACCGGCCCGACGAGCACCGGTCTGACGAACACCGGCCCGAAGACGACGGCTTCATCGACCTGTCGGTCGAGCGCGGCGACGACCGGCCCGCCGCCCGGCGCCGATCCGTCCTGCCGGGCGTGCGGCGATCGCGACTGGCGGGCCTGGTCGCGATCGCCCTGGTCGTCGGTGGTTTGGCCGGATACCTGGTCGGTCTCCGGCAGGCCACCCTCCCCACCGCCGCGCCGTCGCCCTCCGCGTCGCCGCCGCAGCTGGCCGCCACCGGTGATCGGTGCGCCACGCAGATCGGCAACCAGCTGCAGCTGGGCATCGAGGTGGTCAACGAGTCGCGGGACAACCTCATGCTGCGGCAGGTCGCGCCGTACCTGCCGTTGGGCATGCTGCGGGAGGTCGACAGCGGATGGGGCGGCTGCGGCGATCTGTCGCCCCGGCCGAGCTCGATGCCGTATCTGCTCCAGCTCGGCGCCGCCACCTGGTTGACGGTCACGTTCGACGTGCTCGAATCGTGTCCGGGTGCGGCGCCGGTGGGCTTCCAGGTGTTCTACGAGCAGTCGGGTCGGGAGGGCGAACTGCAGTGGCTGGCCTTCCCGGACCTGGGCGACGTGAGCTACGGCCGCTGCTCGACAGGCCCCGGCTGAGCACCGCACGCCGCCTCGACCCGCACGCCGCCTCGACCCGCTGGGCGGCCCCGCCTCGCGGCCCCTGATGCTCGCCGGGTGACGGTCAGCCGGCGGGTTCGTCCGCGTGCTGCCGCGCCCGGTGGTCGGCCAGCACGTCGTCGCCGAAGTCGCTGTCCGGCCGGCGCAGCACGGTGTGTGCGTGGTTGCCCTCGTCGCTGGTGTTGTCGTACTCCAGCAGCAGGTCGGGGCCCTGTACCCGGTAGTAGTGCCGCTGGCCCGGGCGCAGCGGACCCTCCCAGGCGAAGTGCAGCTGGTCCCGGTCGAGCCGGGCCGCCTCGCGGGCGGCCAGCCGGTCCGGCAGCCGGCTCAGGTACAGGGCGACCAGCTGGTCGAGCACGGCGCGGGCGGTCGGGTCGAGTCGGGTCGCGGCGATGCCGGGCGGCCCGACCGGCGCGTCCACCCGGGGCCGCACCGAGCTGCGGATGTCGGCCGGCGCGTCGTCCGCCACGACCGCCTCCGCGCGGCCGGCCGGACCCATGGCGTCGAGCAGCTCCCTGGCCAGGTCCTCCTCGGGGGCCAGCGGGCGCACCAGGTCCCGCCCGGCGTAGCTGACCCGGGCCGGGTTCGCCCCGAAGAACACCGGGGCGGGGGAGACCTCGTCCCCGCGCACCGTCATGGTCACCGACAGGTGGTGCCCCTCGAAACGCCACGCCCACGGTCCCGCGCCCGCCGGCTCACCGAACACCGTCACCCAGTAGTCCTCGCTGTGCCGCCCGCGCGCCCAGCCCTCCCGCCGGTCCAGCACCTCCTCCAGCCCGACGATCGTGATCGCCTGCGCGTACGCGTGCGGGCTCAGGCCGGTGGCCAGCAGCCGGTGCGCGGCCTTGCGGGCGGTCGGGGACAGGTCCGACAGGCACGCGCCGGGGCGCGGTCGGGGCCGGTACTCGATCCAGCGGCGTGAGTCGTCGTCCTCGAACGGCAGGTGGGCCAGGCTCGTCGCCTGGTCGTCGAGCGCCGCCAGCAGCGCCGCGGCGGCGTCGCGCATCTGCGTCGCGCAGGAATCTTCGGCCATCGATCAGGTATACCCCGCCGGTCGCCGTCGCGTCCGTCCCGCGACCCTCGATCTTGGTGACCGCGCCCCGGCTCGCAAGGCGGAGTGCGGGCGGGATCGCGGGTCCGTCGCAGGCGGCCACCTCTTCACGTCACAGCGCTGAATCAACTGCCGCTTATCTCCTGAAATAGGCCTCGTACACGGCTTATGTCCGTATTATCAATGAAAATTACGTCTTTCAAGGTGCAGTAGAGGTGACATATGACAACGGTCCAACCGCGTCACGAGACGTTGGAGGCTCTTGCCGAGACCGGCTTCGCGATTCTCCGGCCGTTCGCCGGGAGGATCGACCCGAGTGAGTGGGAGGGTCTCACGTACCTGGACTGGCAGTCGGGCGGTGACACCAATTTCGCGGTGCTCGCCTCGGCTACCGGCGAGGACGATCCCCGCGGGTTCTGGGAGCACGGCAAGCCGGACAAGGCCGGCGTGTGGACCAAGAACGTGGAGGTTGCCCCGGCCCTGCGGAACTGGGTGACGTCGGTCGGCGCGCCCTACGGCCGGGTACGGGTGATCAAGCTGCAGCCCTCGACCGACCTGGCCTCGGTCACCGGGCGGTACCTGCACCAGGACGACAACAACCGGCTGAACCCCGAGGGCGCCGGGTGGGTGGTGCGGTCCTGGCTGAATCTCACCGACAACCCCGACAGCTACATGGTGCTGCGGGAGGAGCGCGACGACCCGTCGACCGAGCATCACATCCCGCTGCCGGCCGGCGCGCAGTTCGTGGTGGACACCGAACGGCTGTGGCACGCCGTGTACCACGTCGGCGACGCGCCGCGGTACGCCATGATCACCAGCTTCGAGTCGGGCCCCGCGCTGAAGGCATGGATGGACGCGAACGCGGCGTCCTGACCCTCGATCCGCCGGCCGGGCCGGTCGCGACACCGCGACCGGCCCGGCCGCGCGTCGGTGCCTTGACAGTTCTCGTCAAGTACTTGACGATGTGTGTCAAGTACTCAGGGAGGTCAGGGTGCCGCCGACCCGCGCGCAGCTCGTCGATCAGCTCCAACGGATCATCGAGATCAAGCTGCTCGATCCGTTGGAGATCCTGCTCGCCGCCGACCTCGACGCGGCCGACTCCGACGCCACCGCCCTCCACACGGCCGGTCCACGGGCCGGGGCCCGGGAGGGGGCCGGCGGCGTGGCGGACGAGCTGCGCGGGCTGCTGCGCGGTCGCGTCGACCGGTGGGCGTGGCAGATGACCGGCGACGACGATCGGGTCGCCGTCGGGGCGGTCATGCGGGTGATGTCGACGCTGTACCCGGGTGACGGGCCGTTCGATCCGCCGGTGCACTGGTGGTCTTCGCCGCTGGGTCAGGTGCTGGCGTACCGGGTTGGACACCCCGTCGCCGAGTCGGTGCCGTACCCGGTCGCGGGCGCGATGCTCGGCATCACCCGGCAGGGCGTGCATGACCTGATCGCGCGCGGCAAGCTGCGGCGCCACCCGGACGGTGGCGTCGTGCCGGCCTCCATCCGTGCCCGACTGCTCCAGCTCGAGGAAGGATCCCGCCGGCCATGACCGATTCGCTCACCACCGAGGACCTGCTGCTCACCACGCCCGAGGTGCCCATCGCCGCCCGCGACTTCGGCGGGGAGGGCCGCCCGCTGCTGCTCCTGCACGGCGGCGGCGGCAACCTCGCCACGATGACCACGCTCGCGGCGGCGCTGCGCCCCGGGTTCCGGGTGGTCGCCGTGGACCTGCGCGGGCACGGCCGCTCCGGCGACGGGCCGTGGAGCTGGGACGCGGTGCTCGCCGACCTGGCCGCGGCGTGCGACGAGCTCGGGCTGGTCCGACCGGCCGTGGCCGGCATGTCGCTGGGCGGGATGCTCGCCGCGTTGTGGGCGCACCGGCACCCCGAGTGCCCGGGCGCGGTCAGCCTGGACGGCAACCCGCCGCCCAGCCGCGCCGACCAGCTCTCCGGCATGCCCGCGGCCGAGGCCGAGGCCGAACTCCACCGGCTGCGCGAGCTGTTCACGGGCATGGCGACGGCGATGGCCCGCCCGATGGCGCCGGAGCAGGTCGACGCGGCGATCGAGTCCGCCCGGGCTGCGGCCCGCGGTCACGGCGGCGCGGCGGACGACTGGGTGGAGGGGTTCCGGCGCGGACTCGTCCAGCGGGACGACGGTACCGCCCTGCTGCGGCCGGACCCCACCCTCACCGAGCAGCTGCGGGTGGCCATGGAGTCGCTGGACCTGATCCCGGCGTACCGGCAGACCCGCTGCCCGCTGCTGCTCGTGCTCGCCACCGAGGACCTGCCGGAGCAGCGGCCGTTCCACGAGCTGTACGCGGCCTTCCGCCGCGGCGTCGCCGAGCGCATCGCCAGCGTCGCGGACAATCCGTGCCTGCGGGTCGTACCGCTGGCCGGCGCGAGCCACGCCATGGTCGCCGAGCGGCCCGGCGAGATCGCCGCCCTGATCACGGACTTCCTCGGCGAACGCTGAGCAGCGCGGGCCGCGCCGACTGGCCGGCGCGGCCCGCGCTGAACGATTCCGGGAGTTCAGCCGGCGGGGTTCACCGCGGTCGCGGCCGGTTGGCCGGTGCGCCGCGTCGCCCGGGGCAGGGACCGCACGGCGCGCAGTTCCAGCGCGAGCAGCGCGACCGCCGCCAACCCGAAGACCACGTGGCTGACCGGAGTGATGATCGGCCCGTCGCCCATGATCGGCTGCTCGAGGAAGCCGTTCCACGCGTAGGTGAGCAGCGCGCCGCCGGCCAGCGCCATCCGGTGCCAACCGTTCCAGCCCGGCCGCCGCGACCAGGCCCGCACCGCGAGCACCGTGGCGAGCGCGCCGGCGGCGAAGACGGCCGGCCCGATCCAGGTCGGCAGGTGCCGGATGGACATGAAGACGAAGCCGGCGGCCAGGGCGGCCACGAACATGATCCGGGCCGGCGGCGCGGCCGGGCGATCGGCGATGGGAGCGCCGGCCGCGGTGGTGTCACCGGTCGGGGTGGGTACGGTCTCGACCCGGGGCAACCGCAGCGCCACCACCACGAGGGCGACGGCCACCGCTACCACCACGGCCAGCGCCGGCCACGGCGCGACGAAGTGGTCGGTGGCGTACGAGGTGGCGAAGGTGGCCACGGACCCGATCACGAACAGCACCGTGGCCACGGTCAGGCCCGGCGTGCGCAGCCACGGGCTGGTACGCCGGTTCGCCGTCAGCTCCTCGGTCAGCGCGATCGGCACGCTGATGCTCCAGACCGTGTGCAGGGTCAGCACGAACAGCGTCCACGGCACCGCGATCCCCAGCGCGGGAATGAACCCGTGATCGAGCAGGTGCGCGTCGGCGTAGTCGGGGTCGAACAGCGACTGCGTGGTAATGCCCTCCTCGAACACCCCGTAGGCCAGGGCCAGCAGGACGATGCTCGGCCAGCCGCGACCGCTGCGGCGCACCACCTCGCGGATCAGCAGGGCCCCGCCGCCGTACATCGGCGCCAGCAGCAGGAGCCCGTACAGGAAGGCGAGCGTGAAGTCGCCCAGCAGGTACTCGGCGACGAGTGGGGACAAGAAGAACAGCAGGATGGCGGGTGCGATCCGTCGCATCGGGTTTCCCTTCGGGCGTGATCTGACCACCTCACTGTCCCGCCGGCACCCCCGCCGACGTCAGTGTCATCGATCCGGACCTGCCCGGTACGAATGTCCTGCCAATCGCGGACATCGCCGCTGACCCCCGCTCGCGGCGGCGGGGCGGGCGCTGCCCACGCGCCCGCCCCTCACGCGGGTCACCCGCAGGCGGTTGCGTTGACCGTGAAGCCGGTCGGCGTCGCGTTCGCGCCCGTCCACGAGCCGTTGAAGCCCAGCGACGTGCTCCCGCCGGCCGGGATCGTGCCGTTGTAGCTCACGTTGGTGACCGTGACCTGGGCACCGTTCTGGGTGAAGTTGCCGTTCCAGCCCTGGGTTACCTTCTGCCCGTTGGTGAAGGTCCACCGCAGCGTCCAGCCGTTGATCGGGCTCGACCCGGTGTCGCTGATGGTCACGTTGGTCGTGAAGCCCACGTTCCACTGGCTGGTCACCTGGTACGTCACGTGGCACCCGCCGGACGCGGGCGGTGCCGTGGTGGGAGGTGCGGTGGTGGGCGGGGTCGTGGTGGGCGGTGCGGTCGTCGGGCGCGACGAGCTCGGCGGGGAGGCCGGCCCGCCGAGGGCGGCGGCGATCGTGTCGTACAGCGGCTTCTTGGCCAGGTTCGCGTTCCACGGCAGGGCGGCGCCCTGGCCGGAGAAGACGCTGGGGATCCACGAGTACTTGTCGGTGTAGTCCCACAACGTGATGCCCACGCACCGGCTGACGGCCAGGCACGCCTTGATCACATTGGTGTAGTACGTCGCCTGGGTGGTGTCCTGCGCGGCCGTCTCGGACAGCGGCATGCGCACGTCCAGCTCGGTGATCGCGACATCCACCCGAGGTCGGCGAACCGCTGCAGGTTCTGCTGCAGGTTCGCCGGAGAGCCGTACTGGGTGGCGAGGTGCCCCTGGAAGCCCACGCCGTCGATCGGTACGCCCTGCGCCTTCAGTGACGAGACGAGGTCGCATCGTCCTATAGCGGTCCGCGCCGCGCGCCGGCCGGCCGGATCCGGAGGGCGAATGCCGGGCCGGGCAGCGGGCCGGCCCGCCGCTCAGTCCGAGGGGTGGCGGCGGCGCCGGTGCGCATCGAGCCGCTCGGCGTACTCGGCGTCGAAGTCGTCAGGGACCGGGCGGGCGGCGATCAGCACCACCACGCCGCACTCCGGGCACGCTCTGATCTCCCACATCGGATCGTCGTCCCCGGCCGGTTCCATCTCCACGCCGGTCACGTGCCGGCCGGTACCCCTCGCCGGCAGCCCTCAAACCCGCCGGCCCGGGTGGGCCGGCGGGTCTGCTGGTCGGGCGTGGCGGCCCTAGGTGCTGGTGCAGGTCAGGCCGCTGACCGTGCCCGGCGTGCCGCTGGCCAGGAATCCGAACGACGTTGACCCACCGGCCGAAAGCGCGCCGTTGTAGCCGATGTTGGCCACGCTGACGTTCCCGCCGCTACCGCTCAGCGTGCCGTTCCAGATCTGGGATATGGACTCCCCATTGGCGAAGGTCCAGGTCACGGTCCAGCTCCTGATCGCGGCGGAGCCCGCGGTCACCGTCACGTTGGCCTGGAAGTTGCCCGGCCATGAGCTGGTGACCTGGTACGTGGCCTGGCAGCCGGCACCACCGGTCGGCGGCGGGGTCGGCGTCCGGCTCGGCGACGGCGACGGTGAGGACGTCGTCCGGCTCGGGGTTGGCGAGACCGTGCGGCTCGGCGATGGCGACGGTGAGGACGTCGTCCGGCTCGGGGTCGGTGAGACCGTGCGGGTCGGGGTCGGGGTCGGCGAGCCGCTGCCCGGTCCCATGCCGGTCACCTGGCCGTTGCCGCCGTCGAAGACCACGTCGGAGCAGCCGTAGAAGGTCTCGGTGCTGTCCGAACGCTGCCAGACCGAGTAGATGAGGTGCCGGCCGGTCTTCTGCGGCAGCGTGCCCGTCCAGTAGTAGTACGAGTTGACGCTGCCCGGGTCGCCGATCGACGGCGGGTCGGGCGCCGAGGAGAACGGCGTCGTCTCGAAGTCGTCCCAGCTCAGCGGGGCGCTCTGGTCCCAGCCGTCCTTGGTGATGTAGAGGCGGAACGTGCCCGGGTGGGCCGCCCACTTGTTGTACTGGAACTGGATGGTCGCCCCCGAGGTGAGGTGGGTGATCGGCCAGTCCAGGCGGTTCAGGTCGAACCCGGAGAAGTCGAAGTTCGTCGCGCCGGCGCTGCACAGCTTGCCGTCGGGGATGAAGCCGGCCATCCGGCCCGACCCGTCCGAGCGCAGCACGGCGAACCAGTTGTACAGCCCGGTGGTGCCGCTCTGCGCGATCGCCGCGGCGCAGGCCGGGTTGTTGGGGATGATCTGGCCGGTCGAGGTCAGCCCGTCCTCGTAGCACAGCCAGGTGCGGCTGCCGGGGATCTGCAGTGCGCCGTGCGCGTTGGCCGGCATGGCCAGCGCGACCACGGTGCCCGCCGCCGCCAGGCCGAGCGCGGCGGCGGCCCCGAGCAGTTTGTATCGGAGTCGGAGTCTCACGGGAGTGCCTTCCTGTCGCTTGACCCATGAACGGGAAAGCGAGCCAGGTTGTCCCACGGCGGATCGACCCGACGCGGCTATCGAGGGGAGAGAAGACAGCTCGACGGCGGCGGGCGGTCCGCCCAACCTGGTCGCCAGCGCGAGACCCCAAGCCGCAAGGCATTGATATATAACCATGAATGCGATCCGGGTGGCAAGCCACCGCCCGGAGCTCAGCCGCCCGGAGCGATGATTCCGTACTCGTGGATCTTCCGGTAGATCGTCGCCCGGGAGATGCCCAGCGACTCGGCGGCCTTGACCTTGCTGCCGTCGAAGTCCAGCAGGCTGCGCACGATCGCGTCGCGCTCCATCGATTCCAGCGGGCTGAGCAGCCGGCGGCTGACCGTCCAGCACTCGGGCGGCAGGTCGTGCGGGTGGATGGCGCCGGTGCGCCGGTGCCGCACCACCCAGCGCAGCACCCGCCACAATTGCGCCGTGTTCCCCGGCCAGCTGGAGCGCAGCAGGAACTGCATCGCCTCGGTGGAGCAGACCAGCCGGCCGTCCGGGTTGAGCTTGGACAGGAACAGCGGTACCAGGTCGTGCAGGTCCTCGATGTGATGGCGCAGCGGCGGGAGCTCGACCGTACCCGGGAAGAACCGCAGCAGCTCGGCGAGGTCGTCGTCCCGGGGCGCCTCGGTCAGCGTGACGGCCACCCACAGCGCACGCGCCCGCCCCGCCGCCCGGGCCCGCTCGGCCTCGGCCGCCAGCACCCGCAGCGTCCCCGGCTGCAGCCGGTCCACGTGACGCACGATCAGGGCGCCCTCGCCGTCCTGCAGCTCGCGGCGGGCGCCGGCCAGCCAGCCGTCCTCGGTGCCGGCCTGCTCGGCGTCCAGCACTCGGATCCGGCCCGCCGGCCGGCGGCGCTGGTGCACCGCCCGGACCACGGCCAGCTTGCCCGCCCCCGGCTCGCTGGTCAGCGCCAGCCACTCCCCGGTGTCGTAGGCCGCCTCCACCTGGTGGCACGCGCGCAGCCAGAGCGGTGCCGAGCCCACCAGCCCGGGCACGATCGCCAGGCTCGCCGCCCCGCCGGCATCCACCGCCTGCCGGCCGCCGGCCTCGATCAGCTTGACGTGCACGACGCCGCCGGCCGGCCGCCCCCCGGCCAGCACGGGCCGGCAGTACATCCGCGCGGTCAGGCCGGTGGGCAGCTCGACCCGCACGGTACGCGGCGCGGCGTCGGCCAGCGATTCGTTCGCCCGGGCGAGCAGCACGGACTGGTCGGCCGGGTCGAGCAGCCGCCGCGCGTGCTCGTTCATCATCACCGTGTCGTTGTTGACCGCGAAGACGATGCCCGCGGTGCGCCGGCAGGTGCGCAGATACTCCTGGAGCAGCCCGAACTCCCGCATCCGGCTGTCCGTGAGCAGCGCCATCCGGATCTGGTCGGCGGTGGTCTTGGCGAGCGCGACCAGCAGCGGGCCGGCGTCGCGGCGCCAGCAGGTCAGGTCCACCGCGCCGACCGTCCGACCGGAGATCGGGTGCTGGATGGGCACACCCGCGCAGGCGAGATCCTCCAGGTGCTCGGCGTAGTGCTCGTGCCCGAACACGTGCATCGGCCGGCCACCCTCCAGGGCGGTACCGATGCCGTTGGTGCCCACGAACTCCTCGGCGTAGCTGAAGCCGGGGGCGAGGCGCACGCTGTCGAGGTGCCGGTCGAGGTCACGATCGGCGCTGAGCCGGCTGAGCACCATTCCCGACGGATCGGTCAGGATGATGCTGATCGGCTGGCCGTCCAGGTGTTCGCGCAGGTGCCGGAGCACCGGCATCGCGCTGCGGAACAGCGGGGTCTCGAGGTCGGGGTCGCGGACGTAGGACAGGTCGATGCGGTCGGCGGCCACGTTCCACCGCCGGGACCGCCACCACGATGCCAGGATCGTGTCGCGCACCTGGTCGGGCTCGAACGCGTCGGCGGTCAGGAACCGCTCCCGGGTCCTCGCCAGCCGGTCCCCCTCGGTCGGATCGTGGTGACGTGCCTTGGGCGACATCGGGTCCCCCCGCCTCCCGGACCGCTCGCGCCGGCGTGGGCCGCCGGCCGGCGGTGAAAGGTTTCGTCGTGGTTACAACATAGGCGCGGGGCCGGCCGGACGTGTCTCATGTTGAGACCGCCAACGTGCCATTTACGCCGTCTGATGCCTGCACACGGTCATGACATGCCGAGCCGGAACCGCCACGGACAGGAGCGCCGCGATGGATCAGCCGGAGAGCTACAACCCGTGGAGCGTCGTCAACGTGGTCTTTCACCACCTGGCGGCGCAGGGCCTGCACCCGGTGCTCGGCGAGACCGGTGACCCCGGCGTGCCGGCGGCGCAGCTGTTGCGGGCGCTGGGAATCGAGCCCGCGGCCGAGGGGGATCGCCGGGTATCCGCGAACGTGCAGCGACAGCTCGCCGAGGTGCGGGCCGCGATGTTCGGCGAGCGGTGAGCGTCTCGGCGAGCGGTAAGCGTCTCGGCGAGCGGCGAGCGTTCGGCCGGCGGGGCGACGGGACCGTCTCATGATGAGATCCGAGCCGGCGTCACCACGCGGTGTGATTTCAGCGTACGAGGGCCGGCCCGGCCGGATGCCGGCGGCGCGGCACAACGCGATCGCGGCTGAGGACGGGTGAGCCTCAGCCGACCCGAGCGACGGGTGAGGAGTGACCATGAGCCGTCAGAGCGTTGCGAAGGCTCACCAGAAGATCCAGGAGCTGTCCTGGGAGCCGATCTACCACGAGCCGGTATCGCAGTACGGGACCGACTACACCTTCCAGAAGGCGCAGAAGAAGGACCCGCTCAAGCAGGTCCTGCGCTCCTACTTCCCGATGCAGGAGGAGAAGGACCACCGGGTCTACGGCGCGTCGGACGGCGCGATCCGCGGCAACATGTTCCGCCAGGTGCAGGAGCGCTGGCTGGAGTGGCAGAAGCTGTTCCTGAGCATCATCCCGCTGCCGGAGATCTCGGCCGCGCGGGCGATGCCGTTGCTGTTCCGCACGGTACCCAATCCCGAACTGCACAACGGCCAGGCGATCCAGATGATCGACGAGGTACGGCACTCGACGATCCAGCAGAACCTCAAGCGCCTGTACATGAACAACTACATCGACCCGGCCGGTTTCAACTCGAGCCTGCGCAACTTCCAGAACGACTACTGCGGCACGATCGGCCGGCAGTTCGCCGAGGGGTTCATCACCGGCGACGCGATCACCGCCGCGAGCATCTACCTGACCATCGTGGCCGAGACGGCGTTCACCAACACGCTGTTCGTGGCCATGCCGGCCGAGGCCGCCGCCAACGGCGACTACCTGCTGCCGACGGTGTTCCACTCGGTGCAGTCCGACGAGTCCCGGCACATCAGCAACGGGTACGCGACTCTGCTCATGGCGCTGTCCGACGAGAGCAACCACCAGTTGCTGGAGCGCGACCTGCGCTACGCATGGTGGAACAACCACCGGGTGGTGGACGCGGCGATCGGCACCTTCATCGAGTACGGCACCAAGGACCGGCGCAAGGACCGGGAGAGCTACGCCGAGATGTGGCGGCGGTGGATCTACGACGACTACTACCGCAGCTACCTGGTGCCGCTGGAGAAGTACGGCCTGGTGATCCCGCACGACCTCATCGAGGAGGCGTGGAACCAGATCTGGAACAAGGGCTACGTGCACGAGGTGGCGCAGTTCTTCTCCACCGGCTGGCTGGCCAACTACTGGCGGATCGACCCGATGACCGACAAGGATTTCGAGTGGTTCGAGTACAAGTACCCGGGTTGGTACGACAGGTACGGTAAGTGGTGGGAGAACTACAACCGGCTGTCCCGGCCCAACGGACACCACCCGATCGTGGCCGAGGACGTGGACTACCAGTACCCGCAGCGGTGCTGGACCTGCATGGTGCCCTGCCTGGTGCGGGAGGACATGGTCATCGACGAGGTAGACGGCCACGTGCGCACCTACTGCCACGAGGCCTGCCGGTGGACCGACACCGTGGCGTTCCGGCCGACCTATCAGGGCCGGTCCACCCCCAACATGGGTCAGCTCATCGGCGCCCGGGAGTGGGAGACGCTCTACCACGGCTGGAACTGGGCCGACGTGGTCACCGACATGGGATACGTGCGCGACGACGGCAAGACCCTGGTCGCGCAGCCGCACCTGGACCTCGACCCGAAGAAGATGTGGACGCTGGACCACCTGCGCCGCATGCCGCCGCTACAGAGCCCGAACGTCCTGCTCAACGAGATGTCGCCGGAAGAGCGCGCCGCGTACCACGCGAACTACGTGCGCGGCGGCCCGGCCGGGCGCTACGCCCGCACCGAGGACTGAGGGGCCCGGAGGCCGACCCGGGACAGGGTCGCGGCCCGCGCGGTCGCGGCCCTGTCGCACCCGGATACGCCGCGCGTGATCCGCGAGGGGAGCCAGTCAGCCATGGCAGACAAGCATGTCGTGCGGTTCGAGCCGGTCGGCATCGAGATCGAGGTCGACGAGCGGCAGACGGTCCTGCGGGCCGCCGCCGAGCAGGGCATCATGCTCATGCACGGCTGCAAGGAGGGCCAGTGCGCCTCCTGCAAGTCGTTCGTCCTCGACGGTGACGACATCGAGCTGGACAGGTACTCCACCTTCGCGTTGCCCGACTACGAGAAGGAGGAGGGCTTCACCCTGCTCTGCCGGGCGCACGTCTACGAGGACGTGACGATCGAACTGCTCAACTACGACGAGGAAATGATCCGCTCGGGGCTGCCGATCCAGCAGGCGGTGGCCGAGGTGGTCGCGATCCGGCCGGTCACCCATGACCTGCGTCACCTCGTGCTGCGGCTGGTCGAGCCCCGGGAGATCAAGTTCTTCCCCGGGCAGTACGTCGACATCGTCGTGCCCGGCTCGGCGGCCAGCCGCTCGTTCTCGATGGCCAACACGTCCAGCCGGGGCAGCGGCGAGCTGGAGTTCGTCATCAAGGTGTACCCGGACGGGCTGTTCTCGCACTTCCTGGACGCCCGGCTGGCCGTGGGCGACCGGCTGGAGCTGACCGGCCCGTTCGGCGTGTTCACCCTGCGCGACAGCGAGGCCGACCTGGTCTTCGTCGGCGGGGGCGCCGGGATGGCGCCGATCCTGTCCCTGCTGCGCTCGATGGCCGAGCGGGGCCTCCGCCGGCGCGCCACCTTCTACTACGGCGCGAGGACCCGGCGGGACCTGTGCTTCGAGGACGAACTGCGTGCCCTGGAACGGACGCTGCCCGGCTTCCGGTACGTGCCGGCGCTGTCCGAGCCGGCCGAGGGCGACGGTTGGACCGGCGAGACGGGCCTGATCACTGACGTGGTCAAGCGCCACGAGAGCGACCTGTCCCGCGCCCACGCGTACCTGTGCGGGCCACCGCCCATGGTGGAGGCGGCGATGCCGCTGCTGACCGCGCTCGGCGTGGCGGGCAAGCACATCTACTACGACAAGTTCACCACCACCGGTACGACAGAGGTTGGGGGACAGACCCGATGACAACCGCGCAAGAGCAGAGCGTGCCGAAGCAACGCAGCCTGCCGCAGCCCGTCTTCACCGACGCCGAGGCCGGGGCCAAGGAGTTCCCGGACTCGACCTCGCGCCGGTTCAACTACTTCACCCCGGCCAAGCGCAAGCAGACCCACTACGAGGATGTGACGGTCGAGGTCCAGCCCGATCCGCGGCACTACCTCGCCCAGGGCTGGCTGTACGGGTTCGCCGACGGCCGGGGCGGCTACCCGCTGGACTGGACGGCCTGCAAGGCCTGGGGATCGGACCGCCCGGAGCCCAAGCGCTTCCCGGGCTCCGGCGGCCGGGGCTACGACTGGCCGGCGCACGGCTGGCACGAGTTCCGCGACCCCAACGAGGAGTGGGAGCTCAGCCTGTACCGGTACAACTCCAACGTCGTCCGGCAGGTGACCCAGAACGTCGAGAACGCCCGGCAGGCCAAGGCGTTCGAGCAGTGGAACCCGAACTGGGTGCGCTTTGTGGAGCGCAACGTCGGCGCCTGGATGCACGTCGACCACGGGCTTGGCCTGTACCTGTTCGCCAACGCCAACCGCCGCGCGCCCACCAACATGCACAACAACGCGATCTCGGTCAACAGCATGCACCGCATCCGCGCCGCCCAGGACCTCGCCCTGTACAACCTGACGCTGTCGGAGGAGATCGACGGCTTCGACGGCGTGGCGCACCTCGACGCCTGGAACAACGACCCGATCTGGCAGGGGGTCCGCGACGCGGCCGAGGGGCTGACCGCCACCGACGACTGGTGCGAGGCCATCTTCGCCGCGAACGTGGTGTTCGAGCCGCTGGTCGGCGAGCTGTTCCGCAGCCACCTGGTGCAGCACTCGGCGCCCCGCAACGGCGACTTCGTCACGCCGACCATCATCGGCGCGGAAGAGTACGACTACGCCGAGCGGGACCTGCGCTACACCACGGCGATGTTCGAGCTGCTGACCCGGGACCGCGAGTTTGCCGACCACAACAAGGCGCTGATGGCGGGCTGGCTGTCGGCCTGGATACCGCGCTGTATCGCCGCGGCGCGCAAGCTCCAGCCGCTGTGGTCGCAGCCGGACGCCAAGCCGCCGCGCTTCGAGGACGCGCTGGACGCGGCCAAGAGCAGGCTGGCGGGCGTCCTGTCCGACCTGGAGCTGACGACACCGAAGGAGCTTTCGCAGTGACCACGTTCACGATCGCCGAGAGTCCGTTCAAGTCGGACAACACGGCGTCCAACCGGTGCGGCTTCACCCTGATGAACAACCAGGTCGGCGTCGTGGTCGCCGACGTCATGCGCGACAAGCCGAATGTGACCGTGCTGCCGCTTCCGTCGATGATCCGGGTCGACGCGATCGGCCGGATGGACATCGTCTACGACGAGATCTCCGAGGCGCTGGGCGAGGAGCCCGGCTACTTCGACGCCGCGGAGTTCGAGGAGAACATGTCGACCCACTACGGCCGCATGATCCACGAAGACGACCGGACCATCATGTTCGCCAATCCGGAGGACGCGGCCGAGTACCTCGGATTCGACCTGACGGCGGGGTAAGGGAGGACCAGTGTACGAGAAGGACGGCGAGAAGTACTTCGTGGTCGACAGCCACATGCACTACTGGAACGCGGCCCCGGACAACTGGGTGCCCGGCGCCGAGCAGTACGCCAAGGGCTGGATCGAGTGCTTCCACGCGTACCAGGCGCTCGGGCCCGCCGAGACGCACTGGCCGATCGAGAAGTTCCAGAAGTACACCGAGGACGACCTCATGCGCGACGTGTTCGACGAGGGACACGTGGACGTGGCGGTCTTCCAGCCGACGTACCTCAAGGAGTGGTACCGGGAGGGCTTCAACACCACCGAGCGGAATGCCGCGCTGGGCGAGAAGTACCCGGGCAGGTTCATCGCCAACACGCGGTGGGATCCGCGCGAGGGCGACGACGGGCTCAGGGCGCTGGCGGCCAACGTGGAGCGCCATGGTTCCAAGGGAGTCAAGCTCTACACCGCCGAGTGGCGGGACGGCTCCCGGGGCTGGACCCTGAAGGACCCCGAGGCGTACCGGTACCTGGACGCCTGCCGGGAGTTGGGCGTCACGAACATCCACGTACACAAGGGCCCGACCATCTGGCCGCTGGACAAGGACGCCTTCGATGTGTCCGATGTGGACCACGCGGCGACCGATTTCCCGGAGCTGAACTTCATCGTCGAGCACGTGGGCCTGCCGCGCATCGAGGACTTCTGCTTCATGGCCACCCAGGAGCCCAACGTGTACGCGGGCCTGTCCGTGGTGATCGGCGGCCTCATGCACGCCCGGCCGAAGTTCTTCGCGAAGGTCATGGGAGAGCTGCTGTTCTGGGTCGGCGAGGACAAGATGACCTTCGGCAGCGACTACGGGATCTGGGAACCCAAGTGGCAGATCGAGGGCTTCGTCGACTGGGACTACCCGAGCGACGAGTTCTCCGACTATCCGAGGGTCACCACGGCCACCAAGAAGAAGATCCTCGGCCTGAACGCGGCCCGGCTGTACGGCATCGAGGTACCGGCGGAGTGCCGGCTGGACGCCGGCGCCGGCGTGCCGGCTCAGCGCGACGCCGCCGCGCTGGTCGACCAGGCATGACAACTGTGGCAATGGTGCTCGCCGCCCTGGAGACGGTGCGCGATCCGGAGCTGGACGAGCCCATCACGGCGCTCGGCTTCGTTCGGGCGTGCACCGTCTCCGCGGACGGCGACGCGAGCGTGCGGCTGCGGCTGCCCACCTACTTCTGCGCGCCCAACTTCGCCTTCCTCATGGTGGCCGACGCGTACGACGCGGTCTGCGCCGTGGAAGGGGTACGCCGCACCGAGGTGGTGCTGGAGGACCACTTCGCCGCCGATGCCATCAACGGCGGGGTGGCCGCGCGGGCCGGGTTCGCCCGGTCGTTTGAGGGTCAGGCCCGGGGGGAACTCGACGAGCTACGCGCCGGCTTCCTGCGCAAGGCGGTGCTCGCCGGCACCGACCAGGTGTGCCGGCCGCTGGTCCGGGCCGGGTCGACGCCGGAGCGGCTGGCCGAGCTGACTCTCGGCGAGGCACCCGCCGGCCGCGCGCTCGACCGGCTGCGCCGCCGCCGCGCCGAGCTTGGCCTGCCGGCCGGCGACGACGCGCCGCTGCTGATCGAGCCGGCCACCGGGCTACCGGTCGGGGCCGGCCAGGTGCCGCTGCACCTGCGCCGGGCGCACACCACCCGGGTCGGCGTCGAGGCGAACACCGGCATCTGCCGGGGCATGCTCCGGCACAGGTACGCCGACCGAGGGCAAGGCGAGGAGGAGCTATGAGGGCAGTCCGGCTGCACGGGTACCACCAGCAACCGGTGGTGGAGCAGGTGCCGGAGCCGACCGCCACCGGGCCACTCGACGTGGTGGTGAAGGTCGGCGGTGCCGGGGTGTGCCGCACCGACCTGCACATCGTCGAGGGCCAGTGGGAGGCCGCGATGCACCCACCGCTGCCGTACACGATCGGGCACGAGAACGCCGGCTGGGTACACGAGGTCGGGCCGGCCGTCACCAACGTCGCGGTCGGCGACACGGTCATCCTGCACCCCACCCCGACCTGCGGGCTGTGCCGGGCCTGCCGGGCCGGGCAGGACATGCACTGCGTCAACAGCTCGTTCCCGGGGCTGTCCGGCGACGGCGGGATGGCCGAGTACCTGCTCACGTCGGCCCGGGCCTGCGTCCGGCTCGACCCGCAGACCCGCCCGCAGGACGTGGCCGCGCTGGCCGACGCCGGCATCACCGCCTACCACGCGGTGCGCAAGGCCGTCCCGCTGCTCTATCCGGGGACCACCTGCGTGCTCATCGGCGCGGGCGGGCTCGGACACATCGGCATCCAGTGCCTGGCCGCGCTGACCGCGACCACCATCGTCGTGGTGGACCGCAACGCCGAGGCGCTCAAGCTCGCCGCGCGGCTGGGCGCGCACCACACGGTGCTGGCCGATGGCGGGCAGCTCGACGCCGTCCTGTCGCTCACCGGTGGCGCCGGCGCCGAGGTGGTCCTCGACTTCGTCGCCGAGCAGGGCGCCGAGCAGGACGGGTTCGCGATGACCGCCCGGGCCGGCTCCTACTTCGTGATCGGGTACGGCGGCACGGTACACATCCCGACGCTGGACATCATCTCCACCGAGCGCAACGTGGTCGGCAACATCGTCGGCACCTACACCGAGCTCGCCGAGCTCATGGTCCTGGCCCAGGCCGGGAAGGTCACCCTGCACACCAGGACCTACCCGCTGGACGCCGCCCTCGACGCGCTCGCCGATCTGGACGCCGGACGGGTGCGCGGCCGCGCCATCCTCGTCCCCTGATCGCGCGGTCCTGCGCGGTTCCGTAGTCCCCGCTGACACCCAACCTCGTGAGGAGTCCCGATGGCCAAGGAACTACGTTTCGGAGCGCAGGCCCGCGGCCTGCTGATGGCCGGTGTCGACCAGCTGGCCGAGGCGGTCAAGTCGACGCTCGGCCCCAAGGGGCGCAACGTCGTCCTAGAGAAGATCACCGGGTCGCCGGTGGTCACCAACGACGGCGTGACCATCGCCCGGGAGATCTATCTCAGGAACCAGTTCGAGAACATGGGCGCCCAGCTGGTCAAGGAAGCCGCCATCAAGACCAACGACATCGTCGGCGACGGCACCACCACGGCCACCGTGATCGCCCAGGCGATCGTGCGTGAGGGCATGGCGGCGATCGACTCCGGGGCCAACCCGGTGCTGGTCAAGCGGGGCATCGACCTGGCCGTCGCCCGGCTGGTCGAGCACCTGCGCCAGGTGGCGCACCCGGTCGTGACCGAGGAGGACTACGCCCGGGTGGCGGCCATCTCCGCCAACGACGACGACACGGTCGGCACGGTGATCGCCAGGGCGCTGTACACGGTGGGCGACGGCGGCGTCGTGACGGTGGAGGAGTCGGCCGCGCACGGGATGAGCGTCGACTTCGTGGAGGGCTTCCAGTTCGACAACGGGTACCTGTCGCCCTACCTGGTGACCAACCCGGCCACCCTCGAGGCGGTGGTGGACGACCCGTACATCCTGATGTGCAGCGAGAAGATCACCAAAGTGCAGCAGCTGATGCCGCTGCTCGACAAGATCATGAGGGCCCCCCGGCCACTGGTCATCATCGCCGAGAACGTCGAAGGCACCGCCCTGAGCATGCTGGTACACAACCACGTCAACCGCACCTTCCAGTGCGTCGCCGTGCGCGCGCCCGGCTTCGGCGACCGCCGGCTGCACAAGCTGGAGGACATCGCCGCGCTGGTCGGCGGGGCGGTGTACAGCCGGCAGTGCGGCTTCACCCTGGAGACGATGACCATCGACCAGCTCGGCCGGGCCGACCAGGTGCGGGTCACCGCCGACCGCACCGCCATCGTCGGCGGCGCCGGCTCCTCCGACGGCGTGCTGTTCCGCCTCGACCAGCTGCGCGCCGAGCTGGGCCGGGCCACCTTCGGCGTGGACGAGGACGTGCTGACCGAGCGGATCGGCTCGCTGTCCGGCAGGGTGGCGGTCATCCGGGTCGGCGCGCCCACCGACGCCGAGCTCAAGGAGCTGCAGCACCGGGTCGAGGACGCGCTGTCCGCCACCCGGGCCGCGATGGCCGAGGGCATCGTCGCCGGTGGCGGCGCGGCGCTGCTGCACGCCGAGGGTGCGCTGTCCGACCTGCAGGTCAAGGACGACAACGCGGTGGGCGTCGAGATCGTGCGGCGGGTGCTGACCGAGCCGGCGTACCTGATCGCCACCAACGCCGGGTACTCCGGGCAGGAGGTCGTCGCCCAGATCGTCGGGCGCGGCCCGGACGACGGTTTCGACGCCCTGCAGGGTCGCTACGGCAACATGATCGAGATGGGCATCGTCGACCCGCTGCGGGTGGCCCGCTCGGCGCTGCAGAACGGCGCCTCCGTGGCGGGGCTGCTGCTCACCACGAACACCCTGATCGCCGAGGAGCAGACGCCGTGGGGTGGCAGCCCGGCGCTGATGACCGAGTACGGCGCGCTCGACGAGGGGCTGCACCAGCCCTCGCCCGACTCCAGCACGCCACAGTCGCTCGGGCTCGGCCCGTCGATCGGCTGAGGGCGTGGTTCCGCGCACCGGAGAGTCCGCGCTGTGGGTGCGGGTCGCCGGTCGGGCATCCGTCGACCCGGGTGTCCGACCGGCGTCCGGCGGTCCGGACGCCCGTCCGGGGGCCGGCGGCTCACCTGTCGGGCCCGGGCCCGGTGGCGCACGTGCCCGTCCACGGGCCGGGGAGGCGCCACTGGACCTGGGCGAACTGCGCTCGCGGGGTCGGGTGCGCGGGGTGGTGGCGCTGCTCGGGCCGGCGTTCGTCGCCGCGGTGGCCTACGTCGACCCGGGCAACTTCGCCACCAACGTCACCGCCGGTGCCCGGTACGGGTACGCGCTGGCCTGGGTCATCGTGGCCGCGAACCTGATGGCCATGCTGGTGCAGTACCTGTCCGCCAAGGCCGGCCTGGCCACCGGTCGCGACCTGCCGGAGCTGTGCCGCGAGCACCTGCCCCGGCCAGTCGTCCGGGGACTGTGGGTCCAGGCGGAGCTGATCGCCATGGCCACCGACCTGGCCGAGTTCGTCGGCGCGGCGATCGGGCTCAACCTGCTGTTCGGCGTGCCGCTGTTCCCCGCCGGCCTGATGACCGCGGTGGTCGCCTTCGCGATCCTCGGCCTGCAGCAGCGGTACGGGCGACGCCGGTTCGAGCTGGCCATCGGCGCGCTGCTCGGCATCGTGTTCCTCGGCTTCGCGTACGACCTGGTGACGGTCGGGGCGGATCCACCCGGCGTCGGTGCCGGCCTGGTCCCGGGCTTCCCGGGCGGCAGCCTGCCGCTGGTGGCCGGGGTCATCGGGGCGACCGTGATGCCGCACGTGGTGTACCTGCACTCGGCCCTGACCAAGTCCCGGGTCGCCTGCCGCGACGAGGCGCAGCGCCGCGAGCTGCTGCGCTTCCAGCGGCTGGACGTGCTGGTCGGGCTGGGGGTCGCGGGGCTGATCAACCTGGCCATGCTGTGCATCGCGGCGTCCCTGTTCCACCGCTCGGGCATGGCACACGTCGACTCGATCGAGGCCGCGCACGCCGGGCTCGGCCGGCTGGTCGGCGGCGGCGCGGCGCTGGCGTTCTCGGTGGCGCTGCTCGCCTCGGGCCTGTCCTCCTCGAGCGTGGGCACGTACGCGGGGCAGGTGGTCATGCAGGGCTTCGTGCGCCGTCGCATCCCACTGCCCGTCCGGCGCGGGCTGACCATGCTGCCCGCGCTGGTGGTACTCGGCCTGGGGCTACCGGCCACGGCCAGCCTGGTCGTCTCGCAGGTGGTGCTGTCCTTCGGCATCCCGTTCGCGCTGGTGCCGCTGCTGCTGCTGACCCGCCGCGCGGACGTGATGGGCCGGCTCGCCAACCGCCCGCTCACCACTGCGGTCACCGGCGGCATCGCGGCGGTCATCATCGTGCTGAACGGGTACCTGCTCTACGCGACGCTCGCCGCCGTAATTGGCGGATAAGGTGTCGGTCTTCGCCGATTCCGGTCAACCGTGGCTAGAATTTCGCCTGTGCCAGCCTCCGGCCTTTACCGAGCGTTCGTGTCGCTGGAGTTGGCGCTGGGCGTGGCCACCTTCGTCGGGCTCCGCCTGATCCGCGCGCCCTACGGGCGGTACGCGCGGGGCGGCTGGGGCCCGACGATCCCGGCCCGGCTGGGCTGGCTGCTCATGGAGAGCCCCGCCGCACTGGTGTTCGCCATCGTGTACGTGCTCGGCGACCACCGGGCCGACCCGGTACCCCTCGTCCTGCTCGCCGGCTGGGAGCTGCACTACCTGTACCGGGCCTTCGTGTACCCCTGGCGGCTGCGCGGTGGCACCCGGATGCCGGTGAGCGTGGCGTCCATGGCAGTCGTGTTCAACCTGCTCAACGCCTCGATCAACGCGCGCTGGGTCTCCCAGGCGGGCCGGTACCCGCTCGGCTGGCTGGCCGATCCCCGGTTCCTCGCCGGTGCCGTGCTGTTCGGCGTCGGGCTGGCGCTCAATCTCAGCGCCGACCGCACGCTGCGCCGGCTGCGCGGGCCGGGGGAGAGCGGCTACAAGGTGCCGCGCGGCGGCGCGTACCGCTGGGTGTCGTGCCCCAACTACCTCGGCGAGATCGTGGAGTGGAGCGGCTGGGCGCTGGCCACCTGGGCCCTGCCGGGCGTGGCGTTCGCGGTCTACACGGCGGCGAACCTGGTTCCCCGCGCGTTGGACCACCACGATTGGTACCGGCAGCGGTTCGTCGACTACCCGCCGACCCGGCGGGCTCTCATTCCCTACGTCCTTTAGGGGGGTCGATGAAGGTACTACTCACCGGCGCCTCCGGCAACATCGGTTCGCACACCCTGCCCGAGTTGGTGCACCGCGGTCACGAGGTGCGCTGCTTCGCCCGGCTGAGCACCGTCAACCGGAGGATGGCGCGCCAGTGGGCGCCGGAGGCGACGGTCGCCTGGGGCGACATCACCGACGCGAACGCCGTGGCGCGGGCGGTGGAGGGGGTCGACGTGGTGATCCATCTCGCCGCGATGATCCCGCCCGGCGCGGACGAGCACGCCGACCAGGCGCGCGAGGTCAACGTCGGCGGCACCGCGAACGTGGTCGCCGCCTGCCTGGCCCAGGACTCCGCGCCGAGGCTGCTGTTCAGCTCCACGCTGGATGTGCACGGGTTCACGCTGGACCGGCAGCCGCCGCGACGGGTGGACGATCCGCTCGTGGCGACCAGCCCGTACACGGCGCACAAGATCGAAGACGAGGCGATGATCCGGGCGTCGGGCCTGGAGTGGGCCATCTTCCGCCTGGCCGACGTGCCGATCCTGGGCGTGCGGGAGCCGCATCCGATCATGTTCGAGATCGGGCTGGACAACCGGATCGAGTCGCTGCACGCCGACGACGCGGGACTCGCGCTGACCAACGCGCTGGAGACCCCGGCGGTGTGGGGCCGGGCGATGTTCATCGGCGGCGGCCAGACCTGCCAGCTCACCTACCGGGAGTACCTGACCCGGATGCTGGCCGCGATGGGGGTGGACCCGCTGCCGGACGACGCGTTCAGCGCGGCGCCGTACGCCACCGACTGGCTCGACACCGAGGAGAGCGAGCGGCTGCTGCACTACCAGCGGCACACGTTCGACGACATCGTGGAGGCGGTCGCGGTCAGCCTCGGCTGGCGGCGGCGGTTCGTGCGGCCGGCCGCGCCGCTGGCCCGGGCGTCGATCCTGCGACTGTCGCCGTACTACAAGGCGAGGGCCCGGCTGCACCGGGCTCGGCGGCCGATGCCGCGCCCGGCCCGGCCGGGCTCCGGAGCCTGACGCGCCGAACCCTGACGCGCCGGAGCCTGACGCGCCGACCCCGGGCCGGGATGCCCGACCCGGGGTCCGCGGGGGTCGGGTCAGCGGTCCGACGGGATCCGGTCGTCGGGCTCGGGCGGCCGGACCACGCTGGTCAGCGCCGGACCGACGGTGGCCAGCGCCGTGCCGAGCATGCGGCGCAGCGTCGATGCCGGGCCGCCGTTCGGGTCCGGCTGCCGCCAGTGGTGGCCGACCAGCGAGGCGTACACGGTCAGGGTCTGCGCGGCGGTGCTGAAGTCCAGCGTGCTGACCAGTTCGTCGGCCACCCCGAACGGCACCGACAGCGGCAGCGGGCCGCGAG
The DNA here is from genome assembly GCF_039543385.1 of Rugosimonospora acidiphila. NCBI lineage: Bacteria > Bacillati > Actinomycetota > Actinomycetes > Micromonosporales > Micromonosporaceae > Rugosimonospora > Rugosimonospora acidiphila. The sequence goes on from NZ_BAABJQ010000048.1 coordinate 27,839, forward strand.
CGTACTCGACCGCCCACACTCCGTCGGTGAAGTTCATCGCGCGGGCCTGGTTGGCGCCGACATACACCCGGTCGGCCGGCTGGTAGACCCGCTTCTCGAACTGGCCCTCGCCGTAATACCACATCTCACCGTCGATGACGGTGTCCCAGAAGCCGACCGCGTGGCGCCCGGAGTGCCCCTCGGAGCCGATCGGGGTGCCCCAGATCATGATGTACTCGGACAGTGACGCGTAGTAGAGCTTCATCTGGATCATCGCGCCCCCGGCGTTGCTGAAAATCCAGGGCTGGTCCAGGTCCAGCCGCTCGGGGTACCTGCTCTCCATCGCCTCGGCGAAGGCGTCGAACATGGCCGGCTTCGGCTTTCCGATGCAGGCCAGCGCGCACTCGTGAACGGTGTCGGGGTCGAACACGTGGGCCATCCGCTCGCTCCTGTCGGTGGGCGTGAACTCCCCGCCATTGTTCCGGTTTCCGGGCGCGGGGCCACTGTCCACTGTGGAAGCACCCCGCGCCCGGTACCCGGGGCGGATCAGCGGTACGTGATGTCCGACGCCGAGTAGATGCAGTTGGTGCCGTCGGCGCCGCTGCCGATCTTCGGCGGCTCGTCGCCGCTGTTGTTGCCGGTGTACTTGTCGCAGATGCTGATCTTCTTGCTGGTGTCCCCGATGATGGTGATGCCGGAGAACCTGGCGGTGTCGCCGTAGTTGGTGTTGATGCCGGCCAGCGCGCTGCCCGGGTAGGTGACCCACACGTTCGAGATCTGCACGGCCCGCTTGTACTGCGACGAGCAGTTGCCGCAGGAGCGGTACAACTTGCCGAAGTCGGATACCTGGAAGTTGCGGATGATGAAGGTACCCGGCCCGTTGTGCTGGAACACCTTGTCGTCGGCGTGCCGGGCGCCGCCACCGTCGATGGTCATCGTCTGCGAGGAATTGCTGCCCTTGAGCGAGGCGGCGTCCTCGCCGACGTCCTCCCACCAGACGTTGCGTAGCGTGCAGGTGTTCTCACAGTGGATGCCGTCGACGCCGGGTGCGCCGATGATGACGTTCTGCAACGTGCCCCCGCTGGGCAGGTCGAAGATGGGCTGCTGGTCCTCGTCCTGGTCTCCGCCGCCCAGGCCGACCGCGGTGTACCGTCGCATGCCGCCGTCGTAGGTGCCGGACACCTTGATGGTCGCGGTGACCGTCACGCTACCGGTGGCGGTCGGCCACGCCGGCGGGTTCCCGCCGCCGGAGGTGGGGGTCGGCGTCGCCGTCCTGGTCGGGGTGGGCGTGGTCGTCCTGGTGGGCGTGGGGGTGGGCGACCTCGTGGGCGACGCGGTCCCCGTCCTGGGGGGCGTCGGGGTCGTCGTGCCGACGGTGCCGGTACACGCCACGCCGTTGAGCGTGAAGCTGGTCGGCACCGGGTTGCTGCCGGTCCAGGTGCCGTTGAACCCGATTGAGGTGGTCGCCCCGCTACCCAGGGCGGCGTTGTAGCCGGCGTCGGTGGCGGTCACCGCGCTGCCGCTCTGGCTGAACGTGGCGTTCCAGCCCGTGGTCACCTGCTGACCGGCGGTGAAGCTCCACTTCAGGGTCCAACCCGACAGCGGGTCGCCGAGATTGGTGAGGTTGACACTGGCGGTGAAGCCGCCGGACCACTGGGACGTGACCGAGTACGCGACCCGGCATCCGGTGGTGGCGGCCTGCGCCGTGGTACTGGCGATGGCGGCCGTGGCCAGCGCGGCGCTGGTCGCGACGATGGCGCTGAGCAGCGCGACGCGCCGCCCTCTGCTGAGCATGTCCGTCTCCTGATGGGGGATCTGGGCGCCATTGGCCCGGGGAGCGCAGCCGAGCCGGGTTGTGGCGCAGGCGAGCACCCCCACACAGCTCGAGCTTCGGCGCGCGGAGGATCGGAATGGTGCCGCTCGCGTTTGCCCACGCGATAGGAGGCACGCGGCGAGGTCCCAGCGGGTACCCATGCTATTGAAGCGGGGGGCGGAACGGCAACGAGCGCGGTGTGCAGATTCGTTGCAGACTGGGCAAACGGAGGCCGCGTCGGGTCCTGACCGAGTTGCGGCAATGGTGCCGGCCGCACCTGTGCCCGAGGATGTCTCGCTACCATCCGTACAGACGCGGCCCACCAGCGGCCGGTGAGGTGGGGAGGCGCCCAGCGTGTCTGGCACGGATGTGGCCGAGAGCAAGCCCGACGCCGGCGGGGGAGACGTCGCGGGTACTCGGCCGCGCTCCGCCGTGGCGCGGTCGGGGGTGCTCCGCGCCGGCGGGCTGCTGCGGCCCGCCGCCCGTACGGCCCGCCCGTTTCTGACCGGTACCGATCGCGGGCCGCTGGCCGGTCGCGTGCTCTGGGTGGCGTCGCTGGCGCCGGTGTGTGTGCTGTCCGGCGTGGTGTTCGCCGCGTTTCCGCTCGCGGCGCTCGGCGTGTTCCGGCCGGTGGTGGTGCTGCCGGTGGCGGCGGTCGTGGCGCTGGTCATGCTCTGGCTGGGCCTGGCGCTGCTGCGACGGCAGCGGATTGCGGCCCCATGGTGGTCGGTGGTGGCCACCTTCGCGGTGGCGGTCGGATCCGGACTGTTCACCGCCTTTACTCACAGCGAACACGTGATTCCGCGTCGTGATGCCGGTTCCTACATCCAGATCGCCTACTGGCTGGCCCACCACCACGGCCTGACCTACCCGTACCCGTTGGCCGCGTTCGGGCCCACGCCCGGCGATCTCGGCTTCGGCAGCCCGGCCTTCTACGAGCACGGCAGCCAGCTGGTGCCGCAGTTCATGACCGGATGGCCGGTCCTGCTGGGCATCGTGGACTGGGGCTGGGGTTGGGGCGGCATGCTGGTGCTGCCGGCGGTCATCGGCGCCTGTGCCATCCTCGCCGTGGCCGGGCTGACCGCGCGACTGGTCGGCGCGTGCTGGGCGCCGCTCGCGGCCCTGCTGCTGGCCGGTGCCTGGCCGGTGCTGCGCGTCGCGCAGAGCACCTTCTCCGAGCCGTTGGCGCTGCTCATCCTGGCCGGAGGCAGCTGCCTGCTGGTCGACCTGGTGGTCGCGCTGCGCCGGGGCGGCGGCGAGACCGCTCCGGCCGGCCTGGGTCCGATTCGCCGGCACGCCTTCGTCGCCGGCCTGGTGCTCGCCGGTGGCGAGTTGGTGCGGCTGGACTTCGGCATCGACTTCGCGCTGGCCCTGCCGGTGCTGGCCGGGCTGTGGCTGGTCCGGCGCGCGGCCGTGTGGCCGTTCCTGGTCGGCGCCGCGATCAGCGGGGGCCTGGCGCTGGTGGACGCCGGGTTTGTCACGCGCCCGTACGTCCAGGTCAACATCTCCTCGGTCAAGCTGATGGTCGTCGCGATGGTGGGCGTCATCGCCGTCACGCTCATCGGCGCGCTCGTCACGAAGCGGTACGGCCGGTCGCTGTGGGTGAGCCGATGGTGGCGGATCGTGCCGATAGTCGGCGGCTGCGCGGTTCTGGTGGTGGCGCTCGGTTTCGTCATCCGGCCGTACGTCTCCGTGGACCACTCGACCACCGACGCCGGCGTCATGCAGTTCACCGAGACCGCGCAGGCCCGGCTCGGGCTGCCCCTGGACGGCAGCCGCGGCTATGCGGAGCAGAGCCTCTGGTGGGTCTCCTGGTACCTCGGCTGGCCGGTGCTGGCCGCCGCGCTCGTCGGCGCGGTGGCGCTGACCGTCCGCGTGCTGCGCGGTCGCGACCTGGCGTGGGCCAGCGTGCTGCTGGTGTATCTGTGCTCGTCCGTGCTGGTGCTGCTGCGCCCCGGCATCACCCCCGACCATCCCTGGGCGGACCGGAGGCTGGTGGTCGAGGTACTGCCCGGCATGGTGTTGTTCGCCACCTGGGCGGTGGCGGCGGGAAACCGCCTGGCTCGTGCGGAAATGCGGAAGTTGGCCGACCGGTTCGCCGCGGCGGGAAGCGGAGCCACGCGTGCGCGCGGGGTGGGCCTGGTCGCGCTGCCCTGGGTCGCCACCGCGGCCGTGGCCGTCGCCATGCTCGTACCGATCTGGAAGGCCACCGGACCGGTGGCCTCCGACCGCACCGAGCTGGGTGAGCTGGCCGCGATGCGCGAGGTGTGCGCGGCGTTGCGGCCCAATGACTCTGTGGTGTTGACGGACACGTTGTTCGCGCCCACGATTCGCAATCAGTGCCAGCTTCCCGTCGCCAGCCTGATCGAACAGTCCCCGGCGTCGGTCGATCAGGTGGTGGCTAGCATCAGGACCGCGGGCCGTACCCCGGTCATCGCCGGCACCCAGTACGATCCCTTGCACGCGATGGGCCTTCGCGCTACCAGGGTGATGAAGCTGCGCACGCGTCAGGACCAGCAGCAGTTGGTCCGGCGACCGAGTGGCACGATGGCGCTGAACATTGACTTCTGGGTCGCGCGACCCTGACGGTGGCGCAGGAGGACCCCTTCGCAAGCGGCCTTGGAAAGCCGGCTGGGCACGGTAGGACTATTCTCGCCAGAGGGGGCCAGGGCGATGGCTGCGGAGCTGCGGCACCGGCAGACCTGTGTCTGGGCCGAGTGAAGCGGAATCCGATGTGACGATGGGAGTCGGAAAGGCGATGCTCGCCGACCCGGAACGAACGGCCTTACTGCCCGGTGCCCCGGCGCTTCCACCCCTCGGCGAGAACGCCGACGCGCCGCCGCCGCGCGTCACCATCGTGCTGCCGTGTTACAACGAGGAAGCGCACGTCAAGCTCGAGATAGCGCGCATCTGCGACGCGATGGACGCCTCGGGTTACAGCTACGAGGTGCTCGCCGTCGACGATGCGTCGACGGACTCGACACTGGGTGTGTTGCGTGAGGCCGAGCTGTCGTACCCCAACGTGAGGGTGGTTCCCTTCCTGCGTAACGGAGGCGCGGGCACGGTGCGCCGGATCGGCTCGCAGGCCGCCCGGGGCGACATCGTGGTCTGGACCGACGCGGACATGACCTACCCGAACGAGCGCATCCCCGAACTGGTGCGGATGCTGGACGACAATCCCGCCATCGATCAGGTGGTGGGCGCCCGCACCAGCGAGGAGGGCACCTACAAGCTGCTGCGGGTGCCGGCGAAATGGTTCATCCGCAAGGTCGCCGAGTGGCTCATCGACCAGCGGATCCCGGACCTCAACTCGGGGCTGCGCGCGTTCCGGCGCGAGGTGGCCCAGCCGTACCTTCGGCTGCTGCCGGCCGGTTTCTCCTGCGTCACGACGATCACGCTGGCCTTCCTGTCCAACCAGCACGACATCTTCTACCTGCCGATCGAGTATTCGCGGCGGTCGGGCAACTCCAAGTTCCGCTTTGTCGCCGACGGGTACCGCTACATCCTGCAGGTACTGCGCATGGTGATGTATTTCAACCCGATCAAGGCGCTCATGCCGCTCGCGCTCTGGCTGCTCGCCATCGGCGTGGTCAAGGGCGTGGTGGACATCGCCGTGCACCCGGTGCGGCTGGCCACCAACACGGTGCTGATCTTCCTGACCGGGCTGATCATCGGCTCGATGGCGCTGCTCGCCGACCTGATAGTCCGGTCGAGACCGGACTAGCCGGCGAGCCGGGCCCGGACCACCAGGCCGGTACCGGCGCCGGGGAAGGCGCGCTGCGCGAGCCGGAACGGCGCCGTTCCCCAGCGCGCGGCCGACCCGTACCCGCCGCCGCTGGGCTGCAGGAGCCGGCCCGACCCGGCGGTGCGCTCCTCGATGGACAGGTTGGCCTGCTGGGCCACCCGGCGCCGGCCCACCGCGTTGCGGGCGGCCTCCAGCACGTACCCGAGTGGGACGCCGTACTGCCGCACGTCGATGTCGGTGAACCCGCACCGGCTCAGCAACCCGGTCATGACCTCCGGGTCGTACCGGCGGAAATGCCCCGCCATCCGGTCGGCCGGGCCGAACCGGTGCTGGTGCGCCGGCACCGACAGCATCAGCCACCCGCCCGGACGCAGCCGGGACGCCCACCCGGTCACCGCGGCGGCGTCATCCTCGATGTGTTCGAGCACCTCGAAGGCGCACACCAGGTCGAAGCGGCGGTCACCGAGTGACTCGACCGTCACGTTGCGTACCTCGCCGGTGCCGCCGATCCGGGCCACCCGCCGCGCGGCCACGCCGTACGACTCTGGATCGGGCTCCACGCCCAGGTACCGGTAGCGCAGGGACAGGCGCGCGCCGAGTGCGCCCTGCCCGCAACCGATCTCCAGCACGTCACCGATGCCGGCGGGCAGCATCCGGCCGACCAGGTCAAAGCGCAGCCAGGCGTTGGGCGTGAGCGGGGCGATCGCGTCGAGCCCGCCCCGGGGCGGCTGCCGCCGATCGGTCGCCGTCGCACCGGGCGTCGTTGACTCGGTCACCTGCTCTGCCCTCCATCCGTACCGCCGTGGGGTCCCACGGCAGCGACCACCGTACCGGCTGGCGCCCCGGTGGCGGGGCCGCCGGGGCGCTCGTCCAGCATCGGCTTCAGGTGCCTCAGCAGCGGCACCACTATCCGCTCGGGGGCGAAGCTGTCCGCGGCCAGCCGGCCGGCGAGCCGGCGCAGCCGATCCAGCTCGGCGCGGTCGCCGGCCAGGCGCAGCAGGGCGCGGGCCAGCGAGTCGGGGTCGGCGGGCGGGACCAGCACCGCCGCGTCGCCCAGCGCGCGGCGCTGCGGCGGGGTGTCCGAGGTGACAATCGCGCAGCCTGCGGCGGCGCCCTGGAACACCTTGTTCGGCACCACCCGCAGCGCCTTCGGGCCGGCGCCGAAGATGCCCAGGCAGACGTCGTGCCCGGCAACCAGCGCGGGCAGTTCGTCCGCCGCTACCCAGTCCAGCCAGCGCACGTCCGGATTGGTCCGCGCGGCGAGCCTGGTCTCGGCGGCGTCCTGTCCGGCGCCGATCATGGTCACTCGCGCGCCGGCTCCGGTCAGCGCGGCAAGCGCGGCGCCGATCACCGGGGTGCCCTGTAACGGTGTGTACAGGCCATAGAACACCACGCGTAGCGGTGCCGGCCCTGCCTCCGCCGGCCCCGGCGATGCCTGTTCGGCCGCGGCAGGGTCGGCCGCGACAGGGTCGGCTGCGGCAGAGGCGGCCGCGGCGAACCACGCGGCGGGCGCTCCCACCGGTACGACGACCGCCCGGCCCCGGTGCCGGTCGGGCAGGACGGCGAGGTGCTCGTCCGTGTCAACGATGATCACGTCGGCGGCGCGCAGCGCGGCCGAGTCGATCAGCCCCAGCAGCGTGCCGCGCACGCCACCGCCGGCCCGCCGATCCCGGGCCGTGTCGCTGGCGCCGACCAGGTGATCGAGCAGCACCGGTACCCGCCGGAAGAGCAGCCTGGCCAGGTGGACGTCGAAGTGGCCCAGGTAGCCGACGAGCACCGCGTCGGGCCGGGGTACGCGCCGGGCGGACCGGGCCAGTGCGGCCCAGCACCGGATGATCCGGACCAGCAGCGCGGCCACCCGCCACGGCTGGGTGAGCATCGCGACCCGGTCGGCGGTGGACAGTCCCAGCGGCACGTTGCACTCGATCACCTCGGCCCCGCTGCCGCGCAGGCCCTCGGCGATCGTGGCGACTCGCGGGTGCATGGCGGCGTCGTAGGTGCCGAAGACGAGTACCCGCATGACGCTCCACCCTAGTGCGGCCGGCACGTCCACCGGAAACGCTCCCGGCGCGGCCACCGGAAACGCTCCCGGCGGGATCCTCCTCGTGATCGACTACTTCCCGCCGTCAATCGGGCTCGGGGCGACTCACTAAGCTCGCACCATGCCCGAGCAGCCGGTCGCCGCCGCGCCGGCCGGTACGCGGCCAACCGACCCACCGCCGTCGCGCAGCGCAGTGCGCGGTTGGCTGTCCGTGATCGGCCGGCTGTTGACCGGTCGCGTCGTGCGCTGGGGCTTCGTGATCGTGGCCGCCGGGCTGTGCGGGCTGGAGATCCGTGACCAGTGGCCGGCGGTGCGGTCCGCGTTGGGACAGCTCGGCGCCGCGCCGGTGGCCGGCGCGCTACTGGCCGTCCTGCTCGGCCTGGCCGCCGGGATGCAGGTCTGGCGGGTCCTGCTGGCAGCCCTCGGCTCTCCGCTGCCGCTGCGCGCCGCCACCGGGGTGGTGTTCGTCGGGCAATTGGGCAAGTACGTGCCGGGCTCGATCTGGCCGGTGCTGGCGCAGATGGAGCTGGGACGGGCGTACCAGATTCCCCGTCGCCGGTCGGCGACCGCGTCGCTGCTGACCATGCTGCTGTCGCTGGTCGCCGGGCTGATCGCCGCGCTGGTCACGCTGCCGTTCCTGGCCCGGGGTGCCACGGCCGATTACCGCTGGGCGTTCCTGCTCGCCCCGGTGATGCTGGCCTGCCTGCACCCCCGGGTGCTCAACCCGGTGCTGAACCGGGTGCTGCGGCTGACCCGCCGCGCCCCGCTGGAGCAGCCGCTGACCGGGCGCGCCGTGGCCACCGCCCTGGCCTGGGCGCTCGCGTCGTGGGTGCCGTACGGCGCGCAGGTCTGGCTGCTCGCGGTGCGGCTCGGGGCGCCGGAGGGCCGGGCCGCGATCGTGGCGATCGGCGGGTTCGCCTTCGCGTGGTCCGCCGGCTTCCTCGCGGTGTTCGTGCCGGCCGGGGTCGGCGTGCGCGAAGTGTTGCTGGTCGCGGCGCTCGGCGCGGTGCTGCGGGTCGGGGACGCCACCGCCATCGCGCTGGTCTCCCGGCTGCTGATGACCCTCGGTGACCTGTGCGCGGCCGGGCTGGGCGCGGCACTCACCGGCCGCAGCCGGCGCGCCGCCACCGCTCCGGGTCCGATCGAGGGCGGCACCGTCGACCCGGGTCCGCCCGGGGGCGGCACCGCCGGCAGCGATGGGGATCGGGCCGGGGGCGGGTCGCGGTGAGCGATACCACGGCCGAGCGGGACTCCGCCTCCGGAACCGCGTCCATGGCCGCCTCCCCGCCGGAGGCGGTTGTGCCGGCCGCGCCGGCGTCGCCCGGGAGCGCGGCGGCGCGGGCGGGTGCGACGATCCGCTCCCGGCTGGTCGCCGGTCACCGGATGGGCGTCGCCCTCATCGCCTGCCTCGCGGCCGTCCTCTACGGCGCGTTGGCGTTCAGCCAGTACCACACGTTCCGGACCAGTACCTACGACCTGGTCATCTTCGACCAGGCGGAGCGCTCCTACAGCCGGTTCGGGCTGCCCGTGGCGATCGTCAAGGGCGTACACAACGGCTTCGGCACCGGGTTCTCCATCCTGGGCGACCACTTCTCGCCGATCCTCGCCGTGCTCGCCCCGCTGTACTGGATTCACAACGGTCCCACGACGCTGCTCGTCGCGCAGGCGCTGCTGTTCGCCGCGGCGGTCGTGCCGCTGTTCGCCTTCGTCCGCCGGGAGTTGGGCGTGCTCCCGGCCTACCTGGTGACCGTGGGCTACGCGCTGGCCTGGCCGGTGGCCGAGGCGGTCTCGTTCGACTTCCACGAGGCCGCGTTCGCGCCGGTGCTGACCGCGCTGCTGTTCGAGCGCTACTCGGCGCTGCGCCGGGGCAGGGGCCGGTGGTGGCACGTCGCGCTCGCGGCAGCGGCGCTGCTGACCGTCAAGGAGGACATCGGCCTGCTGGTCAGCGCGTTCGGGCTGTGCGTACTCGGCGCCGGCATCCGGCCGGGCCCGCGCCGCCGCCAGTCACTGTGGCTCGGACTGGCGCTGGCGGTCGGCGGGCTGGTGGCGGTCGCCGTCACGACCCGGCTGGTGATTCCCGCCTTCGGCGGGCAGGCGGACTATTACTGGCGGTACGGGCAGTTCGGGCCGACGGTACCGACGGCGGCCTGGCACATCGTGACCCACCCGGTCGAGGCGCTGCGCACCTTCGTCGAGCCGGAGATGAAGGTGCGCACGATGCTCTGGCTGCTGGCCATGGCGGCGCTGGCCCCGCTGGCGTCGCCGTACCTGGTCATGGCGCTGGTGCTGCTGGCCGAGCGGATGCTCTCCGACCAATCGACCTGGTGGGGCCTCTCCTTCCACTACAACTCCTTCCTGGTGATACCGCTGCTCGCCGCCGGGGTCGACGGGGCGGCACGCCTCCAACGGTGGTTCGCCGGCCGGGCGGACCGGGACGGGCCCGGCGCTACCGGCCCGGTCGGCGCACGGCCGGGTCGGCGGGCCGGCGCACGGCCGGGCGCGCGGATCGCCGCGTTCGCCGGACGGCGCACCACCCTGGTATGGGCCTGTGCCGTGCTGGCCGTGGCGCTCGTGTCGCTGCCGTTCTTCGCGTTCAAACGGTTGCCGCACTCCTCGGCCTGGGAGCGCGACGCCGCCCAGCGCGCGGCGGCGGCCGCGGTCGCGCAGGTGCCGCCCGGGGTCACCGTCGAGGCCGCGGACACCCTCGGACCGCAGCTGTCCGGGCGCGACACGGTACTGCTGTGGGACCGCCTGCCGCGCTGGGCGCCGTGGGTGGTGGCCGACGTGCACACCGCGGAGTTCCCGTTCTGCGGTCTGACGGATCAGCTCGACCGGGTCCGGTACCTGGAGGACAACGGGTACCAGGTCACCTACCAGCGGGACGGCTACCTGGTGCTGCACCGGGCCCGTACCGTACCGGTACCGACCGCCCCATCGCCGGGCTGCCCGTGAACCGGCTCGCGGCCGGCGCGGGACTGTTCGTGGTCTCGGTCGCCGGCTGGGTGGCGCTGGTGGCCACCGGCCCCGGCGTCTACTGGCGGCAGTCCGACGCGCTGGTCTACCGCGCCGCCGGCTCGGCGGTGCTGCACGGCTCCGGGGCGCTGTACGCCCAGGCGTTCGGGGCGGCGCGCCTGCCCTTCACGTACCCGCCGTTCGCCGCGCTGCTGTTCGCCGCGGGCAGCCCGCTGAGCTTCCCGGTGTGGCAGCTGATCCTGGCCGTGGCCGGCCTGTGCTGCCTGGTGCTGTCGGCGTACGCCGCGGTGCGGCTGGCCACCCCCACGACGGGGGGGCCGGGCGGCGCGACCCGTACCGGTCGGTTGGGCTGGGCGCTGGCCGTCGCGGCGGTCGGTCTGTGGCTGGAGCCGGTGGACCTCACCCTGCACTTCGGCCAGATCAACCTGATCCTGCTGGCGCTGGTGCTGGTCGACTTCGCAGCGCCGGACACCGCGCGCGGCAAGGGCATCGCCATCGGCATCGCGGCCGGCCTGAAGCTCACCCCGTTGATCTTCATCCCGTACCTGCTGCTGACCGGGCGGATCCGCGCCGCGGCGGCGAGCGTGGCCGCCTTCGCAGGGACCGTGGCCATCGGCTTCGCGCTGCTCGGACGCGACTCGGTCGACTACTGGGGCGGACGGTTCAGCCAGCCGGGGGACAGCCCGGTGCGCCTGGTGAACCAGTCGCTCAACGGTCTGGTGCTCCGCCTGCTGCGCGACGGGCCGGACGCGCACGCGGTGTGGATCGTCGCCGCGCTCGCCGTCGGGGTGGCCGGGCTCGTCACGGCGGTGGTGGCCGGCCGCCGCGGGTACGAGCTGCTCGGGGTCTGCCTCTGCGCGGCGACCGGGCTGCTGGTCTCGCCGATCTCGTGGTCGCACCACTGGGTCTACGTGGTGCCCGCCCTCGCCCTCGCCACCGCGCCCCTGGGGCGCCTTCGGGGCGCCGCGCCCCTGGGGCGCCTTCGGGGCACTGCGCCTCTCGGGAGTGCCGGGTCCTCCTGGCGTCTTCGGAGCATCGTGTCGCGCGGGCGTGTCCGGGGCGCGGCGGGCGGGATCGTCGCGGTCGCGGCACTGGTCGCGCTGTTCGCGTGGTGGCCGCTGCGGGTGGCCGCGCACGGCGGCACCGATCCCGCGATCGGCATCCACCCCTCCGGGCTGCTGCGCGTCGCGCCGCACGACTCCGGCGCCGAACTGCGCTGGACCGCGTGGCAGTTGGCGTACGGCGACGGATACGTGATCGCCGCGCTGGCCTTCGTGCTGGGCTCGGCGGCCTGGCTCGCGGTCAACGCCCGGCTCGGGGTCATCGCCCGGCAGTCGCGGCCGACGGCCGGCCTCGCGTCCGACCCCGGCGCGGTAGGCGCCGGGGCACGCGCCACCGGCGCCTGACCGCCCCGCGGCCCGGCCGCGCCTCACCGGATCGGCCCGGCCGCCGCGGCTCGCCGCCGGGCCGCGGGAGCGGCGTGATCCCTCGACAGCCGAGCTTCCGGTCCTCGTCACGGCGATGGCAAGGACTTTGGCAAGCCGGGTGCGGGACGCTGTCGAGCGGCGCGGGTCGCTGTCGTCCCGCGCGCCCATCGGGGGACCGGTGCCGGCGCGGCGACGACGGGTCGACCGATCGGTCGATCCCGACGCCGCGCCGCCACGGGTGGAGACGGCGCCCGTGCGACGGACAGCGATCGGACCGGGGTGGGGATGAGGGAGCCGGTGATGAGCGCGCCGGGTGACCGGTGGGCGCCGGTGGTGGCCGGCGCGCCGCGGCCGGACGGCGCCGCGCTGGTGGCCGCCGCGCGGGATGCCGCCGTGGCGACGAGCGCGGTGGACGGTGGGCGGGCGACGAAGGTGCTCATCGTCGGCGGTCACGCGCTGGCCCGGGCCGGCCTGGCCGCGCTGATCCAGGCCGCGACCGGACTGGAGGTGGTGGGCCAGGCCGCGACGGGGGAGCAGGCCGTGGCCCTGGCGGCGGCGCGCCGTCCGGATGTCGTGCTCATCGACATGGACGTGGCGGGCATGAACGTCGTGGGCGGGGACGGCCTGGGCGGCGTGGGCGTGGGTGGCATGGGCGTGGGTGGCGTGGGCATGGGCGGCGTGGCGGTGACCGAGGCCGTCCTGGCCCGGTGCGCCTCGCCTCGTCCCCGCGTGCTGGTGCTGTGCGGGACCGGCCTGGAGTGTGTCGACGCGGCCCTGCGGGCGGGGGCTCGCGGCGTGCTGCTGCGGGACACCGCCCCGGAACGGCTGGTCGCGGCGATCCACGTCGTCGCGGGCGGCGAGGGGCTGTTCGCGCCGAGCGTGAGCCACCGGTTGGTCAGCGCGTACGTGCGGCACGGCCGGCCGAGGCAGGATCCGCCGCCGAGCCTGAGCGGGCTGACCGGCCGCGAGATCGAGGTGCTGCGCCTGGTGGCGCGCGGGCTGTCCAACACCGACATCGCGGGGGAGTTGGTGGTCGCCGAGGCCACCGTCAAGACGCACCTCAACCGGACGATGACCAAGCTGAACCTGACCAGCAGGGCGCAGGCGGTGGTCGTGGCGTACGAGACCGGTCTGGTCGCACCGGGCCGCGCGGTGTCCTGACCCGACCCCGCCCCAGCTGGTGCCGGCCCGGAGACGGGGTGGGCTCCGGGCCGGCACCCACCAGGCGGCAGGGAACGCGACTGCCGATGACGGCCGCCCCGGCCGCACCCCGCCCGGCCGTGCCGGTCGGGCTGGCACCGCGCCCCACCGTGCCGGGCGGGCCGGCACCGCGCCCGAGCGTCCCCGGGCGAACTGGCACCGTGCTCGGCCGCGGCGGTCGTCGCGCCGGAATCCGCGCGAGGATTTCCGTTATCCACGGGCGGTCAGCGGGTCCCCGATAGGGCGGCCGCGACAGCGGCCGTACCGTACGGGTGCGAAGGGAGCGCGGGCATGATGGGTGCGGCCGGTCGGAGCGGGCCCGACACCGCGATGGTCGAGGCCGCCCGGGGCGGCAACCAGCGGGCGCTGGACGCCCTCGTGGCGCAGTCCCTGCCGCTGGTCTACAACATCGTGGGCCGGGCGCTGGGCGGGCACGCCGACGTCGACGACGTGGTCCAGGAGACCCTGATGCGGGTGGTGCGCCACCTGCCCGATCTGCGCGACCCGCACGCGTTCCGGTCCTGGCTGGTGGCGATCGCCGTGCGCCAGGTGCGCGACCACGAACAGCATCGCCGGGCCGCGCTGGGGCGCAGCTCCGACCTGGACGCGGCGCGGGCCGTGGCCGACCCCGCGGCGGACTTCGCCGAGCTGTCCATCCTGCGGCTCGGCCTCACCGACCAACGCCGTGAGGTGGCCGAGGCGACCCGGTGGCTGGACGAGGACGACCGCGACCTGCTCGCCCTGTGGTGGCTGGAGGAGGCCGGCGAGCTGGACCGTGCCGAGCTGGCGATGGCGCTGGGCCTGTCCGGACCGCACGCGGCGGTACGGGTGCAGCGGATGAAGGAACAGATGTACACGGCCCGTACCGTCGTCCGGGCGCTGCGCGCCCGCCCGGGCTGCCCGGAGCTGTTCGACCTGATCCGGGGCTGGGACGGTCGGCCGAGCGCGCTGTGGCGCAAGCGGCTGGCCCGGCACGTGCGCGACTGTCGCACGTGCGCCGGCCTCGGCAACGGGATGCTGCCCATGGACCGCCTGCTCGCCGGTGTCGGGCTGGTACCCGTACCGGCCGGCGCGCTGGCCCGGTACGGCATCCCCGGGCATCCGGCTCCCGGGCATCCGGCCGCGGGACAGCCCACTCCCGGGCATCCGGCCGCCCGTGGCGCCGGGCCGTCGCGCCCGTCGGGGCCGTCGCGCCCGTCGGGGCCCGCGCACGCCGCGCCCGGCCGGGGCCTGCGCTCGGTGCTCCGGCTCGGTCCACGCGGGCCGGTGGGCGCCGTCGCCGCGGCCGCCACCTGTGCCGCCGTCCTCGCGGTGGGGGCCTTCGCCGCCGTACACCTCGGCCGCGGATCGGCCGCCGCGCCGGCCGCCGCGGCCGGGTCACCGTCCGCCTCGGTAGCTGCCTCCACCGCCGCCTCGGCCGCCGGGTACTCGCCGAGCCCGGTGCCGCAATCGCCCAGTCCGGTGTCGCCGTCGCCCTCACGGGTGCCCAGGCCGCCGACCACCCGGCCCGCGCCGCCCCCGCCCGCCGTGGTGTCGGCGAAGAAGGGCGTGTGCGTGTGGAACTTCACCGGTGTGAGCCAGGCGCTGGCCGCGTCAAAGGCGAGTTGGTACTACACCTGGTCCACCACGCACCAGGGCGTCACCACCCCGTCCGGAGTCGGCTTCGTGCCGATGATCTGGGGATCGGCCAGCGTCACGGCCACCGCTCTCGGCCAGGCCAAGAGCGCCGGACACTACCTGCTGGGCTTCAACGAGCCGGACCGCGCGGACCAGGCCAACCTGAGCGTCGGCCAGGCGCTCGACCTCTGGCCGCAGCTGATGGGCACCGGCCTGACACTGGGCAGCCCGGCCGTGGCCACCGGCGGGGACACCCCCGGCGGCTGGCTGGACCAGTTCATGTCCGGCGCGGCCAGCCGCGGGTACCGGGTCGACTTCATCGCACTGCACTGGTACGGCTCGGACTTCACCACCACCAACGCGGTCAACGAGCTCAAGTCGTACCTGTCCGCCGTCTACAACCGGTACCACAAGCCCATCTGGCTGACCGAGTACGCACTCATCAACTTCGCCGGTGGCACCAGCTACCCGAGCCAGCAGCAGCAGGCGGCGTTCGTCACCGCGTCCGCGAAGATGCTCGGCGGGCTGTCCTACGTCCAGCGCTACGCCTGGTTCGGCCTGCCCGCCGCGGACTCCGGGCCGAGCACCGGTCTGTTCCACAGTGGACCGTCGGTCACCGACGTTGGCCGGGCCTTCGAGGCGGCCGGCTGACTTCAGCAGTCGCGCAGCAACCGCTCCAGCACCCGGGTGCCGAACCTCAGCCCGTCGATCGGCACCCGCTCATCCACTCCGTGGAACAGCGCGGGAAAGTCGAGCTCGGCGGGCAGCCGCACAGGGGCGAAGCCGAAATGGCGGATGCCCAGGCTCTGGAACGACTTGGCGTCGGTGGCCGCCGGCAGCAGGTACGGCAGCAGCGGCGCGCCCGGATCCTCGGCGCCGATCGCCGCGCGCATGCGCTCCACCAGCGACCCGTCGAAGGTGGTCTCGATGGCCGGCAGGCTGTCGTACTCCCACTCGATGCCGGGCCCCAGCACGGCGGCCAGCTCGCGGACGAACGCCTCCTCGCGGCCGGGCAGCACCCGGCAGTCCGCCTCGGCCGTCGCGCTTCCCGGGATGACGTTCGCCTTCAGCCCCGCGTTGAAGATGGTGACCGCGGCGGTGTCGCGCAGCGCGGCGGCGAGCAGCCGGGACAGCCCACCGAGCCCGGGTGCCTCGCCCAGCGCGGCGATGGCCGGCTCCGGGTCGTCCGCTGGGATCGGGTGGCCGGTGAGCCGGCCGAGCGCGGTGACCAACTCCCGCACCGGATCGGTCCACACCACGGGGAAGCTGTGCCGGTGCAGCCGGGTCACCGCGTCGGCGAGCGTGGCCAGCGCGCTGTCGGCGTGCGGCAGCGAGCCGTGCCCGCCCTGCCCCCGGGTGCGCAGCCGCAGCCACAGCGCCGCCTTCTCGGCCGTCTGGACCAGGTAGGCCCGCACGCCCTCGCGCAGCGTCACCGAGAAGCCGCCGACCTCGCCGATCGCCTCGGTGGCGCCCTCGAACAGGTCCGGGCGGTGCTCGGCCAGCCACCGGGCACCCCGGAAGCCGCCGGACTCCTCGTCGGCCACGAAGGCGAAGATGAGGTCGCGCGGCGGGACGTGCCCCTCGCGCTTGAGTTGCCGGGCCACGGCCAGGCTCATCGCCACCATGTGCTTCATGTCGATCGCGCCCCGGCCCCACAGGTACCCGTCGGCGACCTCGCCCGAGAGCGGATGCACCGACCAGTCGGCGGCGTCGGCCGGCACCACGTCCAGGTGCGCGTGTACGAGCAGGGCGCCCCGCCCCGGGTCGCCACCCGCCAATCGGGCCACCACGTTGCCCCGGCCCCTGGCACCGCTCTCCAGGTACGTGGCGTCGTAACCGACCTCGGCGAGCTTGCCCGCCACGTACTCGGCGGCGGCCCGCTCGCCGACCGTGGTGGCCTCGTCCCCGGTGTTGGTGGTGTCGATCCTGATCAGGTCGCTGGCGAACCCCACCACCTCGTCAACGGCGCCCATCGGGCCTCAGCGTCCGGGGGTCCGCACCTGGGCGAAGGTCACCGTCCGGCGGTGGGTGAAGCCGAGCGCCTCGTATACCCGGATCGCGCCGGTGTTGGACGCCCCGGTGTGCAGGAACGGCGTCTCGCCCCGGGCCCGGATGCCCGCCGTGAGTACCCGGATGAGCCGGCTCGCCAGCCCCTGGCCCCGGTACGCCGGGTCGGTGCACACGGCGCTGATCTCGGTCCAGCCGGGCGGGCGCATCCGCTCGCCCGCCATGGCCACCAGCGCACCGTTGTCGCGCAAGCCCAGGTACGTGCCCGCCTCGATGGTCCGGGGCAGGAACGGGCCCGGCTGGGTGCGCGACACGAGTTCGAGCATCTCCGGGACGTCGGCTGTGTCGAGCATCACGAGCCGCGGTCCGGCGGTCCGATCCTGGTCGGAGGCGACTCCCGCGTCCGGGCCGGAGGCGATCACCGCGGCTTCGCCGGTGACCGCCTCGCCGGTCAGCTGGACGCCGGGGAACCGAATGGTGACCTCCCAGCCCTCCGGTGGGGCCGGGTCGTCGCCGGCCAGCAGCACGGTGGTGGCCGGGCCAACCAGCGCCGCCAGGTCGTCCCAGGCGCGCGGGTCGATGCCGCCGTCTGGAGAAGTTGCGTCCAGAGCGGTTCTGTCCAGGGCGGCGAACGGGCTGACGTCGGCGAGGTACCGGGCGGCTCGGCCGTTCACCTCGGCCAGGTGGGCGTGCGCCCCGCGCAGCGACGCCAGCACCGGGTTGTCCAGCACAGTGTTGTTCAACACGGTGTTGTTCAGCACAGGGTTGTTCAGCACAGGGTTGTCCGGCCCCGGATTGTCCGGCGCCGGGACGGTGCGGGGGTCGGTACGCATCACGCGGCCGTCGCTCGGAACTCGGCGGGAAAAGGCTGCTGAGCCGGGTGGTACGGGCTAGCCGCGAGGATCTTCATAGCCGAAACGGTACCCGCCCACCCGAAGGGTCATCGCCGCCGCGGAGTAGGGTCCATTGCCGTGCGTGCGCGGACCGTTACCTTTCTCCTTGTGTCGCTGTTGTTCACCGAAAGACCATCAGAGCTTGTCCTGGCCTTCTCCTAACAGCCTCACAGTGGTGTCCGTGCCTGGCCAACCCGCCGGAAGAATGCGCCGTGTCCGCGTTATCGCGACATCGGCTGCCCAGGCAAGGCAACTTTCCCGACCGCTACACGGTGTTTCTTGTGGGTGACCGGGAGCGTCCGGTCATCGTCGCCGAGACAGATGGGCTCGTCCATGGTGCAAAGACCTGAGGTCAGTGTCGTCATCCCGACACGCAACCGTCCCGAGCTGGTTCCCCGGGCCGTGCGGAGCGCGTTGGATCAGACGTTGCGGGACATCGAGGTCATTGTCGTCGTCGACGGACCCGACGAATCCACCCGTGGGGCCCTGGCCGAGTACGCCGACGACCAGCGTCTCCGCCTGGTCGAGCTGCCCGAGTCGGGGGGCGCCCCGAACGCCCGCAATGTCGGCGCGCAGGAGGCCAGGGCGCCGTTCGTGGCCCTGCTCGACGACGACGACGAGTGGCTGCTGGAGAAGCTGGAGACGCAGCTGGCGCTGGCCAAGGCGTCCTCGCACGCGCTGCCCATCGTGTCCTGCCGGATGTCGGTGCGCACCCCACGCGCCGAGTTCGTGATGCCGCGCCGGCTGCCCGAGCCGGGCCAGCCACTCAGCGAGTACTTCACCGTCCGCCGGGGCCTGTTCCACGGCGACGGCTTCATCCAGACCTCGACCATCATGGCCCCGACGGAACTGCTCCGTAAGGTTCCGTTCACCAACGGCCTGCGGCGGATGCAGGAGCTGGACTGGACGCTGCGCGCCCTGGAGATCGAGGGCGTGGGCCTGGAGTACGCCGAGCAGGCGCTGGTCATCTGGTACGCCGACGAGAACCGGCAGCGGATCAGCCTCGATTCGCCGTGGCGCCAGCAGTACCAGTGGCTCAAGGAGAGCCGGAGCAGGGTGACCCCGCGGGCGTACGCGGCGCTGGCGATGGGCGTAATCAGCTCGATGGCGGCGGACAGCGGTGACCCCCGGGTGTTCCTCGACCTGCTGCGTGAGGCGCACCGGCACGGCCGCCCCGGCCTCACGGATTACGTCACGTTCATGCAGGTGTGGTTGGTGCCGTCACGGCCGCGCAGGGCCGTGCGAGACTTTGTGCTCGGACGGCGGCGGGCCCGCGAGGCGCGGTCTCGGGCCATGACTCACGTGAGTAAAGCGAGGACCTTTACCGAATGACTACGGTCACCCCTCATAGACGGCGCAACTGGGCATTTGCCATCGGTATAGCCATCGCTGTGGCCGCCGCTGTCATTGAACTAGTCGACAGCGGGAGCGTGGTCGAGGGCATCAAGACGCTGATCGCGGCGGGCATCGCCGTCGCGCTGGCCGCATTCGCCGTGACGCTGCCGGGCATCACGTGGCGGGGCGCGGTGGTCGGCACGTTCTTCGCCGGGGCGGGGATCTCCACCTGGACGTTCACGAATCAGCCGATTTTCATCTGGGGCATTCTGGCCATCGAGGGCGTCGTCTTCGCATTCTGGACCTGGCCCTGGCACAAGAGCCTGCGTGACCTGCCGCGGATGGGCGGGGCCTGGCTCGGGTTGCCGTACTGGGTGTTCGGCGTCATCGGCGCGGTGCTGGTCGCGCACGTCGTCGTCGCCGGCGAGCGCGTGGCGTACGCGGGGGTCTTCGCGCTGTCCGCCATGGGCGTGATGGCCGCGGCCAAGCGCCCGAGGTCGCAGGGTGGCGGCGACCCGAGCGTGGGCATCGTGGCGGCCATCCTGGTGGCCATCTCGCTGCTGATGCTGGCCGGCTCGGGCAGCATGTTCGACTCCGTGCACGCGATCCCGCCGCACAACTACGGTGCGCTGGACATGAAGGACCGGTTCTGGGGCGGAAACGGACTGTTCTTCCAACCCAACGCCCTGGCCGGGCTGATGATCGTGGCCAGCCTCCGGATCGCGCCGGATCGCGCGTTCGCCTGGTGGCAGCGGTTGGCGGCGACCGGGTTCGCGTGCTTCGTGCTGGTTCTGACCAACTCGCGGACGCCGTGGGGCGTCGCCGTCGTCGCGGCGCTGATCCACGCGCTGATGGTGTGGCGCTGGCGCCGCGCCGACCTGCCGACCTACAAGCGTCCGTGGGTGGCCGTGCTGACCCCGCTGGTGATGCTCGGCATCGTGCTGGCCATCTCCGGTGGCTCCGGCTTCATCGTCAAGACCCGGTTCGCCACGCACAACACCAGCACCACTACCACCACCGCCCCGCCCAGCACGGCCTCGAACGTGACCAGCGGCCGGACCGACACCTGGAAGCAGGTGCTCAAGGACTGGGAGCACGCCAGCGTGGCCGAGAAGATCTTCGGCGACGCGAAGACCTCGCGGGCGGTGGTCACCCGGGCCAACGACCCCGGGGTCGAGCTGAACACCGACAACGCCGCGGTCGGCGCGTTCCGGCGCGGCGGCGTGCTCGGCATCCTGGCGTTCGTGTTCGGCGTG
This sequence comes from Rugosimonospora acidiphila, assembly GCF_039543385.1. NCBI lineage: Bacteria > Bacillati > Actinomycetota > Actinomycetes > Micromonosporales > Micromonosporaceae > Rugosimonospora > Rugosimonospora acidiphila. The sequence goes on from NZ_BAABJQ010000048.1 coordinate 48,125, forward strand.
CTGCTGGTGGTGTGGCACGCGCTGATCCGCCGGCCCGCGAAACCCCTGCCGCCCGCCTGGTTCACCATCGCGGCGGTAGCCCTCGTGCCCTCGATCGCCCTGGAGGACTGGCTGCTCGGTGGCACCAACGGTGGGATCTGGATCATCCTGCTCGCCGGGGAGGCCAGCCTGCTCTGGTCGCCGGCGACGCGGGCGGTGACTCGTCCGATCACCGCGAACGGGATGATCGAAGACCCTAAGACCCTGCCGGGCCGCCCGGCCCAGGTATCGGCTCCCGGTCTGAGCTGACTCCACCGTTCCTCGCGTCGCGGGCCCCGCGACGTCCCCAGCCGTTCTGACCGGCGGCCGGGGCGTCGCCGGCCCGCGGTGCGTTTTGCGGGTCGACCGCGCGACTCGGCCGGGATCGAGGTGGGGTTGGCTCGGTGATCTCAGTCATTTATCCTCTGTGTCATCAAATCTGCCTCTTGTAGGGGTGTGGGCAGGTAGCCCGGATTTCCTGGCGTCTGTTCAGCATGGTCTGGTGGTCGTCGATGCCTGGGGAGGCAATCGTGGCAGCAGGGGTACGCACGGGCAATCCGGCGATCGCGGCGGCGTCGGGGGCGGCGCGGGTCGGCAGTCACCTGGTCCGGGAACGGCTACAACGCCCTCGCGCGGCCGGTTCGGCCGACATTCCCGTCTCGGATCGGGAAATCACCAGCGAATGGCTGACCGCCGTACTCTGCGCCGAACACCCGGGGGCGGCGGTCGAGTCGTTCGTGCCCGAGGATCGCAGCGCCGGCACGTCGACCCGCTGGCGATTCACGGTCACCTATAACGAGGCCGGCCGTGCCGCCGGCCTACCGACCCGGCTGTTCGCGAAGGCGACGCGGACGTTCAGCCAGCGCCTCACGCTGGAACTCGCCGGCATTCTGACGGGCGAACCCGTGTTCTTCAAACACCTCCGGCCGGGCCTCGACATCGAGGCGCCCCACGGCTACCACGCCGGGGTGGACCTGCGTTCGGGGCGCTCGATCTCCATCCTGGAGGACATCGTCGCCACCAAAGGCGCGACGTTCTGCACGCCGGCGACGCCGATCTCGCGCGAACAGATCGAGGATCTGCTGACCAGCATGGCGACCTGGCACGGGCGCTACTGGAACGACCCCGAACTCGAACGCCATCCGTGGCTGAAGCTGCCCAGCGACCACTTCTACAACCTCGACAAGCTGGTCAGGATCGAGAAGCGCGCCAAGGTCGGCGCTCGGCGCGCCGAAGGCGTCATACCCGAGGACCTCAAGTCCAATCAGGACAGTCTCTATCGGGTGCTCAAGAGGTCGCTCGAGGTGGCGAGCCAGGGGCCCAAGACGCTCCTGCACGGCGACTCGCACATCGGCAACACCTACCTGACCTCGGCTGGCCGCATGGGTTTCACCGATTGGCAGATCGTCCTTCGGGGAAGCTGGGCCTACGACGTCGCCTACACGATCACGTCCGGTCTCGCGGTCGACGATCGGCGTGCCTGGGAGCGTGAGCTCCTCGCCTTCTACCTGGAGCGACTGGAGGTTGCCAGCGGCGGCAGGGCGGCCCTGGACCTCGACGCCGCGTTCCTCGCCTACCGCCAGCAGTCGCTCTACCCGTACTTCCTGTGGCTGGCGACCATCGGACGCAGCCCGATCCAGCCGAAGTACCAGCCCGACGAGGTCAGCCGCGGCATCATCGAGCGCACGGCGATGGCGGTGCGGGATCTGGACGTGCCCGCCGCGCTTGGTGGATCCAGCTGACGGTCGTGGCCCGGGCGGTCGATCGCCGCCGGTCATCGGACGAGCCGGCGGCGCGCCGGGGATTCGCGGGCGCGCCGCCCGTTCGGGATCAGACGGCCGCGGATGCCCGGCTCTGGTCGGGTGCCGTCGCGGGGACCTCGGCCGGCCGGTGGTCCCCGGCGGCGAAGGCGACCACCACCACGAGCAGGGCCGAGCCGGCGAACGCGGCGAGCAGCGGAAGCACCGAACCGAGCTGCGGGTGCCACGAGCCGGAGAACGGGTTGAGCGGCGCGGCGACGCCGGCCCGGAACCGCGTCATCACCCGGGACAGCGCGTACACGTTCAACACGGTGGCACCCGCGCCCAGCGCGGCCGGGTAGCCCCACGCCCAGCGGCGGCCGGCGAGCCTGCGCTCGAAGCCGTTCGTGCTGGCCGCCGCGAGCACCACGCCGACCAGCGACGGCAACGCGTACCGGCCCTGGGAGAACCAGCCGATCTCGGGCAGGAAGTGCAGGTCCAGCACGACCAGCATGGCGAGGCAGACCGCCAGGAGCGCGACCAGTACCGCGCCGAACCGCAGCCTCGCGTACCGCAGGCACGGCACCACCAGCGCGGCCATCAGCAGGTACCAGGCGGCGATCACGTACGTCGGCACGTGGGTCTCGCCGTAGTCGAACTCGCCGACGATCTGACGGACGAAGAACGGGATCCGCTGCGAGGCGATCTCGTGCAGTTCCTGGCCCAGCGACAGGTGCAGGGCCGCTCGCGCGTTGGTGGCGATGTTGGCGAACCCCGAATACTCCAGCCACCCGGCCGCGAACACCAGGCCGACCGCCCAGCAGACACCGAGGGCCCAGCGGAGGTCCCGGCGTCGCCACAGCGCGCCGATCCGGCCTCGGCGCGCCAGCAGCGCGCAGGCGACCACGTCGATCGCCAGCAGCGCCGGTCCGAGCTCGCGCAGGGTCAGCAGCAGCAGCGAGCCGGCGCACGCCATCACGAGCAGCCGCCGCACGGATCTGTCGTCCAGCCGCTCGTCGGGCGCGCGCACCAGGGCCAGCAGCGAGCTGAACACCAGGATGCCGGAGACGATCTCCAGGCCGTTCGGGTTGATCGAACTCGCCAGGTTCATCACCAGCGGGGTACACACGAGCATGATGCCGACCGGCAACAGCCGGCTGCCCATCCGCATGGCGGCGCCCACGGAGCACGCCAGCAGCAGGGCGGCCAACAGCACCGATATCAGGCGAGCAAGGATGATTCCGGTCATGTCGGGCGCGACCAGCAACGGCAGGCCGACCGGCAGGTAGTAGATCGGGCTGTACGTCGCGGCCGCCGACTGGGTGAGGATCTTGTGCCGGTCGGACGTCCACTGCTGGCAGCTCGCCGGCTTCGGCGGCAGGGGAGCCCAGGTGCAGTCCACGGTCGAGCCGCTCGGCAGCAGGCTGGCCGGGGCCAGGAAGGCCGGCGTGACGTCGCCGCGCCGGTTGACGATCGTCTTGTCGGTCGTGAGCTGCCCGGTGACCACCGCGTAGGCGCGAGCGACGTGGTCCTTCTCGTCATAGGTGCCGTTCGCGGGCAGGGCGATGGCCCATGCGGTGCCCATCAGGAAAAAAGCCGTCAATGACAGCCAGAACCACCGTCGCACGCGTGCAGTGTACGTGCCCAATTTGGATGCTTCGCACGGATCGGGAAACTGAGAACTTCTTGCTAACCCTCGATAAATCGTACGTTAACAGCGGGGAAACGTACGGTTCGGTCACGACGATCCGACCGGGTTCCTCCAGGGAAAGGACTCTCCACAGAGGACGATGACGCGGCCGTGCCGTGGGACGGCGATCGGGCGCGAACCCCGGGGGAGCGCGGCCGAGCCGGATCGTGGCGCGACCACACCCGCGAAGCACCCTGGGGCGCCCCGCGGGTCGTTGCCGGAAGCCGCGCCGGCGGTCGCCGCGAGCGGAGTTACGTGACCGGTCGCTTCATCGAATAGGTGAGGGCGTGCAGGCGCTGCGGCTGGCCGACGACCATCGCGGCGCGATCGTAGACCTGCCAGCCCTCCGCGCCCGCCCGGTTGAGGTGGGGCAGATCGTTGAAGCTCTCATCCGTACCCCAGGACTGCACGCCACCCGGGTAGTGGAACGTGGCCCGCCAATCGAGGTACTTATCCATGCCCATGCTTCCGGTCGACCGGTACTCCAGCCGCGCGTACTCCCACTGCGTCACGGAGTCATTGTGCCGGAGGGCGCCAAACATCGCCGCGTGCGCGCGGGCCGGACCGGCCCGCGCGCAC
>NZ_BAABJQ010000049.1:0-51239 GCF_039543385.1 Rugosimonospora acidiphila
GGTGTTCACCGCCGGCCGCCGCTGTGTCGGCGTCCCCGGCACCGGCCGGTGGCCGCCGCCGTGCCAACGGCCGGCCACCTCCTTCGCCCCGGGCCCCCGTTGTCGGGTGGCCGGCCGGCGCCCGCCCCGCGTGTGCGGCCCGTCGAACGACCATAAACCCACGCGCGGTTGAGTGGTTGTTAGCCCTTGTGTCGAGGAAAGTTAGATGTTTATGTTTATAACTGCGTGCTCCGCGGGCATGGGCGACAAGCGGCCATGGCAGCCGCCGGCGGCATCGGACGACTGATCTGGGTCGACGCGTGGCGTCACACGCGCCGAGCCGGACCGGGCGTTAAGGCGCACGGTCGCGCCCGCCCGCGTGGCTTCGCGCCATTCCGCTCGCTCGCGAAAGGGTCGCCATGCGAAGAACCGCGAAGCGTCCGTCTCCCCCACCCGTCGCCGCCAGGTCCGTCCCCGACCGATCCGCACCATCCGCACCATCGACGCTATCCACCCCCGCTGCCTCCGGGACGCGCCCGCCGTCCCACCCGCAACCCCGCCCCCAGTCCCGCCCGGCCGGCCGGCCACGCCGGCTGCTGTCCGCCGCCACCGGGCTCGTCCTGGGCGCTACCGCGCTGGCCGGCGGGGTGGCCGGCATCACCGTCGACTCGGTACGGCCCGCTCCCGCGCTGGCTCTCGACAACGGGCTGGCCCGCACGCCTCCGATGGGCTTCAACGACTGGAATGCCTTCGGCTGCAACGTCAGCGAACAGCTCATCAAGCAAACCGCCGACTTCTTCGTCTCCTCCGGCCTCAAGGCCGCCGGATACCAGTACGTCAACATCGACGACTGCTGGATGACGCACACCCGCGACCCGCAGACCGGCCGCCTCGTGCCCGACCCGGTGAAGTTCCCGGACGGCATCTCCGGCACCGCCGACTACGTCCACTCGCTGGGGCTCAAGCTCGGTATCTACGAGGACGCGGGCACCGCCACCTGCGCCGGGTACCCGGGGAGCCTCGGCCACGAGACCGTGGACGCGCAGACCTTCGCCGACTGGGGCGTTGACTACCTCAAGTACGACAACTGCAACAACGCCGGGAGCACCACCCAGCAGCAGTACATCACGCGGTACACCACCATGCGCGACGCGCTGGCCGCCACCGGCCGGCCGATCGTCTACTCGCTGTGCGAGTGGGGCGTCAACCAGCCCTGGACCTGGGGGGCCGACGTCGGCAACCTGTGGCGCACCACCGGCGACATCTCCGACAACTGGAACAGCCTGAAGTCCATCATCGAGCAGAACCTGCCGCTGTACCCGGACGCCAAGCCCGGCGCGTTCAACGACCCGGACATGCTGGAGGTCGGCAACGGCGGGATGACCGACACCGAGTACCGCACCCACTTCGCCATCTGGTCGATGCTGTCGGCCCCGCTGCTGATCGGCACCGATCTGCGCAAGGCCAGCGCCGCCACGATGGCCATCCTGACCAACAAGAACCTCATCGCCGTCGACCAGGACCCGTTGGCCAAGCAGGCCGTGCCGATCAGCGACAGCGACGGGCACGTCGTGCTGGCCAAGCCGCTGAGCAACGGTGACATGGCGGTGGCGCTGTACAACGAGAACGACGTGGCGGCCCGGATCGGTACCACCGCCGCGGCGGCCGGCCTGACGAAGGCTCCCGCCTACACCGAACTCGACCTGTGGCAGAACACCACCACCGAGACCGCCGGCACGATCAGCGCCGTGGTACCCGCGCACGGCACGGTCGTGTACCGCATCGCCAAGGCGGGTGCCACCTGGTCGGCCAGCCCGCCCGCCACCGACCTGGGCATCGACCTGCCGGATGCCGCGCAGACCGCCTCCCAGTTGCTGGTCAAGCCGGATCAGCCGATCGCGGTCACCACCAACCTCACCGACCACGGCCGCGCGCCGGCGACCGAGCCCGCGGTGACCCTGACCGCTCCGGCCGGCTGGGGCATCGCGATCAAGTCCAGCCCGACCGGTGCGGTGCTGGCCACCGATCGACCGCTCACGACACAGTGGACGGTCACGCCGCCGGCCGGGACGCCGCCCGGCAGCTACCAGTTCACCGCGACCGCGGTGTACGGCTGGAAGGCCGGCACCTGGCTCACCACGAGCAGTACCGTGTCGTTCCTGATCGCCACCCCACCGGCAGCCGGCACCCACTACCTGTCGGACCTGACCTGGCTGTCGGCGAACAACGACTGGGGCCCGGTGGAGAAGGACACCAGCAACGGTGAACAGCCGGCCGGCGACGGCACGACCATCACCATCAACGGCGCCACGTACGCCAAGGGGCTGGGCACCAACGCGCCCAGCGAAATCGACTACTACCTCGCCGGCGCCTGCGACAGCGTCACCACCGACGTCGGGATCGACGACGAGAAGGACGGCAGCGACGCGGACGCGAGCTTCCAGATCTACGCCGACGGCAAGAAGGTTGCCGACAGCGGACCGATGACGGCCGCAGACCCGGCGGTGCATCTCGCCGCCGACGTGACCGGCGCGCAGCTGCTGCGCCTGGTCGTGGACGACGACGGCAGCCCGGACAGCGACCACGGCGACTGGGCCGGCGCCCAGCTCACCTGCCAGAGCTGAAAGGCACAGGCGGCCGGCCCCGCCGGGGGCCGGCCGCCGCGTCGAACCCGGCGCGTGCGGGTCAGTCGAGCAGCACCAGCGCGCCGGCGGACAGCAGTTCCTCACGCAGGTGGACGGCGTGGAGCCGCTGACCCTTCGGGATGTCGAAGACCAGCACGCCGGTGACCGAGGCGCCGGGAGCGATGGGTTTCTCCCACGCCTCAAGGTTGCCCTTGAGCATCAGGTCGGCCTCCATGGCCTCCCCGTACTGGTGTCCGTCCGGCCCGTACGCCTCCTGGAAGAGACTGAAGACTTCCTTGGAGGCGGTCCCGACGTTCGTGACGCGCAGGTGTATCTCGGCGAACTGGCCATGGGCGACGGCGGTCAGCGTCGTGCCGATCCGGCTCGCGCCATAGTCGACCGAGGCGACGACGAACTCGAGCGATCCGTCCCGGATCGGCTGCCCGATGTGGACCGGGGGGCCGAGCGAGCCGTGGATGAGCGGCGGAAGCGACGGCAGCGCCGGCAGGACCAGCGCCGGCGGTTGCGACGCCAGCGCCGGCTGCGGGCCGAGGATCGCGTCCGGCTCCTCCCGGTACCGGTGGCCGATGAGGCCGACGGTGAGCGCGACGGCCACAACCGCCACGAGGATTGTCAGGCGTCCCACGGGGGATCGCCGCGGCTGCCCGAACGGCTGCGGGAAGGCCTGCTGCGCATACGGCGACTGCTGCGCATACGGCGGCTGCGGGAACGGCGGCGGCTGCGGGAACGGCGGTATCGGTCGCGCCACCGGCGGCGGCGTCAGCCACCCGTCGTCGCTTCGCCAGCCGTCATCGCTCCGCCAGCTGTCGTCGCTCCGCCAGCTGTCGTCGTAGCTGTCGTCCGGCCCCGGAGTGGAATCCCCCGATGTCTCGTTCACGCGGACATCATGTCACCGACCGCCAAACCAGTTACCGCGCTGGATGAGAACGGTATCCGCCGGGTCGTCGGTGCCCGGCCACCCGAACCGCTGGCGTCGTCCCGCGCCTTCTTTTACAGTCGTACCAGCCGGAAACGGCGGGCGACGGGGCTGTCCCGCTCGTGCCGCGGTCACCTCGTGCGAGGAGGTGCGCGCGTTGGAGGATCCGCTAGCCGAGTGCTGGCTGCACTCCGGCGTCGAGGTCGGCCCGTCGCCGATCGCCGGACTCGGACTCTTCGCCCGCGTGCCCATCCGGGCCGGAACGGCGGTCTCCCGGCTCGGCGGCCGGCTGGTTACCTGGCAGCGGCTGCGGGAACTGTTCGCGGCCGCCGCGCGGGACCCGCGACGCCCCTACATCGACACCATCGCCGTCACCGAGGACGTGAACCTCGTGCTTCCGCCCGGCAGCCCCAACGGCTACGGCAACCACGGCTGCGACCCGAACCTCTGGTGGGTCGACGCCTACACCCTGGTGGCGCGTCGCCGCATCGAGCGCGGCGAGGAGCTCACCAACGACTACGCGACCAGCACCGCGAGCCCCGACTTCCGGATGGCGTGCCGGTGCGGCTCCGTCCTCTGCCGGGGCACCATCACCGGGGACGACTGGCGACTGCCACAGCTGAGAGAAATGTACGGGAATCACTGGGTACCGGCGCTGGTTGCCCGCATACACGAATCCGCCTGACCCGCCGCATATCCGCTATTCACCATCGACGGCAGACTATCGACAGGAATGTTGCCCGGTCGTAGGGTCGCAGGGAGCGACTCGAGAGGGAGCCCCCCGATGAGACGATCCGCCGGCGTCGTCGCCGTTGCCGCCCTATCCTGCATCGCCTTGACCGGGCCGGCCGCGCCGGCCCTCGCCGCCCCGGACTCGCACTCCGATCGGCTGGCCGTCACACCGGTGTCCAACCCGCGCCCGACCCTGGTCAGCGGCGGAGACATCCTCGTCCGGGTCACCGGCTCCGGCGGCGCTCCGGCGCTGGCGGTCGACGGCAGGTCCAACAAGGCGGTGCCACACCGCCAACCCGACGGCTCGTGGCTGGTCCTGGTCACGGGCATGGCCGGCGGCCGGCACCGGGTCACCGCCGTGCGCGGTCACCAGCGGGCGGACGTGACCGTGGACAACCACAGCGTCAATGGACCAATATTCGCCGGCACGCAACAACTACCCTTTATTTGTCAGACCGAAGCCTTCGGGCTTCCGGCCGCCACCCCGCCCAACTGCGCGGCGCCCACCCAGGTCTCGTACCTGTACAAGAACGCCGCCGGCGCGTTCCTGCCCCTGACCGACCCGGCCTCGCGCCCGGCCGACCTGGCCACCGCGCGGGTGGGCGGCCGCACGGTGCCGTACATCGTCCGGCTCGAGCAGGGCACCATCGACCGGGCGGTCTACCAGATCGCCGCCCTCTACGACGGCACCGGTCCGGTGCCGTGGCGGCAGGACGCGAGCTGGAACGGGAGGCTGGTCTACACCTTCGGCGGCGGCTGCGACGCGGGCTTCCACCAGGGCACCTCGACCGGTGGGGTGGTCAACGACCTGTTCCTGGCGCAGGGTTACGCGGTCGCGTCGTCGACGCTGAACGTGCTGGACAACAACTGCAGCCCCATCATCTCCGCCGAGGCCGCGATGATGGTCAAGGAGCACTTCATCGAGGTGTACGGGCCGGTCGCGCACACGATCGGCTGGGGTGGCTCCGGTGGCGCGATCCAGCAGTACGACATCGCCGACGCGTACCCGGGCATCCTCGACGGGATCGTGCCCGGCGTCTCGTTCACCGACCCGTTCACCACGACCGGACCGGTGGCCGACTGCCGGCTGCTGGACAGCTACTTCGCCGCGGCCGGCGGCGCGTTCACCGCCGCGCAGCAGCAGGCCGTCTCCGGCTACCGCTCCTACGACACGTGCCGGTCCTGGGACGCCACGTTCGCCAGCCGGATCACCGCGACCGGAAGCTGCGACTCGTCGATCCCGGTGTCGCTGCGCTGGGACCCGGTCACCAACCCGACCGGGGTCAAGTGCTCCGCGGCCGAGCAACTGGTCGACCAGCTCGGCCGGAACCCGCGCACCGGCTTCGCCAACAGCCCGGTGGACAACACCGGCGTCCAGTACGGCCTCGCGGCCCTGCTCGGCGGGCAGATCAACGCGCAGCAGTTCGCCGACCTCAACGCCAACATCGGCGGCTTCGACTACACCGGCCGTCCGGTGCCGCAGCGCAGCCAGGCCGATTCGCGGGCGCTCGCCGCGTCCTACCGGGACGACCTGGTCAACAGCGGCGGGCTCGGGCTGGCCGACACCCCGGTCATCGACCAGCGCATCGACCTCGACCTGGCCGGCTTCGGCAACGACATCCACACCACCGAGTGGTCGTACATCATGCGGGCCCGGATGAGCGCCGCCGGTACCGCGGCCAATCAGGTCATCATCGAGAACAATGTGGCCACCGCGGCGGCGGCCAGCGTGTACGAACTCGCCGCCATGGACCGCTGGCTGACCGCCATCGACGCGGACCGCTCTCACCGGTCGCGCTCGGCGAAGGTGCGCATGGACCGGCCGGTCGACGTGTCGGACGGCTGTTTCCGCGACGACGGGACGCTGATCCACGAACGGTTGTCGTACGGCGGCTCCGGTCAGTGCGCCAGCCTGTTCCCGGTCGCCTCGAACACCCGGCTGGTCTCCGGTGCGCCACTGTCCATGCCGGTGCTCAAGTGCGCGCTGCGGCCGCTGAACTTCGGCGACTACCCGGTGGCGTTCACCGCCGCGCAGAAGGCGGAGCTGCGCTCCGCGTTCCCGACCGGGGTGTGTGACTACCGGCGGCCCGGCCCGCAGCAGCAGCGCCCGGCCGGGGTGTGGCTCACCTACGGCGGGTGACTCCGGGCACTCTCGGGGGGCGCGGGCGAGCGGCCCGGCGCCCCCCGAGGTCCGCGTAGGCTGAGTTCTCGTGTGCACCGTCCTGCTGAGGTTCGCGCCGGGTGCGGCCTGGCCACTGCTGCTGGCGGCCGTGCGAGACGAGTTCGTCGACCGGTCGTGGGACCCTCCGGGCCGGTACTGGGAGGATCGGCTGCTCGGCGGGCGCGACCGGAGCGCCGGCGGCACCTGGCTGGCGGTCGACCCGTCCGGGCCGGGCGTGGCCGCGGTGCTCAACGGGGTGCGGCTGCCCCGCCCGGCCGGGGACGACCGGCCCACCCGGGGCACGCTCCCGCTGGACGCGCTGCGGCGCCGGGTTCCGGAGGGCGACGGGTACGACGGCTTCCACCTGGTCCGCGGCACGCCGCGTGAGGTGCGGGTGTGGTCGTGGGACGGGCGGCGGCTGTGGGAGCGGTCGCTGCCGCCGGGCGACCACATCATCGTCAACCGGGGCGTCGGGTACGACGACGAGCCGACGGTGGCGCATTTCCTGCCGCTGCTGCGCGCGATGGGCGAGGTCGGTGGCGCGGCGGATTCCGGCGAGCTGGCCGGCCTGTCCACCGTGGACTTCTGGGGCGACTGGGTGCGGCTGCTCGGTGGCGACGGGCTCGATCCGGCCGACCCGAGGGCGCTGTTGGTGGGGCGCGCGTTCGCGGGGCGGGACTACGGCTCCACGTCGGCCAGCCTGGTCGCGCTCGGCGATGGTCGGGCGCGGTACGACTTCTGCGCGGCACCACTGGGCGCCGCCCGCTGGTCCCGGATCTGGCCTGAATAGAGGTAGCTCCAACCGTTCGGGCGATCCGGCGGATCATCCGCACGGCGGCATCCTGTGGTGCTCGCCGATCAGTAGGATCCCGCGTTGGCGGGGGATCGGGGACGTGACAGCGCTACCGAGCGGCCTCCGCCCGATCCGAGGAGGCACCGTGCGTCCGTCCCGTCGATTACTGGCGCTCGCTTTGATGCTGGTGGCGACCACAACCCTGGTGGCACCGGCTGCGGCAGCGTCCGCCGACCCACCGTCCACCGTGTACGTGAACTCCGGCGTCACGTGCGACGACTCCGGTTCCGGTACCGAGGACCTGCCGTTCTGCAACCTTCAGCCCGCCGCCGACCAGGCGGTCGCGGGGCAGACCATCGTGGTCGCCCCTTCGCCAGCGGAGTACGGGTCGGTGACCATCTCGCGCTCGGGGACGCCTGGCGCGCCGATCACGTTCACCTCCATCGGCAAGCAGAAGCCCGTCCTGCTCGGCGCCGTCAGCCTCGCCGGCGTGCACGACGTCACGTTCTCCGGGATCCAGGTGATCGGCCTTGGCGGCACGGCCGCCATCGGGGTGACCGGCTCGACCGACGTGACGATCGACCGGGCGCTCCTGCAGCCGGCGAGCGGAAACACCGCGGCGAGCGGCGTCACCATCGACGGCGACTCGTCCGGCGTAACGGTGTCAAAGAGTGAGATCCAGGGGTTCCAGGGCCCGATCGTTCGGGTCGACCCGGGCGCCTTACACGTCACGGTGACCACCAACGTCCTACAGGCTCACGGATCCGGGGGCGTGGCGATTCACGGTGCGGTGGACGCCGCGGTCACCGGCAACGCGTTCACCGCCGGATGTGGCGGCTACATCACCATCGACGGCGGGGCCTCGGCGACGGTGGAGAACAACGTGTCCAACGTCACAACGGGGACCGGCTGTCCGTCGCCGACCGTAGGGCTTTCGGTAGACGCCGACTCAGCGGCCGGCGTGCACGCCGACTACAACGCGTACCGCACGTTGGCCCCGGCGGTCGAGGATGACTGGGGCGGCACAACCTACCCGACCGCCGCCGCCTTCCAGACGGCCACCGGGCAGGGAGCGCACGACCTCGATCTGAGCACGGCCGCGGGGTCCATACCTCCGGAGAACTCACCGCTGCTCGACTCGGCGGACGCGAACGCACCCGGCGAACTGTCCACGGACTTCAACGGCAACCCGCGGGCCGATGACCCGCTGGTGGCCGACACCGGCATCGGGACGCCGGCAGCGGACCGGGGCCCGTACGAGCGGCAGGATCTGATTGGCCCGGTCGTCGCGATGACTCCGGTGGAGGGTCTGGCGCCGCTGGCCACGACGTTCAAGGTCACCTCGAGCGGCACCAGCCCCTGGAACGAGCCGGTCTCCTACACGGTGGACTTCGGCGACGGCGGTGGCAGCATGCCGGTGGCGTCGGGCGATGTCCTTTCCCACACGTACCGGACCCCGGGCGTGTACACCGAGACCACGACCGCCGCCGACACCGGCGGCACCCGGTCAACCGCCACGCAGACGGTGACGGTCGGCACCGTCGCTCCGCCGAAGGTCACCATGGCCCTGGGAGCGGAGACGTTCACGAATCCGGCGCTCGGCCAGACCGAGATCCTGCCGGGTTATGCGGGCGGGACGGTCACCGTCTCGGAACCCTGGGAGGTGAGCAGCGCGGTGATCGACTGGGGCGACGGCGCCACCTCTGACCTCGCCACGGATACCGCCACCATCTCGATCAGCCACGGGTACTCGGTCGTGGGCAGCTACCCCGTCACGCTGACGGTGACGGACCGGCTCGGCCGCGTCTCGACGGCCAGCGGCACGGCGACCGCGGGAGACGCCTTCTCACGCACCGTCGACGATCCGAAGCGGGTCTACGACAGCCGCAGCGGTGGTGGGGTCGACAAGGTGCCGGCCGGTGGGGTTGTGAAGCTGTCTCTCGACCAGCTCAACGCCGGGTTCGGCGAGGCGGACGGCGCGCTGGTGAACGTGACGGTGACCAACGCGAAGTCCTCCGGGTTCATCGCGGTGTACCCCGACGGCACCCCCACCCCGACCACCTCCAATGTGGACTACGCGGCCGGGCAGACCGTGGCCAACCACGCCCTCGCGTTGGCCGGCGGCGACGGCATCGTGGACTTCTACAACCACAGCACCGGACCCGTCGACCTCATCGTGGACACCTACGGCTTCCAGACCCACGGAGAGGTCGGGGACACCTACCAGCCCGCCGGCCCCGTCCGGGTGCTGGACACCCGCAGCGGCCTGGGCGCTCCGGCCGGCGCGGTCGCCTCGAAGGACACCGTCACCTTCCAGGTCGCCGGCACCAACGGCGTACCGGCCGACGCCGCCGAAGTGGTGATGAACCTGACCGCCACCGACACCAAGTCCGCCGGGTTCCTCACCGCGTACGCCCACGGCACCACGCGACCGGGCATCTCCAACGCCGACTGGACCACCGGCCAGACCGCCTGTTCCCTGGTCGTGATTCCACTGACCGACGGCAAGGTCACGCTCTACAACTCCGGACCCGGCACCGCCGACTTCCTCGCCGACCTGGTCGGCTACTACAACCAGTACGGCGACGCGTCGGTCTTCCTACCGTCTGCGCCGCAGCGGCTGCTGGACACCCGATCCGGGCTCGGGTCCAATGGTCAGATCGCGAAACTGCAACCGGGTCAGACCATCACCCTGCCGGTCGCCTCACACGTCAACGCCCCGGCCGCCGGAGTCTCCGCCGTCGAAATCAACCTGACCACCACCAACGAATCCTCCCCCGGCTACATCACCGCCTACCCGCACGGCGCCGCGCGACCGACCACGTCCAGTGTGGACTTCGCCGGCGGCCAGACTGTGGCGAACATGGCCATCGTCCCGGTCGGCGCCAACGGATCCATCGACCTCTACAACGGCGGCGGAGCAACCGTCGACCTGCTCGTGGACCTCTACGGCGGCTACTACCAGTACCCGTCGAACTGACGGCACGGTCGCGACCGGTGGGTCAGCGGGGTGCCGGCTCCACCAGGCCGGTATCCCAGATCCACTGGTCGCGACCGACGTCGACGGTCGTCCCGCACCGGTACCGCAGGAGGTCGTGCGCCGCCTCGCGGCTCAACTCCGGGTGGTCGATCGGCCGCCGGTGGCCGGCGTCGACGTTGTAGTACAGCCGCCCGTCCGCCCAGTAGTCGCGCCGAAAATCCGTGCCCCACTGGGAGTTGCTTCCCCAGGCGTGGGACAGGTCGAGCACCGGACGGTGATGCCGCCGCCACGCCCAGTACAGAGTGGACCGTTCGGCGACCTCGGGTACCAGCCGGTTGGCTCCGGCCCGAACCATCACGCCGGCCCGAGTCACCAGCATCGACCCGGCGAACAGACCGGGCCACCGCTGCCCCACCAGCCGTACGGGCTCGTCGGGGTCACCGGCCGGAAGCACCTCCACGATCTCATGGAGGAACGGGTGGAACTCCTCCTCCTCGATCCGGCGGCAGCCCAGCGCCGCACCGAACGCCCCGTAGCCGGGGTGGGGCCGGACCGAGCCCACCGGGCCCGGGTCGCCGGTGACGGGCGGCGCGATCAGCAGGTCCAGCACCCTGCTCAGCACGTACAGGGTCTCCAGCGGCGTGTGGTGGGTCGGATCCCTGGGAACGACGACCGACCTGTTGTCCGCGTGTCCGATCCGGTGCAGCTCCGCGACGGCCGGCGCGTTCGCCTCGACCCACGGCAGCAGCACGTCGCCCTCCCACCCGCCCGGGTCGGATTCGCGCAGCGCGTCGAACAGCCCCCGCCACCGCTGCCAGCTTGCCCGATCGAACACGCCGCCCCCATCGATTGATCCCTCTGCTCGCGGTACCGCGCGGGCGCCCGGCGTCCGGTTCGTCCGCGCCGTCGGGTATACCTTAATGATCAATGAATCCTGGGGAGGAAACCGCATGACCGGAGTACGCCGTCGTTCCTTCATGAAACTGGCCGGCGCGGCGGGCGTCGCGGCCGGCGCGGCGGGGGTCGCCTCGGCGCTGGCACCCGCCGGCCGGGCCGCCGCGATGCCCTGGCCGCCCGGCAGCGGCACCGCCGGCTCGCTGCGCCAGCAGGTGCACATGTCCGGGCCGGCCTCGCCGGGCATGGACAGTTTCGACGACACCATGGTCAGTTTCATGGAGGACCGCCGCATCACCTCCGGGTCGCTCGCGGTCACCACGGGCGGGAGGCTCGTCAAGGCGACCGGCTACAGCGTCAACTACGGCCTACAGGAGCCAGAGCCGTGGCAGCTGATCCAGCCGAGCACCCTGTTCCGGGTCGCGAGCATCAGTAAGCCGATCACGGCGACCGCGATCAGCCGCCTGGCGCAGGACGGCCGGCTGGACCTGAACCAGCCGATCGGGCAGCTGGTCGACCTGACCCCGCCGCCCGGACAGACCGCCGACTCTCGACTGGCCCAGACCACGATCCGCCGGGTGCTGCAGCACCTCGGCGGCTTCGGCGACCCAACGGTCACCGGCTTCGACCCGATGCTCGCCGACCGGACCATCAGCCAGTTCTTCGGTACCCCGCTGCCGGTCAGCCAGCAGCAGATCATCGAGTACAACTCCGGACGGCCGTTGACCCACGCACCGGGTACCGCCTACGGCTACAGCAACTACGGGTACATGCTGCTCGGGCGGGTCATCGAGGCGATCACCGGCCAGTCCTACGGCGACTATGTCCAGCAGGCGGTGCTGGGCCCGTTGGGCATCACCGACATGCGCCTCGGCCGCACCGCGGCGGATCTGGCGCTGCCGACCGAGTCGCCCTATTACGACCCGAAGACCGCGGTCACCGTGCTCGACCCGTCGGGCACGATCGTGCCCACCCCGTACGGCGGCGAGTTCAACCTGGAGAACCACAACGCCAACGGCGGTTGGCTGGCCACCGCGGTGGACCTGGTGCGCTTCGCCACCATCTTCGACCTGCCGGCCGGCACCAACGTGCTCAACCAGGCGTCGGTCACCGCGACGTTCGCGAAGCCGGAGACCGGGGTCAACGCCGACGGGTGGTACTACGGCTACGGCTGGGACGTGCGGCCGACCGCGGGTGGCGTCGGGTACAACTCCTGGCACAACGGGGCCCTCGACGGCACCTGGACGTGGCTGGTGCGCACGTACAACGGGTGGAGCTGGGCGGCGCTGTTCAACCAGCGCGACGACCCCTCGGACCCGACCGGGTCGACGTACTCGGCCATCGACTCGGCGCTGTGGACGGCGGCCGACGCGGTGACCTCCTGGCCGACCGGCGACCTGTTCCCGCAGTACTTCTCGGGTCCCGTGGGCGCGGTGAGCACGCCGGTGGGTCAGCTCATCGCGGCCCAGGCACTGGGTGCGTGCAACGACCTCGGCGCGAACGTCACGGTCACCGTGACGGCCGGCATGCCGAGCACCTCCTACACGGTCAACGGCGGCGGGATCAGCACCCCCGTCACGTTCCGCACCGGAGCGAAGGGCAACGGCAGCGCGGTGGTGACCAACGTGAAGCCGCCGGTCGGCTGGACCGGTTCCGCGCCCATCACGGTGAGCGCGGCCGGCAAGACGGGTACCGTCAACGCCTCGATCGCCTGCGCCGACCCGCGCGGATAGTCACCGGCACGGTCCCGACCACACCACGGACGGCCGCCCCACGCGGGGCGGCCGTCCGGTCTTCGCAGCCCGGGCGTCGATGAGGGTTCAGCGGCGCCCGCGCCCGAAGTAGCTGGCTCTCAGGCGGTCGAGCAGGATCGCGACGCCGAGCACACCGCCCTGCACGACCTGCTGGTAGTAAGGGCTGACGTGCAGCGCCAGCAGCCCGTTGGCGATGAACTCCAGCAGGATCGCGCCGGCTGCGATGCCGGTGATGCGGCCCTCGCCGCCGAACAGGGACACGCCGCCGACCACGGCCGCGGCGATGGCGATGAGTTCCCAGCCGGCGCCCACGGAGGGGTCGGCGACGTTCATCCGGCCGATGACCAGGACACCGACGACGGCGGCGAGCACCGAGCTGGCGACGTAGGTGGCCACTATCCGGCGGCGCACCGGGATTCCGGCCAGCCGGGCGGCCTCCCGGTTGCCGCCGACCGCGTAGATCTGCCGGCCGACGTACGTGCGCTCCATGACGAACCAGGCGATGAGCACCACCGCGACGAAGAACAGCGCCGGCACCGGCACCCGATCGATGTAGTAGGCGCTGAGGTTGCCGAACACCGACGAGATGCCGTTGATGGGGGTACCGCTGGTGATGGCCAGCGAGAGTCCCTGCGCGACGGTGTACGTCACCAGCGTGATGACGAACGGCGGCACGTTCAGCCGGGTGACCATGGTCCCGTGCCAGAGCCCGACGGCGGCGCAGACGACCACGGTGAGCAGGATCGCCACCCCGGCCGGCATGCCCTGGTTCACGTTGAACCAGGCGGCGAGGATGCCGGCCAGGCCGGCCAGCGCGCCGACGGACAGGTCGATGCCGCCGGTCATGATGACCAGCGACTCGCCGACCGCCAGGATGCCCACCTGGGCCAGGTCCCGCCCCATCACCTGCAGGTTGCCCGTGCTGGAGTAGGTCGGTGCCTTGGCGGCGATGATGGCGAAGACGACCACGCAGGCGATGATGACGCCGGCCTCCGGCGACTCGGCGAGCCTGCGCGCCAGGCGGCCCACGGTGGAGGAGGCCGCTTTCGCCGGCGGCGTGGTCTCCTTCGGGACGAGCGTGTTCTGCGCGCTCATGGTGCGGCTCCGTTCCTCACGGTGGTCTGGCCTCACGATGGTGGATTCTCACGATGCTCGGATCTCACGGTGGTCAGGTCACACGGTGGTCAGGTCGCGGCGTCCGGGCTGTGACCGGTGCCGGCGGCGGCGGTCATGATGCGTTCCTTGGTGGCACTTGCGTGGTCGAAGACGGCGACGATCCGGCCGTGGTTCATCACCGCTATCCGGTGACAGATCGACAGCAGCTCCTCCAGTTCCGAGGAGGCCACCAGCACCGCCGTCCCGTCGTTCGCGGCCCGGTCGATCAGGTCGTAGATCTCCGCCTTCGCGCCCACGTCGACCCCGCGGGTCGGCTCGTCGAGCAGCAGCAGCCGAGGCCGCATGGCGAAGGCCCGGCCGAACACCGCCCGCTGCTGGTTCCCGCCGGAGAGCGCGCCGATCGGCTGCTCCACCGACCGCATCCGGACCTTCACGCTCTGCGCGATCCGGTTCGCCTCCTCGCGCTGGCGACGGGTGCCGAGCAGGCCGCCGGTGCTGATGCGCTTGAGGATGGAGACCGTGACGTTGGCGCGGATCGGCGCGAACGTCACCAGGGACTGCTCCTTGCGGTCCTCCGGGATCAGCGCGATCCCCGCCGCCGCGCCGTCGCCCGGACCCCGCGGCGCGTACCGCTGCCCGGCCAGCGACAGCTGCCCACCCGTGGCCGGCTGCGCGCCCGCCACCGTGTGGATGAGCCGGCTGCGCCCGGAACCCATCAGCCCGGCCACACCCACGATCTCGCCGGCGTGCACGTCCAGGTCGAGCGGGCCCAGCCCGGCCGCGGTCAACCCGCGTACCCCGAGCACCACCTCGCCCTCCGGCGGGCGGCTCTTGCCCTCGGCGTGCCCGATCTCGCCGCCCACCATCTCCCGGATCAGCCGGTCCTCGGTGGCCTCGGCCGGTTTCAGGTCGGCGACCAGCCGGCCGTTGCGCAGCACGATGACGCGGTGGCTGACCGCGCGCACCTCGTCCAGGCGGTGCCCGATGAACAGCACCGTGCCGCCGCGCTGGGCGAGCTGCCGGGCCAGGCCCAGCACCATCTCGGCCTCGACCGGCCCGAGCGAGGAGGTCGGCTCGTCCAGGATCAGCAGCCGCGGCTCGCGCCCCCACGCCTTGGCGATCTCGATCATCTGACGGGTCGGCACCGGCAGCGTGCGCACCTTACGGTGCACCGGGATCGCCTTCGGCGACAGGCCGATCTCGCGCAGCATCGCCTCGGCCTCGGCCCGCTGAGCCGGCCGGTCCACCAGTACCCGCCGCCGGGACTGCCTCGGCCGCCGACCCAGCAGCAGATTCTCCATCACGGACAGCTGGCCGACGAGCGGGAACTCCTGGGACACCATGGCCACGCCGGCCACGCCGGCGGCCTCGGTCGAGCCCGGAGGCAGCGGCACGCCGTCGATCTCGACGGTGCCGCCGTCCCGGTGCACCGACCCGGCCAGGGTGCCCATCAGCGTGGACTTGCCGGCACCGTTCTCCCCCACCACGCCGATCACCTGGCCGGCGTGCAGGTCCAGGGTCGGCAGGTCGAGCACCCGGACCGGGCCGTACGACTTGTGGACGCCCCGCAGCCGCGCGGTGACCGCGCGGCCGGGGGCACCTTCCGGTACCGTCATCGCTCACCCGATCCCGAGCTGGCTCTCCAGGGCCTGGTACTGGCTCAGGTCGGACTGGGTGAGCAGCCCCACGCCGGAGCTGAGCGTGGTGCCGTCGGTCTCCAGGTACGGCTTGACGATCGCCATCGTGGCGTCCTTACCCAGCACCTTCACCGCGGCCATGATGTACGCGCCGGTGTAGCCCTGCTCGTAGGGCATCTGCACGACGGTGCCGGAGATGACGCCCGAGTTGATGAAGCCGATGGTCTGCGCGTCGGAGTCGTCGGAGATGATGTGCACCTTCCCCGCCTTGCCGGCCGACTGCACCGCCTGCGCCAGCGCCGGACCGTCATACGAGTACACGCCGTACAGCCCGGTGATGTCCGGGTTGTTGGCCAGGATCGTCTCCGCGTCCGAGGTCGCCGTGCTGGCCTGCAGGTTGTCGTTGACCTTCTGCGCCACGGTGATGCTGGAGCCCTTCAGCCCGTCCTCGAAGCCCTGGATCCGCTGGGTGGCGTTGGCCGCGGTCAGCGAACCCACCAGGATGGCCACCTTGCCCTTGCCACCCAGTACCTGCTTCATCGCCTGGCCCGCCTGCAGCCCAGCGGTGTAGTTCGGCGTGCCCAGGTAGAGTCCGGCGGCATCGGTGTCCGGCAGGGGCGAGTCGACCGCCAGCACGAACACGCCCTTGCTCACGTCGTTGTGGATGGTGCCGGCCGCCGAGGTCGGGTCGATCGCCGAGATGGAGTATCCGGTCACCCCCTGCGATTCCAGCGTCTCCAGCTCGGAGGTCTGCTCGGTCAGCTTCCCGTTCGGCGGCGCGAAGTAGGTGCACTTGTTCTTCGCGATCCCCAGGTCGGTGCAGCCCTTCTGGAACCCGACCTGCCCCGCCTTCCAGTAGTCGGCGGCGACGTTGACGACCATCGCGATATTCACGCCGGACAGGTCCTTGCCGGCCATGGCCGACTTCAGCTCCCCGTCGAGCTTGGTGAGGTTGTCCTGATTGAACGCCACCGTGCCCTGCAGCGGCGGGGTGCTCGCCGCCGGCGCGGACCCCGACGAACCACCGGGGTTCTTCGAACACGCAGCGGCGACTACCAGTACGGCGATCGCCGTCGCGACGGCGAGGTACTTCGTCTTCATTGCTGTGCCCTTCTGTATGGGGTGTGACGGGCAGTGGCGAGGCCGGGCCTCGGTCTTCCTCTCCACGAGCTGTTAGCGTTTCGCAACCGGGACGGCCGGCGTGGTGAGCCTCCTTCTCCGATGCTGATGTGCCACACGGGCCTCGACCCATCGATGACTCGACATGGCCTTGTGCAGAGATGTTAGCGATCACATAGATAGTGTCAAGAGCTTGGATGGATGGAGTCCATGGAGCCGCACGAATGGTTCGGGGCCCTGGGATCTCCGGCGGATGGCCGGCGCCGCGACGTGCGACCGCGTCGCGCGGGCGCACCGCGGGACGCACCGCGGGGTGGCACCGCGGGGTGGCACCCGCCCGGGCCCGGTCACACCGGCCCGGAGCCGTCACGCACTGGAGTCACGGACGATTCGGAGGCCCGGGTCAAGGCGCCGCTACCTCGGCCCATGACTAGGAGTAATCGCGGCGAGCCGGCGAAGGTTCCAGTCTCTCCCAGCCATTTAGGTATTTACATTGTTAACGTTCACACTACTCGGGGTGGCGCGGTCACGGACAGGCCGTTGCCGAGCGTTCGGGGTGCCTTACCGCCCGTACAACACGGTGCTCACTCCCTGTTCGGCAGAGGGGGTCAAGTCCTGCGGTAGCGGACGATTGCTAACCTGCTTGGCGGTTCGGGAGTAAAGGACCAGCCGATCGCAGGGAATGATGTGAGCCAGCCACCGCAACACTGGAACCAACCCCAGCCCCCACCGGCGCCCCCGGCACCATACGCGCCACCGCAGTACGGGCAGCCACAGCAACCCCCTGCCGGCCCACCACCTCAGTACGGACCGGCCGTCCAACAGTTCCCCGCCGGCTCGCCACCGCAGTACGGGCAGCCGCAGCAGCCTCCCGCCGGCCCGCCACCGCAGGGTGGCCCGTGGCCCGGTTGGAGCCCGCAGGGCGGTCAGCCCGGAACTCCACCGGGCATGCCGCCCACGCAGGAACCCGGCCAGCAGCGGAAGCTGAGCAGGCGCGGCCTGTTCGGCATCATCGGCGGCGCGGTCGTCGTCGCGGGCGGCGGGTTCTTCGGCGCTCGCGCGCTCGCGGGTGGCGGCTCGGACGACTCGGACGACTTCGCCCCCCTGCCCGGCGCCGCCGCGAACAGCGGGGGAATCTCCACCGACGACGTCAACGCCCTGCTCGGCGTGCTCAATACCGCGCTGACCAAGCGGGACAAGGCGTCGTTCGTCTCCCGGCACACACCCGGCGCGGTGGCCACCCAGGCCGGGAGGATGTTCGACAACATCGGCAAGTTCACCTTCGACAAGCTCGAGTACCAGGTGATCGGCCAGGGCGGCCGGTTGTTCAACGCGGGTGGCGGGGCGTCCTCCGTGAAGATGGACATCGCGCTGGTGCACCAGGTTAGGGGCGTCGACGCGACGCCGCTGCCCGAGTGGTACGAGTGGACTCTGTCCCGCTCGGGCACCGACGCACCGGTCGTCATCACGGCCGTGAACGGGGCGTCGTCGGTCCTGGGAGAGGCCAAGTACGTGTACTACCCGGCGATCTGGGACAGCCCGAAGGACATTGTCGTCATCGAGCGCCCCAACGTCGTGCTCACGGCCGAGACCGCCGCCGACGGCGATCTGCTCAAGAAGAGCGCTGACGTGATCGCCCAAGCGATCGCGACCAACAGGACCGTCTGGAAGCAGGCGGGGGCACCGACGACGGGGCTCGCGCCCGGCGCCTTCATCGTGGGTACCAGCGACCGGGACAAGTTCTACTACTGGTACTCCGGTGAGGCCAACCAGCACGGGAACGAGGCCGCGCTCACGATCCCCGTGCTGAATGCGGACAGCATGGACCAAGACCGGACCGTGACCCAGGTGTTCGGCTCGAGGATCGTCGCCGACCTCACCACGGACTTCTTTCACGCCGGTACCGGCGAAGAGACGGCCCAGGACCTGTTCCAGCACGAGGACACGCACAACATGACGTTCAGCATCATGACGGCGTCCGATCCGAGCATGCCCCTCTGGGTCGTCGAGGGGTTCGCCGACTTCATGGCCACCAGGAGCTACTCGAACCCCCTGCAGAACTACGTCAAGCTGCCCGAGCTGAAGCAGTACGCCACCGTGGGCGACAAGGGCAGGAAGTGGGACGGCAAGTCGTTCCCCAGCAACGACAATGTCTACAGCGACGACCTCGTCGTGGCCGACGGGTGCTACGGCCTCGGCACGATGGTGTTCTACTTCATCGAGCAGAAGTACGGCCTGGACAAGGCGATCGGGTTCGCGGTCGCCAACTACCGGCCGGCCGCGAACGCCAATGGATCCCCCGGCGACGACGACCCAGCGAAGGTCGCCTCGCAGCTACTGGGGATCTCCCTGGACGACCTCCGGACGCAATGGGTGGCATTCGTCCACCAGGTCATCGGCGCGTAGGGCAGGAAGGAACAGCATGACGGCACCGACCGGCCCCCAGAACGGACGCGGCGAGCAGCCAACGACCGGCTACCAGCCTCCGGCCCCCGGGCAGCAGTTCGCACCACCCACCTCGGGCCAGCCCTACCCACAACCCACGTCGGGCCAGCCATACCCGCAACCCACCTCGGGCCAGCCATACGCACAGCCGGCACCGGCACAGCAATTCACCCAGCCCCCGCCCGGCCAGCCCTACCCACAGGCCGCCCCCGGACAGCCATACGCGCAACCGGCGCCCGGCCAGCCATACCCACAGCCGTTCCCGGGACAGCAGTCGTACCCGCAGGCGGCCCCGGGTCAGCCATACCCGCAGCCTGGCCAGCCATACCCGCAGCCGGGCCAGCCATACCCGCAGCCTGGACCGGGGCAGCCCGGACCGGGGCAGCCTGGACCGGGCCAGTGGGGATGGGGCGGCCCGCAGGGGCAGCCACAGGCGGCGCCGGCGCAGCCACGGAAGGGCGGGCACCTCCTGCGGAATGTGCTCATCGGCGTGGTGGTGCTCGTCATCATCGGGGCGGGGGTCGGGTTCGGGCTCCACTCCAAGTCGTCCGGCGCCACGATGAAGGTCGCCTGGTCGGTGAACGCGACCAAGGGCACGCAGTCCACGAACACGGCGCTCGCGGGAAGCTGGGCCACGCCGACCTCCGTGATCGACGGCCGCTCCGACGGTGTCATCGCCTACTCGCTCAAGAACGGCGCCCAGATCTGGGGCTGGCAGGTCCCGTCGGGGAGCACCGGCTGCCACATGAGCACGACCACGGCCGGCGGGATCGGCGTGCTCGCCTACGGAGAGAAGTTCTGCGACCAGCTCGTAGCGTTCAAGCTCGACACTGGCCAACAGGTGTGGCCGCACGCGATCAGCCTTGGTGACCCCAAGGGGCATTCGACGCCGTCAGCGACCTTCGTGGCGGTGGACGGCGATGTCATGGCGGTCGTGGCCCCGGACGACACCCTCGGCGCGTACGACCTGACGACCGGCAAGAAGCTCTGGCAGAAGTCGGAGGATGACTTCGACGCCTCGCTCGACTGTGACCTGTGGGGCGCGTCCGTCATCGGGACCACCGCCTACGCGCTCCATACCTGTACGCCGGCCAGCGGCGGGCTGAACTACAGCTACATCGTGACCGGCTACAACGCTCAGACCGGGGCCAAGACCTGGACGGGCCAGATCCGGCAGTTGGGAGACCAGGACACCGTGTCGCTCTGGAGCGACCCCGCCGACGGGTACCTGTTCGTGGCGGACTCGTCGGACTCCTCCGCGCAGCTGCTGTCTTTCTCGGTGCCCAAGGGTTCCGGTTCGACCACCCCGACGACCGTCAAGCTTGACGACTATGACACGAACGACGCGTTCACCCCGTCCGACCAGAACGGCGGCCAGCAGGTACCCCACGGGTACGCGGTGTACGGGCACACGCTCTACATCGAGGGGGCGCGCCCCCACGACTCGCGCGTCAACAATGTCAATGCCATAGACCTGGCGAGCGGCAAGAAGCTGTGGACTCAGGCGATCCCCGGCGACTCGATCGCGATTCTCGGCGCGGACGCCAGCGGCGTGCACACGGTCGCGTCGAAGGACGACGTCAGTCCCTTCCAGTTGGTGACGTTCTCGGCCTCCGCGGGGAAGAAGACCGAGGGCGCCAGCATCGACGACACTCGGATCAACATCCAGACCGAGGATCAGACCTACCTGGACGGCAAGTACCTGGTCGACCTTCCGTCGGCCACGTTCGCCGGGGACGCCGAAATCGTCGTCCTGTCGGGGGCGAAGATTTCCTGACCACCGCCGTCGCCGTTGATTCGGCACGGTTTCGGGCAGCATCGCCGCGGGACCGGCGCGCACGGACCCCGATGGGCGCGCCGGCCCCGTGGCACCTAATCTTTAGTGGCATGGGGATGGACATCACGGTTCTTATCGCCGACTGGGCGCACCTCGGAGAGGCCGCACCCGACCAGCGCCTGGACCTGCTGATGGACGCCGCGTTTCCGGACGAGGGATGGGACGTGCCGGATCCCGAGTGCGGGTGGGTGTGGCAGTCGGGGACGGACGCGCCCTGGCTCGCGCGGTACGTGTTCCGCGGCACGTCCGGCTCGTACAAGGCGCACTTCCGCACCGGCCAGGCGTGGGAGAAGATGCGTGACGCCGCCGACGCCGACCTGCGCGCGACGCTGGACCGGTTCCTGTCGGGGCTGTTCTGGTACGGGCCGAACCCCGACGACGAGGCCACCCACGTGCGCGGCGGGCTGTTCGCGGAGAAGGTCGGCAGGGGCCGCGGGGTGCTGCTGTCCTACCCGCCCGACGACATGCCCGTACTGGTCAAGTCCTGGGTCGAGGCGCAGCCACGGATCGGGGAGCTTCGGGAGCCGTTCGACGCGCACGCCGTGCGCCCGACCGAGCAATGGATCAGAGATTTCGACGAGTTCGCCGACGTGCTCAACTGCTGGGGCGAGGTGGTCGGCGAGGCCGACAGTCGCGGCTGGGGGCTGGTCGGGCTGCCTTCCTGACCGAGGGAAGGGTTCGCCCGACGCCGTTGTCGGGCGGCCCGGGTCAGCCTGCGTCGAGGTCGCGCTCCAGGTCGCCGCCGACGACCGGGTTCAGCAGCCGGGACAGCCGCGGCCAGTTGCCAGCGAGCGCGTCCAGCGACCACGGCCCCGGGCCGCTGAGCGCGATCAGCAGGAACGACCAGCAGAACAGCACGGCGGGTTCCCCGCCGTTCTGGATCGGGAACAGCGCGCGCTCCTGGTGCACCGTGAAGTACGCGAATGCCATCGAGCCCGAGGCCAGTACCGCGGCCGGCCGGGTACCCAGGCCGACGAACACCAGCAGACCGGCGACCAGTTGGATCAGTGCTGCCCACCAGTCGGGCCAGGTGCCGACCGGGATCGCCCGGTGGGTGTCCACCGCACCGCCGAACACACCGAACAGCGACGCGGCGCCGTGACAGACGAACAGCAGGCCGACGACGATCCGGAACAGTGAGGCCACGGGTCCTCGTAGGCGTTCGAGCCGTTGCATGAGCCACTCCTTCTTCCGACGGCCGGCGGCCATCGCCGCCGGCGGGTCACAGACGGAGGCACGGACAACATGCTGATACAGTTCGACGTATCAATGTGACACACAGCACTCACAGCATCGCTTGACAGTGACGAGCGTCGTGGTTAGGGCGGTCCGGAGACGCTCACGCCCGGGGCGGGGCGACCTCGACGCTGGTCTGGTTCGAGCGCCGCAGGGCCTCGGCGACGAACCCGTTGGCCTTCAGCTCCTCGATGAGGTCGCCGAGAAACCGGACGGTCTCCGGGCTCCGGGACCTGGTCGTGCCCACCGCCTGCCGGATCTGCATGAACCGGCCGTCGATCAGCCGGAGTTCGGGGTGTGCCGCCACGTACTCGGTCATCGGCTGTCTGATGCCGGCCAGCACCTCCAGGCCCTGGGCCCGCAGCTCGTCGGGGTCCCCCTCGCTGCGCACCAGGCTCGCGTGGGCCAGGGTGCGGGACAGGAACAGATCGTAGGCGGAGCCGCGCTTCACGCCGATCCGCACGCCCGGGCCGTCGACGCCCGCGACCGTGGTGAGGGCCGACTCCCTCGGCACGGCGTAAACGCCCTCAATCACGACGTACGGGGCGGTGAACGCGACCTCGGCCTCCCGGGCGGGCTCGATGGCCAGGAAACAGATGTCGGCCCGACCGGACGCCATCGCCTCGTACGACTTGCGGGCGGCGTCGAAGCAGACGAACTCGACCGGCACGCCGAGCCGCGCGGCGATCTCCCGCGCGAGGTCGACCGTGATGCCGGCTGGCCGCTGCGGTGTGCCCTGGGCCAGCACGGGATTGCCCAGATTGATGGAGGCCCGCAGGGTGCCCTCCGGCGCCAGATCGGGGGCGGGGGTCGCAGAAACGATGTTCATGAGGCGAGGGTACGACCCGCCACCGGCCGTTCAATAATTGGCAATTTCAACATCATCTATGCGTACGCCGATTTCTCGCCGCTCCGCGATGCTTCGGTCGCACGGCACCCTCTCAGTCAGGAGGCCCCATGTCCCGCACCCTCGTACGCCGCCTCGGCACCGTCCTGCTCGCCGGCGTCACGGCCGCCGCCACCGCCCTGTCCCCCGCGTCCGCCTACGCCGCCGGAACCTACTCGCTGCTGATCTTCCCGGATCAGGGCCAGGGCGCCGTGTACAGCTTCATCAACTCGGCGACCCGGAGCATCGACATGACGATGTACGAGCTGCGCGACACGACGGCGGTCAACGACCTGGTGAGCCGGGAGAAGGCCGGCGTGACCGTCCGGGTGATCCTGGACGCCGCAAACACCTCCGTCAACGCCTCCGCGTACAGCACGCTGCGGGCCGGCGGGGTCGGCGTCACGTACTCGTCGTCGGCGTTCGTCTACACCCACCAGAAGACCATCACGGTGGACGGCACCCGGTCCCTCGTCATGACCGGCAACCTCGACTCGACCTACTACTCCACGTCGCGCGACTACGCGGTCTTCGACCCGGACGCCGCGGACGTCGCGGCCATCGAGCGGGTCTTCAACGCCGACTACGCGAAGACGTCGATCACGCCGACCGACGGCGACAACCTGGTGTGGTCGCCCACCGACTCGCAGACCCGGCTGCTGTCGGTCATCACCGGGGCGCAGCACACCCTCGACGTTGAGCAGCTCGAATTCAGCGACACCGCTCTGGTCAACGCGATAGTCGCCGACGCGCGGCGCGGGGTGCGGGTACGCGTGGTGGTCGAGGACCCGTCGTCGTACACCACCCAGCTCAACCAGGTCACCGCGGCCGGCGGCACGGTGACCTCGTACTCGTCGAGCACCGGCTTCTACGTCCACGCCAAGGCGATCGTCGCCGATTACGGCACCGCCACGGCGAAGGTGTTCGCCGGCTCGGAGAACTTCTCCGACAACTCGCTCAACCACAACCGGGAGCTGGGCATCATCCTCAACGATTCCGCCGTGCTCAACGGCGTCGAGGCGACGTTCAACGCCGACTTCGCCAAGACCCCGGTGACGATCAGCAACCCGGGCAACCAGACCGGCCGGGTGGGCAGCGCCGCCAGCCTCCAGATCCAGGCCGGCGACTCCAGCGGACGTACCCTGACCTACCGCGCGACCGGCCTGCCCGCGGGCCTGACCATCGGCGCCAGCACCGGCCTCATCTCCGGTACCCCGACCACCGCCACCACCGCCACGGTCACCGTCACCGCCACCGACGGCAGCGCCAGCGCGAGCACCACCTT
The DNA here is from genome assembly GCF_039543385.1 of Rugosimonospora acidiphila. NCBI lineage: Bacteria > Bacillati > Actinomycetota > Actinomycetes > Micromonosporales > Micromonosporaceae > Rugosimonospora > Rugosimonospora acidiphila. Next base: position 24,416 of record NZ_BAABJQ010000049.1, read on the forward strand.
CACCTGGACCATCGCCTCGACGGGTGGTGGCGGTGGCGGCGGTGGTTGCTCCTCGGCTCAGCTGCTCGGCAACCCCGGCTTCGAGACCGGCACGGCGTCGCCGTGGACCGCCAGCAGCGGGGTCATCAGCAACCGGAGCAACGAGGCGCCGCACGCCGGTTCCTGGTACGGCTGGCTCGACGGGTACGGCACCACCACTACCAACACCCTGTCCCAGACCGTCACGCTGCCGGCAGGCTGTGCCAGCTACCAGCTCGGTTTCTGGCTGCACATCGACACGGCCGAGACCACGACCACCGCGTACGACACGTTGACCGTGCAGGTCCTGAACGGCTCCGGTACGGTGCTCGGCACGCTGGCCACCTACTCCAACGCCAACCACAACACCGGGTACGCCCAGCGCGTGTTCGACCTGTCCGCGTACGCCGGGCAGGCCGTCACGCTGCGGTTCACCGGCAGCGAGGACTACACCAAGCAGACCTCGTTCGTCATCGACGACACCGCCCTCAACGTGAGCTGAGCGACGCGCGCGTCGACCGCCGGGGCCCGCCCACACCACGGGCCCCGGCGGTCCGCCTTTACTCGGCCTCAGGCCAGCAGTTCGCGCACGCGCGGGGCGACCTTCGTGCCGTACAGCTCGATGTTCTCCATCAGCGCCCGGTGGGACAGCCCGCCCATGGCGTACTTGAGGTCGAACCGGGTGGCGCCGAGCACGTTGAGGTTGGCCGCGATCTTCTGTGCGACGGTCTCCGGCGACCCAACGTAGAGCGCGCCGTGCGGCCCGAGCTCGTTCAGGAAGGACTCCTTGGTCGGCACGGCGAATCCCCGGGTCTTGCTGGCCCGGCGCATGACCTCCAGGTAGCGCGGCCAGAACTCCTCGCGCGCCTGCTCGTCGGTCGCCGCCACGTGCCCGGGCGAGTGCACCCCGATCGGCAGGGCGGGGCGGCCGAGCCGCCGCAGCGCCTCGCGGAACAGCTCGGAGAAGGGCGCGAAGCGCGCCGGGGAGCCGCCGATGATCGCGAGCATCAGCGAGTACCCGTACCGGGCGGCGCGCACGACCGACTGGGGGCTGCCGCCCACCCCGATCCAGGCCGGGAAGGGCCCGGATTCGGTGTGCGGCACGACATCCTGGTCGCGCAGTGACGCTCGGGTGTTGCCGTGCCAGCTGACCGGGCCCCCCTTGAGAAGTTCGGCGAAGAGCTGGACCTTCTCCTCGAACAGCTCCTCGTAGTCGGCAAGGTCGTAACCGAACAGCGGGAAGGAGTCGATGCTGGAGCCGCGTCCCAGGATGACCTCCGCCCGGCCGCCGGAGACGGCGTGCAGCGTGGAGTACCGCTGGAACACCCGCACCGGGTCGTCCGAGCTCAGCACGGTGACCGCCGAGCCGAGGTGGATGCGGGTCGTCCGCGCGGCGATCGCGGCGAGGACCACGTCGCCGGCCGACAGCGGGAAGTCGCCGGTGTGGTGCTCACCGATGCCGAAGAAGTCGAGCCCGACCTGGTCGGCCAGCACACCCTCCTCGACGAGGTCGCGGATCGTCTGGGCGTGGGACAGCGGGCGGTCCTGATCGTCGTGGGTCACGTCGCCGAAGGTGTCCAGACCCAGTACGAGGGGGAAGGTCGCAGGCCCGCCGGTGCCGGCCGGGGTGCTGGGTGTCGCTGGGGTGGTCATATCGGTCCTGCCTATCTGTTCGGTGAGGGTGAGGGCGCGCCGCGGAGAGCCCGCTCGAACTCGGCCCGACGCAACGGGACGCCGAAGACCGGGCCACCGGGTTCGAGGAGGCGGCCGGCGGCCAGCGTGCCCAGCCGGACGGCGTCGTACCCGAGGCGGTCAATGAACTCCGCCACGGGCGCGACGGCCCCCGGGTCGTCGCCGGCCACCCCGAGCGCCCGGCGGTCCGGTGCGCCCCCGGGACGGCGCTCCTCCTCCAGCTCGTGGTAGCCGATGTGGTTGAGGGTCTTCACGACGGTGGAGCCGGCGAGCCGGTGCGCCACTATCTCGCTGCTGCCGCGCCCGGGCTCCTCGAACAGCTCCTGGACCCCGTCGATGGGCGGCCAGTAGTTCATCGTGTCGACGACGAGCTTGCCGGCCACCGGAACGGGGTCGAACTCGCCGAACCTGTGCAGCGGGATCGCCAGCACCACGATGTCGGCCTCGCGGGCCGCGTCGGCCGCCCACCGGGGCTCGGCACCGGGCGCCAGCACCTGGGTGATGAGCGCGATGCGCTCCGGATCGCCGGAGGCCGCGATGGACACCTGGTATCCGGCATCCATGGCGACCCGCGCGATCACCGGGCCGGTGTGTCCGGCACCCAGCACGGCGATGCGCGGCAGCGCCCGTCCGCCATTCATCGGCGCCCCTCCCGCTTCGGCGCCTCCACCTGCTCGGGGTGGAGGTGGTCGCGCAGCGACCGCAGAATGCCGTCGAGCGCGTCGAACTGTTCTGAGGTAAGGGCGTCGGCGAAGTGTCGCTTGATGGCCCTCGTGTGTGGCAGGGTCGCGCCCCGGAAGGCGTCCGTGCCCTCGTCGGTCAGGAAGACCTCGGCGCCGCGGTTGTCGGTCGCGCAGTCGTCGCGGCGGATCAGGCCGCGCCGTTCCATCCGGGCGAGGTGGTGCGACAGCCGGCTGCGTTCCCAGTCGATGGTCGCCGCCAGCACGGAGGAGCGCATCCGGCGGCCCTCCGCCTCGCTCAGCGCGAGCAGCACCTGGTAGTCGGCCGGGGAGAGGTTCGAGTCCTGGGACAGCTGCGCGCCCAGCAGCCGGCGCAGCTCGGTGGTGGTATCCACCAAGGATCGCCAGATGCTCAGTTCGGCCGAGGTCATCCGGCGGCGCGCCACCGCGCCGCCGGGCCGTTCGCCACCAGACATGACCCACACCTCATTTCATTGACGCGTCAATCATAGCCACCCATATCATTGACGCGTCAATAATGACGCGTCAATCACATGGCAGGCGAATCACCTGGCGCGTCAATCACCTGGCATGTCAGTCAGCTGGCTTGGGGAGAGTGTGATGGCGACCAGCCTTACCGGACGCCCGGTCGTGATCGGGGTCGACAGCTTCGGGGACGTGACCACCGGCGGTGACGGCGCACCGTTGCCCCAGCCGGAGACCATCCGCGAGCTGGTGGCCGAGGGCGTGCTCGCCGAGCAGTCCGGGCTCGACTTCTTCGGCCTGGGCGAGCACCACATCGAGGAGATGCCGCTGTCCGCGCCGGACCTGGTGCTCGCGGCGGTCGCCGCCCGCACCTCGCGGATCCACCTCGGATCGGCGGTGACGGTGCTCAGCTCGGACGACCCGGTGCGGGTGTTCCAGCGGTACGCGACGCTGGACGCCCTGTCCTCCGGGCGGGCCGAGGTGATTCTCGGCCGCGGCTCCAGCAAGGAATCCTTCCCGCTGTTCGGGTTCGACCTCGCCGACTACGACCGGCTGTTCGAGGAGAAGGTCGAACTGTTCGCCCGGGTACGCGCGGAAAAAACGGTCACCTGGTCGGGAACCACCCGAGCGTCCCTGAACGGGCTGCCGGTCTACCCGCACACCGCCTCGGGATCGCTGCCCACCTGGATCGGCGTCGGCGGCAACCCGGCCTCGGTGGTACGCGCCGCGCGGTACGGGTTCTCCCTGATGCTCGCGATCATCGGGGGCAACCCGGTGCGCTTCGCCCGGCTCTCCCAGCTCTACCGGGAAGCCACCAGGCAGGCCGGCTTCGATCCGCTGCCGATCGGGGTGCACTCCCCCGGGCACGTCGCGGCGACCGACGAGCAGGCCCAGGAGGAGTACTGGCCCACCTACGAGACGTTCATGCTCGACGCCCGCCGGGAGCGCGGCTTCCCGCCCATCACCCGCGAGTACTTCGCGCACGAACTCGAGTACGGCTCGCTGTACGTCGGCTCCCCGGACACGGTCGCCCGGCGGATCGCCAGGACCATGACCGCCCTGGACGCCAACCGCTTCGACCTGAAGTACGGCATGGGCCCCATGCCGCACGCCGCCGTCCTGGACAACCTCCGGCTCTTCGGCACCGAGGTGGCGCCCCGGGTCCGCGAACTGCTCGGCGCGGCGGCCCCCTGAGCGCCGGATCCACGCACCGGCGTCACTCCCCCGGTACGAGGTCGAAGCGCGCGACGTCCGTGGGGCTCGGGTCGGTCTTGATCAGGCCGGAGGCGCGCAGCAGCGCGATGCCCCGGGCCACCTTCGCCTCGTCCAGCCGGCCCGAGAAGACGAACGGCTTGAGCGCGGCCATGGTCCGGGCCGACAGGTCGGCCGCGTCGGTGTTCACGGCGGAGTGGATGAACCCTCCGGCTGCCTCGGGGTTCGTGACCGCGTCGCGCAGGCCCTTCATCAGAGCCCCGAGGAACCGGCGCAGCTCGTCGGGCCGCGAGTTGACGTGGTCGGTGGGTGCGATGATGACGGACCCGTAGAGGTCGCTCAGGTACCTGTTGTACGGCAGCACGTTCGTCGGCTTGCCCGGCACCACCATGCTCAGTGCGTCCAAACTGGACTCACCGATCGCCGACACCTGGCCGGACTTCAGCATCAGCGGCAGCTGTATGGTGTTCGCATTGGTGATCTTCACCCGTTTCGGATCTATCCCGGCCAGCCGGGCGTAGGTCGGGAACAGGGTCTGCGTGGCGGCACCCGCCGCGGTCGCCACGGTCCGGCCGATCAGGTCGGCCGGCTGCCTGACCGCGTCGCCCACGCTGACCATCGCGAGGGTGGTGCTCTGGTGGACGGCCGCCACGATCCGGAAGCCTCGCTGGTACTTCTCGCTCAGGAACAGCGCGCTCGCATACTCCAGCACCGCGTAGTCGGCCTGGCCGGCTGCCAGGGTGGTGACGTTGTAGTCGGCGGGTTGGCCGGGCAGCACGGTGACGTCGAACCCGGCGTCGCGGAAATACCCCCGGGCGATGGGCACCTGCCAGTACTCCTCGCGGGCGTTGACGCCGAAGACGGTCAGCACCCGCCGCTTGACGGGCGGCCCGGTGGAGCGCGACGCGGCCGGAGACGACCCGTGGCAGGCTCCGGTCAGCGCCAGCGCCGCGGCCGAGGCCCCGGTGGTCAGCAGCAGTCGTCTCGTGGGCACGGCCTTCTCCCCTCGGAACGCCTGCCCTCCCTCGGAGGGCTTGCCGGACGCGGTTGCCCGGAACGCTACTCGGGATCGACCAGCGCGAAAGACCGTTGAAAGATAGTGGACAATCGATGTTTGACCGGCTACGCGCCCGCCGCTCCGGGGCGGGCGCCGGCCACGACCGTACCCGGTCCGTCGAGCGCCCGGGCGAGCAACTCCGGCGCGCCGACGCCCCGGATCGAGGCGTCCAGCACCTGCACCGTGTGTGCCACCGGCATCCGCCGACCCATGCGGGCCAGCGTGGTCGCCACCTGCATCCAGCACCCCGGGTTGGCGGTCACCATGATGTCCGCGCCGGTCCCGAGCACCGCCGCCGCCTTACGCTCGCCCAACTCCCGCGCCGGACCGGGGTGCAGCAGGTTGTAGGTGCCGGCGCTGCCGCAGCAGATCTCCGGCTCGGCCAGCTCGCTCAACTCGACGCCGGGAATGCCGCGCAGCAGCCGGCGCGGCTGATCGCGTACGCCTTGGGCGTGGCCCAGGTGGCAGGCGTCCTGGTACGCCACGGTCATCGGCAGCGGGTGCCGGGGCGCCACCGGCCCGAGTTCGTCGAGCAGCTCCGAGATGTCCCTGACCTTCGCCGCCAGGGCCTCGGCCCGCGCCGCCCAGCCCGGTTCGTCGCGCAACTGGTGGCCGTACTCCTTGAGGTTGGAGCCGCAGCCAGCGGCGTTGACCACGATGGTGTCGACCCGCGCCGCCTCGAAGGTCTCGATGACCGACCTGGCGAACCGCAGCGCCTCGGGTTCGCGGCCGGCGTGCGCGGACAGCGCGCCGCAGCAGCCCTGCCCGGACGGCACCACCACCTCGCAGCCCTCGGCCGCCAGCACCCGGACCGTGGCGGCGTTGACGTCGGGGAAGAAGGTGCCCTGCACGCACCCGGTGAGCAGCCCGACCGTGCGGCGCCTGGACCCCACGGCGGGCGTGCGCGCGGGCAGCCGCGGCACCCGACCCAGCCTCGGCGCCAGCGACTCCATGGCCTGCAACGGTTGGGGCAGCCGGGCGAGCAGCCCGCCGCGGGCCAGCGCGCGACCCAGCCCACTCGCTTGGTAGGCGCGCAGCGGCCCGCGCAGCAGCCCCAGCCGGCGGGGGTACGGGAACAGCCGGTAGATCAGGCCGCGCAGTAGCCGTTGCGTGGCCGAGCGCCGCACCCGCCGCTCCAGCTGCGCCCGCGTGCTCTCGATGAGCTGGTCGTACCGCACGCCGGACGGGCAGGCGGTCACGCAGGACATGCAGCCCAGGCACTGGTCGAGGTGCCGCACGCTGCTCTCGTCGAAGGCGTCGCCGGCGAGTGCGCCCTTCATGATGTCGATGCGACCGCGCGGGCTGTCCATTTCCTCGCCCCACAGCACGTAGGTCGGGCAGCTGGGCAGGCAGAATCCACAGTGGACACAGTCACTGATGAGCGCGGCGTCCGGCGGATGGTGCGCGTCGAAGGCGGAGCCGGACGCCGGCCGGACGCGCGGCAGGCCCAGCCCGACGGTGGCGGCCGGGGCGCTGGCCGCGATCGGGCCGCCCTGGGAAGCGTAGCCGGCGCCGGGTTGTGGCAAAGGCGAGCACTCCCCGCGGCTGCCCGGGCCGGGGCGCCGCCCGCCCAACTGGTTCGCGGCCGGCTGGCTCGCGGCCGGTGGGTTCGCGGCCGGCGTCGCTCCGATCGGTGATGCGGTCATCTCACAGACCTCCGAGCAGCCGGCCGGGCGACAGCCGTCGCCGCGGATCGAACTGGTCCTTGACCCTGGTCATCAGGCCGAACGAGTCGGGCACCGGCCCCCAGTGGTCGAGCGTGGCGCGAGCACCCTCCGGCGCGGCGAGGACGACCGCTGATCCGTCGTAGGGCCGGATCGCGGCCCGCAGCGCGGCGAGGTCGGTGTCCTCGGGTACGGCCGCGTACGCGACCCCGGTGCAGGCCGACGCGGTACCCGAGGCGCCGGGCGGCAGCGCGTCCAGCACCCGGGGAAGGGCGTACGGCTCGAAGGCCAGCCGCAGCACCAGGGTGCCGTCCGGCCGGCGGCCGAACCAGGGCGGCGGGGCCGGTTCGCGGGTGCCGGCGCCGAGCAGCGCGAGGGTGGCCCGGGACTGGGCCTCGACCGACTCCTCGATGCTCTCGAAGAGCACGACGAACTCGCCGCCGGACGGGCCGAAGCGCAGCTCGACCGCGCTGGGCGTGAGCGTCGAGCGGGCCATCAGCGCGGCGAGCCGGCCGGCCTCGGCGGCATCGCCCACCGGCACCCGGACCGCTCCCGAAGCCTTCGGCAGCGGGTGCAGCCGCCATGTCGCCGACACCACGACGCCGAGGCCGCCGTGCGCACCGGTGTACAGCTTGCCGAGGTCGTAGCCGGCCACGTTCTTGACCACCTTGCCACCGGACCGCGCGATGGTGCCGTCGGCGAGCACGACGGTGACGCCGATGAGCAGGTCGCGCACGGTGCCGTAGCGCAGCCGGCGCGGCCCGGAGGCGTTGGCGCCGATGATGCCGCCGATCGTCGCGTCCGGCTCGGGCGGGTCGAGCGCGAGCATCTGGCCGTGCTCGGCCAACGCTCGCCGCAGATCCGCGAGCGGCACCCCGGCCTCGGTGACGACCACCAGATCGCCGGGCGCGTGCTCCACTATCCGGTTCAGGCCGGTGGTCCGCAGCAGCAGATCGCAGGAGCCAGGCGGTGGCGCCCAGCCGGTCTTCGTGCCGGCGCCCACCGCGACGACCGTGCCGGTCGTGGTGCGCAGGATGTCGGCGATCTCGCCCGCGCTCGACGGCCGGACCACCTCGGTCGGCCGGACCCCCGCCACGGTGACCGCCTCCGGCGCCGGCTCGTCGCCGCGTGCGGGGCGCTCGCCTCCGCCCCGAACCGTTCCTTGGGAAGCGCCCATCAGAACACCTCACCGAAGGCCGGGTCCGGAGCGTCCTCGGCGGTGCGGGCGCCCGGGCGCTCGCCGCACAGCCGGGGCGTCGGGAACAGCTTGCCGGGATTGGCCAGCCCACCCGGGTCGAACGCGCACCGGACGAGCTGCATGGTGTCCAGGTCCTCGGCCGTGAACTGGCGGGCCATCTTGGACTTCTTCTCGAACCCCACACCATGCTCCCCGGTGATGGACCCACCGGCGTCGATGCAGGCGTCGAGGATGGCGAAGCCGAGCCGCTCCGCGTCCGCCATCGCGCCCGGGGCGGCGTCGTCGAACAGGATGAGCGGGTGCAGGTTGCCGTCGCCGGCGTGGAAGACGTTGGCGACCCGCAGTTGCGCCTCGTCGGCCAGGCGCCCGATCTCGTCGAGGATTTCCGGCAATCGGGTGCGCGGGATCACCCCGTCCTGCACGTAGTACGCCGGGCTGATCCGGCCCACCGCGGCGAACGCCGACTTGCGCCCCTTCCACATCAGCGCCCGCTCGGCGTCGTCGCGCGCGATGCGCGTCTCGAACGCGTGCCTCGCCTCGGCGATCCCCCGCACCTGGCGGAACTGTTCGTCGACCTCGACCCGCGGCCCGTCCAGCTCGATCACCAGGACGGCCACCGCACCCGGCGGGTACCCGCACCGCACGGCGGCCTCGGCGGCCTCGATGGCCAACGCGTCCATCATCTCGATGGCCGCCGGCAGGATGCCCGAGGCGATGATGTCGCTGACCGTACCGGCCGCGTCGTGCACGGTGTGGAAGCCGACGAGCATGGTCTGCACCGACTCCGGCGCCTGGATCGTGCGCAGCGTGATCCGGGTGGCCACCCCGAGCGTGCCCTCGCTGCCCACGAAGGCCCCCAGCAGGTCCAGGCCGGGGTGCTCCGGCGCGGTGCCGCCGAGGTGCACCACCTCGCCGTCGGGCAGCACCACCTCGGCGCCCATCACGTGGTTGACCGTGAAGCCGTACTTCAGGCAGTGCGCCCCGCCCGCGTTCTCGGCGATGTTGCCGCCGATGCTGCAGACCTGCTGAGAGGACGGGTCGGGGGCGTACGCCTGGCCGTGCGGCGCCGCCTCGCGGGTGACCCAGAGATTGATCACGCCCGGCTCCACCACGACGCGGGCGTTGTCCGGGTCGACCGACACGATCCGGCGCAGCCGGGACAGCACGATGAGCACGCCGTCCGCGACCGGCATCGCCCCGCCGGACAGCCCGGTGCCCGAGCCCCGGGCCACGAACGGCACCGCGGCCTCGGCGCACAGCCGCACGGTCGTGACGACGTCGTCCCGGTCGGCCGCCAGCACCACCACGCCCGGGCGCACCCGGTACGCGGCCAGCCCGTCGCACTCGTAGGTGCGCAACTGCGCGGGGTCGGTGAGTACCTTGTCCGCGCCGATGCGCGCCCGCAGCCGGTCGGCGAGGCGTAACACGTCGCCGGAGGCCCGCCGATCGTCGGGCGCCTGCTGTTTGACCTGAGGGTGCTGGTTCATCACACCGCCTCGAGTCCGCGATCGATATCCCACCGTGGCCCGGCATGACGCCGTCGTCAAGCCCGTGGCAACCCGTGCCGGTGCCCTCAGCCGGTCCGCAGGGTCTGCAACCGGTGGTACCCCGCGTTGCCGCGGGCGTCGTCCAGCCGGGCGCCACCGGCCACCGCCTCGCGGATGCGATCCTCGGCGGCGGCGATCTGCCGGGCCGCGTCGAGCACCTCGGTCGCCCGATCCGCCGGCACGAACAGCACGCCGTCGTCGTCGCCCACCGCGATGTCGCCGGGCATGACCCGGATGTCCCCGAGGGTGAGCGGAACGTTGACCGCCGACATGCGGACCCGGTCCTTACCGGTGCGCATCCACCGGCCGACGCTGAACACCGGGTACCCGAGCTCGTGGATCCGGTCGGTGTCCCGGCACACCCCGTTGATCACGGTGCCCTGGATGCCGCGCGCGTGCGCCACCGAGGTGAGGATGTCGCCCCACACCGTCACGTCGGTGCGCGCCGCGTTGTCCAGGACCAGCACGTCCTTAGTGGGTACGTCGTCGATGTAGTCGCCGACCGTGCCGCCCTTGGCGTCGACCGGCTCGTACGCGATGGTGAAGATCCGTCCGGCGGTGCGCATCCCTTGCAGTACGGGGTACACCCTGGGCAGCTGCCCCACCAGCCCGAGGCGGTCCAGGGCGTCCGAGATCGTGGAGGTGCCGAGCGGGGCCAGTCCGGCGACTACGTCATCCATGTGCGAGTCCTCCTGTTCGTTGCGTCAGTCGATGCTGAACTCCGCCACCGCGCCGGCGTCGAGTTCGACGCCGATGCCGGGCCGGTCCGGGATCGCGATGGCGCCGTCCCGGACCACCAGCCGGCTGTGGCCGGTGAGCATGCGCTCGAAGTTGTAGATGTCGCGCTCCAGCGGGAAATACTCCACGCAGCTGGCGTCCGGTACCGCGGCGACCAGGTGCGCGTGCAGGTTGGCGTGCCAGTGCGGGGCGAGCCGCAGGCCGTGCGCGGCGGCCAGGCCGGCCACCAGCATCCACTCGCTGATCCCGCCGACCACGCCGGCGTCGACCTGCAGGATGTCCGCCGACCGGCGCTCCACCAGATCGCGGAATTCCCACCGGGTCTGGTGCAGCTCGCCGGTCGCGATCGGGCTGTCCAAGATGTCACGCAGGCGGGCGTGGCCGGCGAGGTCGTCGGCGGACAGCGGCTCCTCGACCCACCACAGCCCCCGCCCACCGGCCGCCGCCTCGAACGCGCGGATCGCCGCCGCGGCCTCGTACGCCGTGCCGTAGGCGTTGTTCGCGTCCAGGGCGAGCCGTTCGCCGGGTGCCATCACGGAGAAGGCCGCCGCGACCCGGTCCGCGTCCTCGGCCACGGTCAACCCGCCGACCTTGATTTTGTGGTCCCGGAAGCCGGTCCGCCGGTTGTGCGTGATCTCCTCGGCCACCGCGGCCGACCAGCCGTCGGGGTGTTGCCGGTAGTACCCGCCGGACGCGTAGGCGGGCACCGACGTGGCGGCGCCGCCGAGCAGCCTCGCCAGGGGCAGGCCCTGCCGCTTGCCGGCGAGATCCCACAGGGCGATGTCGACGGCCGAGATGGCGCGCAGCATGCCGCCGCGACGCCCCATCAGCAGGGACTCCTGATACAGGTCCCGCCAGAGGTCGGCGATGCCGCCCGGGTCCCGCCCCTTGAGCACCGGAACGAGCAGGTCCTCGACCATGTGCCGGAGGATGCGGCCGCCGCGGGTGCCGGCGTACGCGTAGCCGGTCCCGCTGTCGCCGTCATCGGTCCGGATCTCGACCAGCAGGTACTCGCGGCGGTCGAGCAGCCGGGTGGACATCCGGGCCGGGTGCAACAGCGGAACCGCCACGGCCGTCGCGCCTACGTCGGTAATTCTCACGGGCATCCTCCCGGGCATCGTCGGCTCCGGTAGCCGCGGCCAAGGGCGGTCACGCCGCCAAGCCGCGATGTCCCCATAGGCTATCGGAGATAGGCGCTCGCGAACAGCGATCAAGGGACCTTGTCTGCCGACCGCGACGGGCTGTCCCGGTGCCGGCGTGCGGCGCCATCGCGTTCCCGGTCACCAGACGCACGCCTCGGCGCGGGCACGCGTCACCGCCGGCACCCGGTGGTCGCGTCGCGGGCGGGTCGGCCGCACGCGGCCATCATTGTCCTACACGTTGTCGGATCCCACCCGCCCCCAATTTTTTTGGGGTTGATGCGCGTGCCACCGCGGGGTACACGTCTAGGCGGTTGGGTGTGCCCTGACCGGCCACGGCATTGCCGCTGAGCAATCATCGGGGATCGCCGGGACGAGAGTTGGATGAACACCACGACGCGCGTCCGGTCGTGCCGCAGTTGATATGAGGTATAGGGTGCATTGCCCGGGCCGCGTCAAGGGTCTGATCGGGCTGTGCGGCCGCCTTGTGGTATAGGCTGTAGTGCTGGAAAGGGGTCTCCATGGAAGCGGAGAAGGCAGGCGCTCACCACGATAATCGATCGTTGGCCAACGTCGATGTGCGCGCCCGCTTCGACGCCCCGAACGGACTCATTCCAGCTCAGCCGCGTGCCGGCGGGTGGTCGGACCTCGGCGGAGCCCACCAGGGTCGCGTCGAGGGGATCGGGCGTCCCCGGGCGGGGGCGGGCCGATGACCACGGCCGCGGCCAGCGGTCGAGCCGAGGACGCGCGCCGGTTGCACCGGGCCGCGCTGCTGGGCGCCTCGACGATCCACGAGGCGTCGGGCGGGCTCGGCGCGCTGCCCACCGGCATCCGCCCGATCACGTCCGGCCTGACCCTGGCCGGGCGGGCGGTCACCGTCTCCGGTCCCGCGGGCGACAACCTGTGGCTGCATCGCGGCCTGGCGATGGCCGGCCCGGGAGACGTGCTGGTGGCCTCGGTCGGCGGTCACCACGAGGCCGGATACTGGGGCGAACTGCTGTCCTGGGGTGCCAGGTCGCGCGGGCTGGCCGGCGTGGTGGTCGACGGGTGCGTCCGGGACAGCGATCGGCTCACCGCGATCGGGGTGCCGGTGTTCGCCCGCGGGCTGTGCGTCCGGGGCACCACCAAGCTGCCCGACGGCGATGGAGCGATCAATGGCCCTATCTCGATCGGTGGGGTGACCATCGCCGCCGGTGACCTCGTCGTCGGCGACGGCGACGGCGTGGTCGCAATTCCGGCCGACCGGATTGACGAAGTTCTGCGGCTGGGCACCGAGCGAATGGAGCGCGAAGCGCAGGTCGTCTTCGCGTTGCAACAGAGTGGGTCTACCATTTCCCTGCTCGGATTGCCCGCGCAATCGGTGGCCGAGCCGTCAAAGTCCGATGGCATGGTGCCGTTGCATGAGATTAGGTGAACAAATGACGACTACTGGCGTTTGGGCGAGTGGCGGATCGGTCGGAGCGGCGCCAGCCCCTACCAAAACCGATCACGCGTACCTGTCGCTACGGCGGATGATTCTCGACGGCGAACTCGCTCCGGGCGACGTTCTCGACCAGGAGGCCCTGGCGGCGATGCTGTCGCTGTCCACCACGCCCGTACGCGAGGCGCTGCGGCGGCTCGAGTCCGAGCGGCTCATCGTCAGCCGGGCGCACCGCAGCACCGAGGTCGCACCGCTGTCGTTCGAGACCCTGGAACAGACGTACGCGGTCCGGATCGTGCTGGACTCGATGGCGGTCGAACTGGCGGCCGTGAACGCCACCGAGGAGCAGATCAAGGAGATGCGGCGGTGTGCGAAGCTGCCGCGTCAGAAGGACGACCCGCTGGCCCGGTTGCAGAAGAACCGGGCGTTCCACAGCGCGGTCTACAAGGCCTGCGGCAACGACATGCTGATCGACATCCTCGACTCGCTGTGGGACATCAGCGACCGGTACCGGATCGTGGTGCTGCGCAACGCGCCCGCGGCCGAGGCGGCGCGTTCCGAACACGACGCCATCCTCGACGCGATCGAGTCGGGCCAGCGCCGCAAGGCGGGCCAGCTGATGCGCGAGCACATGGAGAAGTCGCTCGCCACGATCACCCAGTTGGCCCAGGGCAAGTAGCTCGCCGGCCGGGCGCATGACCCATCCACGGGACACCGCTTGTCCATGGGACACGGCTCGTCCACGGGAGGTCATGCGCCCGGCCGTCACGAGGCACCTCAGCCGACCGTGTAGGCGTCGATTTTGTCGTGGTCGAGATCGAGTCCCAGCCCCGGCGCGTCGGGCGGGGACACCCACCCGTCCTTCGCGACCGGGTACCCACCGACGAAGATCTCCCGCAGCGGGTTGTCGATGTACATGTACTCCAGCGCCAGCAGGGTCGGCGCCGCCGCCGCGACGTGCAGGGCGGCCAGCTGGGACAGGCCGCCGGAGAAGCCGGTGTGCGGGGCGAAGGCCAGGTTCGCGCCGTACGCCAGGGTCCACACCTGCCGCGCACCGGTGATGCCCGCGCACCGGCCGAGGTCCGGCTGCACGACGTCGATGAGCCTGCGGTCGATAACCTCCCGCATGGAGAACAGGCCGAAGTCGGTCTCGCCCCGGGCCAGCGGGGTCGACGTCATCGAGTGCAGGCGCTCGTAGCCGGACAGGTCGTCGGGGGGCACCGGCTCCTCGAACCAGCGGATGTCCAGCTCCTCCATCGCCCTGCCCATCCGGATCGCGCCGGCCGCGTCGTAGGCGCCGTTGGCGTCCACGTACAGCGTCATGGACTCGCCCATCGCCTCGCGGATCGCCCGCAGCGCCGCCAGGTCGGCGCGCTGGCCACCGTCGTCCTCCGGCCGCCCGATCTTGACCTTCAGCCGGGTGAAGCCGAGCCCCTGCTGCTCCAGCGCCTCGGCCACCATCGTCTCGGTGTCGTTGATATACACAGAGGACGCGTAGCAGGGCACCCGGGTGCGCCCGGCCCCGGCCAGCAGCCGCCACACGGGCAGGCCGTAGGCCTTGCCGACCAGGTCCCACAGGGCCACGTCGACGCCGCTGATGGCCTCGACGACCACGCCACCGCTGTGCCCCCAGCGGCGCAGCCGGTCGACCATGCGCACCCACAGGCCCTCGACGTTGCGCGGGTCCTCGCCCACCAGCACCTCGGCGAGCAGCGACTCGACGGCCGTCGCGGTCATCCCGCCGCCGCGCCGGGCGATCGCCTCGCCGTACCCGACCAGGCCGTCGTCGGTCCCGATCTCGACCAGCACCATGCTGTACGTGGTGAACGCGCCGATCCCGAACCGCACGCCCACCTCGGGCGTGGCCTCGAGCAGCCGGGCGCGCACCCTGTCGATTTTCATTCCGCGAACTCCTCCCGCGCCGCCGGCGGCCCTAGAAGTACTGGTTGTCGATGACATCGGACGGTTTGGCGGCGGCCGCGCCCCGGGCGGGCGGGTTGGCCGATGCCAACTGCTTGAGCACCACCGTCATCTGGTCGGGTGGGTACGGCGCCACCGTCCACGCCGCCTTGTACCCCTCCCAGGTGCCGTCGAGCTGGGCCTGGTCGGTTATCTTCACGTACGTCTTGAGCACCGCGTCGCTGTCGACCCGGCTGGAGATCGCCAGCTTGGTGGCCGCCTGGAACGCCGTGATGAACTTGGTGACGGCCGCCCGGTGCGTGGCCGCGAACTTGGTGTTGATGGCCGTGAGGCCGGACGGCGCCAGGCTCGTGATGTTGGCGAGGTTCACCAGCCCGGCCTGCTGCGCCTGGACGCTGGTCGGGGGTGACACGCCGGCCGCCGCCACGGAGCCGGCGATCACGGCCGCCAGCGACGCGGAGTTGTTCTGCAGGTACGCGATCTTCACGTCCACGCCCGGCCGCATGCCGGCCCGGGTGATGGCGCCGCGCACCGCGGTGTCGAGCGAACCGCCCGGCGTCGTCACGGCGACGGTCTTGCCCCGCAGGTCGTCGATGGACGACGTGCCCTTCTTGCCGTAGAGGAAGAACACCGTCGGGCCGGTCGTGGCGAATATCTTCGCCGAAGGATTGCTGAGAATTCCGGATACGAGATTCGGCCCGTCGAACGCCATGTCGATGTTGCCCGACAGCACCGCCGCCGTCACCGAATTCGGGGTCAGCGTCTGCACCGTCACGTTCAGCCCGTACTTCTGGAACACCTTGTACTGCACGCCCACGTACACCGGGCCGTACGCTCCGGTGGCACCGGACGTGCCGATGGTGATGGTCGTCATCGAGCCGGCCGCACCCGAGCCGGCGGCCTTCGAGCCGCCCGATCCGCAGGCGACGAGGCACATGGCCAGCGTCGCCAGCCCGGCCAGGCCGGCCGTGAGCCTTACCTTCACGGACATCCCGGCTCCCTACGCGGCGGCGTTGACGTACTCGTTGTCGACGAGGCTCGAAATCTTGACCGTGTCGACTCCCTTGACCGGTGGGGTGGCCGTCCTGAACTGCTGGAGCATCACGTCCATCTGGTCCGTCGGGTACGGGCCCACCGTCCACACCGTCTTGTAGGCCTGGTACGTGCCGTCGATCTCGGCCGGCGCGGTCAGCTTCACGTAGGTCTTCAGCGCCTGGCCGGATGCCTGGGCGTTGGAGCCGGCCTCCTTCACGGCCGCCTTGAACGCGGTGATGAACTTGGTGACCGTCGGGCCGTTGGACTTGGCGAACTTGTCGTTGACCGCGAGCACCGACGGCGGCGCCAGCGCGGTGATGTCCTCCAGGTTCACCATCCCCTTCTCGTCGGCCTGGATGCTGGTCGGCGGGGACACCCCGGCCGCGGCCACGGAGCCGGTCTGCACGGCGGCCAGCGCGGCGGAGTTGGTCTGCAGGTAGGCGACCTTCACGTCGACGCCCGGCTTCATGCCGGCCTTGGTGATGGCCGCCCGGACCGCTCCGTCGATGGCGCCGCCCGGCGTGGTGACCGCCACCGACTTGCCCTTGAGGTCGTTGATCGACGTCAGGCCCTTCTTGCCGTAGAGGTAGAACACCGTCGGGCCGGCGGTGAAAATCACCTTCGCCGAGGGATTGGTGATGATGCCGGAGACCAGCCCCGGGCCGTCCCAGCCGATGTTGATGTTGTTGGAGAGCACCGCCGCCGTGACCGCCGCCGGGGTCAACGTCTGGAGCTTCACGTTCAGGCCGTACTTCTTGAAGATGCCGGTCTGCACGCCCACGTACAGCGGAAGGTACACGCCGGTGGCGCCCGAGGTGCCGACGGTGATGGTCTTGGCGCCCGAGTCGTCCCCGCCCGACCCGCAGGCGGCGAGGGTCACCACCAGCGCCGCCAACGCGGCGACGCCACCGAGAATCCGTCCACGTTTCAAAGACATGTGAGTTCTCCAATGCGCCCGGATGGGACGGGACAAGAAGGTCGCGGATGCTCCGGCGACCGGGATCGGGTGCGGATTCGTCGCGGGCGCCACGCGGGCCCGGGCGGCCACGCGCGACCGGGCCACGCGCGACCGTGCCGCCCGCCGGCCGGTGGCCGCCACCGGCCGCCGCCGGTCGGTCAGGAGTCGGTCGGTCAGGGGCTGACCGAGGCACCGCCGCGGATGCAGTCCCAGATCCGGTCGACCAGGGCCAGGAATTCGGGCGTGCGCTTGATTTCGTCGGTACGGGGCCGGGGGAAGTTCACCTCGACGATGTCGTCGATGATCGTGCCGGGTCCCTTGGACAGCACCACCACGCGGTCGCCCAGGAACACGGCCTCGTCGATCTGGTGCGTCACGAACATCACCGACTTGCGCATCTGCCCCCAGATGCGCAGCAGTTCGGTCTGCATGACCTCGCGGGTCTGCGCGTCCAGCGCCGCGAACGGCTCGTCCATCAGCAGCAGCTGCGGGTCGACGACCAACGCCCGGGCCAGGTTCACCCGCTGCTGCATGCCGCCGGACAGCTCGTGCGGGTAGTGGCCCTCGAAGCCCTTCAGCCCGACCAGCTCGATGACCCGGTGGCTGCGCTCGCGCGCCTCCCGCTTGCGTACCTTCATCATCTCCAGCCCGTACGTCACGTTGGCCAGGACGGTGCGCCAGGGCAGCAGCGACGATGACTGGAACACCACCGCCCGATCCCGTTCGGGCGACACGATTTTCGTACCGGCGAACGACATCGCGCCGTGCGAGATGGGGATCAGCCCGGCCACCGCCAGCAGCAGGCTCGACTTGCCGCAGCCACTGGGCCCGACCACACAGGAGAACTCGTTCTCCCGCACCTCGAACGAGACGTCCTTGATGGCTCGGTAGCGCTTGTTGTCGCGCCGCGCGGTGAACGTGATGCCCACGTGATCGATCACCAGGGATCCGGAGCCTGACCGGGCCCGGTCCGTCGCCGCACCCGCGTTGCGCGCGTCTTTCTGATTCGCTTCGATTACTTCGGACATTCCGTCTCCAAGACTGGTGGGGGCGCCGGGGTCTGCCGGGGGAAGCGATAGGGCGGACGTCGAGGGGGTCCCTTGCCGGCTGGCAGTCACGAAGCCTGTCGGGCACGAAGCCTGTCGGCGATGCCGCGGTTACCCGCTCGCCTTGGGGCGCCAGCGCTCGAGCCGGTGCTCGACCACCCGGATCGACTGGGTCAGCAGCACGCCGATGCCCGAGACCAGGAACACCGCGACGAACATGGTCGAGGACTGGAGGTTGTTGCCGGCGGTCTCGATGGTGTACCCGAGGCCCGCGGTGGACGCCAGCAGTTCGCCGACGACCATGCCGATGAGCCCCTGCCCGATGCCCAGCCGGATGCCCGTGACGATGGACGGCACCGCACCGGGTATGACGACGGTGCGGAACAGCTGGAGCCGGCTCGCCTTGAACGAGCGGGCGACCTGCACCAGCGAGGCATCGGCGATCTTCACGCCGGACATGGTGTTGATGATGATCGGGAACACGGACGACAGGAACACCACGGCGACCTTCGACGGCGTACCGATGCCGAACCAGATGACCAGCAGCGGCACGAGCGCGATACGCGGGGCCGCGTAGCCGAAGTTCACCAGCGGATCGACCAGGAACTCGCACCACCGCCACCAGCCCATCGCCATGCCGACGAGGAGGCCGACGACCAACGAGATGGCGAAGCCCAGGCCGAACTCGATGGCGCTGATCTCCAGTGCGTACCACCCGCCGCCGCCGTCGAAGTAGTCCTTGGCCGCCTTGACAATCTCCCACGGGCTGCTGGCGAAGGCGGGGTTGACGATGCTCAGGTCGGAGCAGACCTGCCAGGCCGCCAGCACGACCACCGCACCGAGGGTGCCGAGCAGGATGCGCTGCCGCTTGCGCAGGAACTCCTTGAAGCCGCGCGGTGCGGCGTCGTCGTCATCGTCGAAGACATTCGCAGTGATGGTTTCCGGAGGCTTGTTCGGCGTCACGGTCGTCATTAGCTGAACCCACCAACACGCACGTGCGTTCACTCCTTATTCCGCAGTTCTCGCCGGTCACGGCGACTCGGCCGTAAGCGGCCCTAGCCAGTAGATCCCTCGTCGAGGCTCAGATCTTCACGACTTCAGATGCGGTATTCTGTAGGTTATACTCTACCGCTAGTAGGATCTGTCAAGGCTTAGCACAGCTTCGGCGCCGCACCTCGAGGTCGCCAAACCCTACGGCGGAACGCACCGTCCAACGACGACGCACCGGCTCCGGCGCGCCACGCGACCCGCGACGACCCGCGAAGCGCGAATCCCCATTACGAAGCCCGATCCGGGCCCGTCCCATCCCGCGTCCAGGTCCAGCGGTTCGCCGTCGGTGGGCCATCTTCCGCGTCAACGACACGAGCAGGGAGCCAGCAGCATGCAGCAGGTGGAGATCGCGGCCTTCGCCGAGCGGGGCCGCCAATTCTCGGTGGCCGCGTTGCGCGGCAACGATCCGTCGACCGGCGAACTGCCGGCATCGGCGCAGGCCCAGTTCCACAACGCGTTCGGCAACCTCGGTCGGCTGCTGGCCGAGCACGACCTGTCCCCCGACGAGGTCGGCCGCGTCACCGTGCTGGCGCCCGACCGGTCGTACCGGCAGTTCATCAACGAGCCGTGGCTGGCGATGTTCCCGGAAGCCAACCGTCCCGCCCGCCGGACCACCCACCTGGCGCTGCCGCCCGGCGTGGCCGTCGAACTGCTCGTGGCCGGGGTTCGCGGCGCCACGCGCACCGCTCTGGAGATCGAGGGCATCCGCCACAAGGATCCGTTGCCGATGGGCGCGCGGCTCGACGAGTATCTCTTCTCCTCGGCCATCGTCCCGGACCTGCCCGGCGGCGGGCAGCCCGAGGACATCGCGGCCATCCGCCAGGCCTTCACCAACCTCGAATCGCTCCTCGCCGCCGCGGGCGCCACCACCCGCGACGTCTCGCACGTCTCGGTCTACCTGGGCCGCTGGGACATCCACGACGACATGGTCGACACCTGGGTGGCCACGTTCCCGGACGAGCACAGCCGGCCCTCCCGCAAGACGTTCTACTATCCGAGCGTGTCGATCCAGCTGCACTGCGACGGCGTCATCGGCGGAGACCGGAGCAATCTCGAAATCGACGGCCTCGGCCACCGCGACCCCATCCCGATGGGCGCCGTGACGGCGGGCACCTTCACCACCTCCGGGATCGACGGGCGCGACCCGGCGACCGGCCGGGTGCCCCGGCACGTCGGGCCGCAGGCCCGGCAGGCGCTGACCAACCTGCGCACCCTGATGGCCACCGCCGGCACCACCGACGCGGACCTGCTGCACGTCGACGCGCTGGTCGGGCAGCAGCGCTACGCCGACGAGCTTCTCGAGGTCTGGGCCGCCGCGTTTCCCAACCCCGCGGCCGCACCGACCCTGCAGGTGACCGAGTTGGGCCTGGTCGCCCGGGACTACCTCGTCCAGTTCATCGCCAAGGGCATCCCGCCATCCGGCGCGAAAACGGCACAGGCCAACAGCACGGCAGAAGCCAACGCTACGACGAATGCCAACGCTACGACGGATGCCAACGGTGCGGCGAATGCCAACGGTGCGGCGGGGGGCGCGTGATGATCAATCGCCTGCCGCTGAACCGGATTCACGAGGCGCGCCGTCTGGTCTTCGAGGCGGCGCGCGCCGACGGCCGGAACATGGCCATCGCCGTGGTGGACGAGGCCGCCGCCCTGATCTACGCCGAGCGCATGGAGAACTGCGACGCCCGCGTGCTCACGCACGCGATGCGCAAGGCGTACACGGCGGCGACCATGCACCGCAGCACCCTGTTCTTCCGCGACCAGAACGCGGAGCTGGGCAAGTCGCTGGCCGACTGGGGCGACCCGATGCTCACCGGGCTGCCGGGTGGCGTCGAGGTCAGGATCGGCGACGAGTGGTTCGGCGGGGTGGCGGTCGGCGGGAACACCCCCGAGCGGGACGTCGAGCTGGCGGAGCTGGCCCGGCGGACGCTGATCTGAACGCACCGGCCTCCCGCTAACCCAGGGCGGCGCGGCCGATCCACGGGCGCCCCGGGCGGCTTGCCACCCGGGGCGTCCGCGTGCCCGCCGCCCGGCTCAGTTGCGGGTCTTGGCCAGCTCGATGAGGGTCCCCATCCGCAGCCCCGACGGGTCGATGGCCGTTTCGCGATGCGACGCCAGGGCATCGGCCACGAACTTGCGCGCCTGGCGCCCGTCGATGCCGCCCAGCAGCTCCGCGACCTCGGCGAGCTGGTCGTCGGTGGCCAGCTCGCGGCAGGCCGGAAAGTGCCGGCCGAGGTCGTTCAGCGTGTCGGCGAGGATCTGCCGGATGACCGCGGGGCCGGGCAGCGGCAACTCCATGACCAGGTCGGCCCGGGACACCACCGCGTCATCGAGGGCCCCGGCCAGATTGGTGGTGCCGACCACCAGCACCCCGGGCGCCTCACGGGAGATCCAGTCCAGCGCGGACAGCAGCGCGGCCGTGCCCCGGAAGACATCGGCCGGGTTGATGTCCAGCGAGGCCTCCGACCGGGACACCGCGAGTACCTCGACCTCGTCGAGGACGACGACCGTGGGTCCGTCCTCGGCCAGCGCCGGCAGCTCCTCCTGGAACAGCTGCACCACGTTGCGCTGGGTGCGGCCGAGCAGCTCGCTCGGCAACAGGTGCATGTTGACGTCGACCAGCCGTACGATGCCGTACCGGTCGGCCAGCTGCTCGGCGACGGCGTACGCCAGCCCGCGGGCCAGCGTCGTCTTGCCCACCCCGGGCAGGCCGTTGAGCAGCAGCAGTCCGTGCAGCGGCAGGCTGATGCCGCTGATCCCCGCCTTGCGCAGGCTGATCGACATCAGCGCGTGGTTGAGCAGCCGGTCCTTGATGGCCGGGTCGACGACGATGCGCTCCCAGCTGTCCTTGAGCTGCTGGTCGCCGCGGGCGGGCGTCACCGCCATCGCCTCGCCGACCTTGCTGTGCGAGTGCTGGTGGTCCATGCTCATCCCTACCGGGCCCCCGATCCGGAGACGTTGCGGCTGCGCTCCATCACGCCCTGGCGCGGGGAGAGGTAGAGGTACGGGAACTCGCGCTTGGCGGCCTTCTCCCAGAAGTACCGGAACCCGTACGCGACCCGGACCATGATGGCCTGCTCGTCGGACTCGTTGACGTGCCGGTGCGGGGTCTGCGGACCGGGCACCTGGAAGCAGGTGCCGGGCTTCCACGGCACCTTTTCGCCGTTGACCAGCGAGTACCCGTGGCCCTGGATGATGTACAGGTGCGCCTCCATGTGCGCGTGCATGCCGCCGAACTCGTGCGGCGGATCGATCAGCAGGCCGCTGACCTCGACGGTGTTCAGCTTGAAGTCGTTGATGTCCTTGTTGATGCGCATGTAGTTGCGGGTCTCCGACTTGTGGAAGCCGGGTGGCAGCGCGTGCATGCCGTCGACGTCGCCCAGAATCAGCGGGTGCTCGGGGTCGAACTCCGGCATGTCCGCCGGCAGCACCGGTACGCCGTCGTTTTCGCCGCGCTTGATGATGGCGTCCTCGCCGCGCAGCACGACCCGCCACTGGCCATCGGGCGCCATCCCGTCGGGCGACACCTCGGCCTTGGGCTCGGTGATGGTGGGGCCCCAGTTTTCCAGCTGCATCGTGCGGTGCAGCCCGGCGTAGTGCTCCAGGTCCACGGTCAGCACCGACAGGTACCGCACCACGGTGTCACCGGTGTTGAAGTGTTGGTGCACCGAGCCGAACGGGATGGCGACCACGCTGTGGTCGGCCCAGTCGTAGCGGACTCCGTCGACGATGCTGAAGCCGGTGCCCCGGATGATGAAGATGGCCTCCTCACCGTGCTTGTGGGCGCCGGTGTGCGAGTGCGGCGGGATCTCGGCCACCATGGTGGTGCCACCCCAGGTGCGGAACCCGGTGTCGCGGGAGACCAGCAGGGCGGCGCGCTGATCCTGCACCGTCTCCACCCAGTCGAGATCCTCCTCGTGGATGCTGCGGCGCCCGTCCCTGCGCTCCTGCTCGGCCTTGTCCCACAGCCCGAGCCACTTGTCGTAGAACGTCTCAGCCATGCCGGCTCCTGCCTGTCGTGGTTGGAAAATTTGTTGCTGAGGAAACGGCGGTATCGCGTCCCGGCGGCCGGGTCGGGCTCATTCGCCGCCCATGCCGCCGGCGATCCGGATGACCTCGCCGGTCACCCAGGACGCGGCCGGCGAGGCCAGGTAGAGGACGGCACCCGCGACGTCGTCGGGGGTGCCGTAGCGGCCCATCGGCGTCTCCGCGAGCTGCCGGGCCCGCTTGGCCTCGTCCCGGCGGCCGTTGGTGCGCGGGGTGTCGATGTGCCCGGGCGCGACCACGTTGAGCCGGATGTCCGGCGCCAGTTCGCGGGCCATGGACCTGGTGAGGCTGTTGAGCGCGGCCTTGGTCGCGCCGTAGGAGGCCATGCCGCGGGCGGCGGAGTAGGCGGCCATCGACCCGATGTTCACGACCGAACCACCGCCGCGCGCCCGCATTTCGGGTACGACCGCCTTGGTGCAGATGAAGGTGCCGACGACGTTGAGCCGGTACCCCTCGATCAGGTCCTCGGGGCGCAGGTCGAGGACGGGCCCGCGCTCGAACGAGTCGCCGAAGCTGCCTCCGGCCGAGTTCACCAGGATGTCGATGCCGCCGAACCGGTCGCGCACGGCGTCGACCATCCGGGCCACGGACGACACGTCGCGCACGTCGGTCGCCACGCCCAGCGCGTCGATGCCGAGTTCGGCGAGCTGTTTCTGCGCCTCGGCGACGGCCGATTCACGCCGGGACACCACCGCGACCCCGGCGCCGGCGGCGCCGAGCGCCTCGGCGATGCCGCGACCGATGCCCTCGGTGCCGCCGGTCACGATGGCGACCTTGCCGGCGAGGATGCCTTCCTTGTCAACGGAATCGGGCATGCGCTTCCTTTCACGACTCGTCACTCGGGCGGCCACCGGGGCCGTCCGGACGGCATGGGCCACCCGCACCGGGCGGATGCTCCCGTGCCGGTGCGGGAGTTGTCGGAACCTCGGGGCGGGCCGTCGCCGGCGTGGGCCGCGCCCATCCTGACGCGGCCGGCCGGTGACCGTGCCTCACCAGTACGCCTGGACCGCCTCCTTGGACACGTCGCGCCAGTCGGAGCCGCGCGGCACGATCATGTCGGTGGCGCGCACCTTCCGGTACGTGGTGGGGTCGGTGCCGCGCAGCGGGCGCTCCGCCTCGACGTCCTCCATGGCCTCGATCATCAGCCGGCGTGCGGCCTGGATGGCGTGGTCGGTGCTGCCCAGCGCCTCCCTGCTGCGGTCCACGATGGCGCCCATGCCGGTCTGCACCGCGTAGTCCTGCGTGTTCACGCCCTCGATGCCGGTGAACGTCTTGGTGCGCTGGACCTCGCGGTCGATGAAGAAGTCGTTCTCCGGGGCGGCCTTCAACCAGAACGTGCCGGGCACGAAGTCCTGCGGCCCACGGCCCATCGCGTGCTCGTGGTCGTCCCACCACTGGTCGGTGACCTTGACCGAGGAGTCCGCGACGTACATCCAGTTGAAGACCCAGGTGTGCGTGTCGTCGATCGGGACCCAGATGTGGCCGTTGATCGCCGGTACCTTCGGCCTGTTGCCCTCCATGTCCAGCAGGCCGCCGCGGAACTGCTGGAACGGCATCATGAACTGGTACACCCGAAGGTACGTGGTGTCCTTGCTGATGTTGCGCAGGCTCGCGTAGGTGTACCCGTAGTCCTTGACGTCAACCTCGAGCCGCGGGTGCGGGTCGAGGGTACGCAGCAGCCGCGGGTTCGACAGGTCGTTGTTGTGCGCGAACGACGAGTGCGCGGTGTCGATGCCGCCCTCGATGGCCTGCAGGAAGTTGCAGGGCTCCCCGGTCTTGTCGATGCGGAAGTAGTCCGCGCCGGCCCGCATCCACTCGTAGTCCGGTGGCGGCGGCATCAGCTCGGTCGGGCCCATGTAGGTCCAGATGACGCCGGCCGCCTCGTGCGTCGGGTACGCCTTGATGGAGACCCGCAGCCGGAACTTGCTGAACGGCGGTTCGGACGGCATGTCCACGCAGTTGCCGAGGGTGTCGAACTTCCACCCGTGGTAGACGCAGCGCAGGCCGCACTCCTCGTTGCGCCCGAAGAACAGCGGTGCGCGCCGGTGCGCGCAGTACGCGTCGACGAGGCCGACGTCGCCCGCGGAGTCGCGGAATGCCACGAGATCCTCGCCGAGCAGGCGAACCCGGATGGGCGCACCGTCCGGCTCGCCGACCTCCGAGGAGAGGCAGGCCGGGATCCAGTAGCGGCGGAACACCTCACCCATCGGGGTGCCGGGTCCCACCTGGGTCAGGCGTTTGTTGAGCTCCGCAGAGATATGCATGTAACCACCCTTCCGACGTCTGGCTGCGGGCGTTCACAGATTCACATCGCACAGTCCGGGGCCGGGCTCGTCGTGTGCGAGCCACCCGCGCGTCTCAGGCGAGAGCCATCGGGGGCTCTCGTTCCGTATAGTCTACACAGTTCACCTGTGGCTATCTAGAACCGCTTTGTGCGCAAGGGTTGTAACGACCCGTCGCCCGTACCGTGCGCCGCGCCGGCGCGACGAGCCCGGTTGGCAGCTCACGGCCGGTTTCCGCCGCCCGCGACGGCCACCGCCCGGACGCGACGGTTTCCCGCGGGTGGCGGCGGAATCCACGGCACGGGGCCATTGACCTTCCGCCATTGCTCTGTAGCCTATAGAGGGAGTTGACATCGGAGACGATGCCTCGGTTCGCGGTCGGCACCGCGCCGCCCCACGGTCACCGCGGGTCCGACCGGCTGGTCGACCGCGCGGCCGGCGCCGAAGCCGGCCAGCGTCCGTCGGCGCCAACCGCGCGAGCGGCGCACCGCCGATCGCCAGGCCCCGCCGACCGCGCCGCCGTAGCGGCTTCGCCGACACCGAGGCAGCGCCCTCGCCGACGCCTCGGCGCGACGGACTTCGACGCAAAGGGAGACAGGCGTGATCATCGACAGCCACGCACATCTGGTCGCACCACCCGCCTTCTACGGCTACCGGGCCAACCTGCTGGCCTCCGGCGGCTACTACAAGGGCAACCCTGGCATCAGCGACGAGGCCCTCGCGGCGTCCGCCGCCAGCAACGTCAAGACCATGGACAGCGTGGGCACCGACGTGCAGCTGCTGTGCCCGCGCCCGTTCCACCAGATGCAGTCCGAGAAGCCGGACCGGGTGGTGCACTGGTGGATCGAGGCCAACAACGACCTCATCGCCCGCACCGTGGCCATGCACCCCACCCGGTTCGCCGGGGTCGCCGGGCTGCCCGTGTGCGCCGGCAGCCCGGTCACCGAGGCCCTGCCGGAGCTGGACCGCGCCGTCAACGAGCTGGGCTTCGTCGGGGTGTCGCTCAACCCCGACCCGTACGAGGGCCGGGGCGACTCCCCCGCACTCGACGACGAGTACTGGTACCCGCTGTGGGAGCGCATGGTCGAGCTGGACGTGCCCGCGCTCATCCACTCCTCGGGCTGCAACAACGGCCGGGAGAGCTACAGCGAGCACTTCGTCACGGAGGAGTCGATAGCGATCCTCGGCCTGCTGCGCGGCGACGTGTTCGCCCGGTTCCCGGGGCTGCGCATCATCGTCTCGCACGGCGGCGGCTCGGTGCCCTACCAGATCGGCCGGTGGCAGGCCGAGGCGTTGTCGCCGAACCTCGGTGGCGACCCGAACGGCACCCGCTTCGAGGTGCGGCTGCGCCAGCTCTACTTCGACACCGTGCTGCACAACCCGCTCTCGCTCGAGCTGCTGTTCAAGACCGTGGGTGCCGACCGGTGCCTGTTCGGCACCGAGAAGCCGGGCAGCGGCTCGGCCATCAACCCGGACACCGGGGCGTCCTTCGACGACCTCAAGCCGGTCATCGAGGCGATGGACTTCCTGAGCGGGTCCGACCGCGAGGCCATCTTCGAGACCAACGCGCGCACGGTCTTCCCCCGGCTGAAGATCTCCGGCTGATCCCGCCCCGGGTGGCCCGGCCACCCCACC
>NZ_BAABJQ010000050.1:0-37782 GCF_039543385.1 Rugosimonospora acidiphila
TCGCGCCCCGCCCGCCCGGCCCGCCCGGCCCGGCGCGCCCGGCTCGACCCGGGCTGCCCGCCGGGGCGGGCGGCGGCCGGACGGGGTCCGACCGGCCGGGGCTACCCTGGTGGACATGCGCCGGTTCCTGGCGCCGCGCTGGGTGGCGCGGCACGTCGCGATGATCGTGCTGGTCGGGGCCTTCCTGGGCCTCGGCTGGTGGCAGATCGGGCGCGCCGAGGGCGGCAACGCGCTGAGCTACGGGTACGCCTTCGAGTGGCCCTTCTTCGCACTGTTCGTGATCTTCGTGTGGTATCGGGAGATCCGCGGTGAGTTGGATGGCCCACCCACCGATGAACCGAAGAAGGTGGAGGAGCCGCTCCTGCGGGTCAGCGTGCCGGCACCCAGCCGGCCGGTGCTCCAGGACGACCCGGCCGATCCGGCGCTCAACGCCTACAACGAGTACCTGGCCCGGCTGAACGCCAACCCGGACGTGCGCCCGTCCGACTTCCGCCGGGGGCGGGTGCCCGAAACCACCGACCCGGCCGAGTGAGCCCCGCCGGGCGAGCCGCGCGCCGCCGCCCGTACCGCCCGGAACAGCTCCTCCCGAGGGGTGTCCTTGAGCAGGTACCCGTTGGCCCCCGCCTCGATCGCGGGCAGCACGTCGCTGTCCGTGTCGTACGTGGTGAGCACCAGTACCCGCGCCGGTATCCCGCGATCGCGCAGCATCCCGATCGCGCGTACCCCGTCCGTGCCCGGCACCCGCAGATCCATCAGCACCACGTCCGGGCGCAGCGACTCCGCCAGCGTGACCGCCTCGGCCCCGTCGGCCGCCTCGCCCAGCACCTCGAACTCGGCGTCGCCGGTCAGCATCCCGCGTAGCCCGTCGCGCACCACGGGGTGGTCGTCCACGATCAGCAGCCGGATCACGCCGCGCCCCCCGACGGGATCGCCGGCACGCTGGCCGAGATGGCGGTGCCGCCGCCCGGCTCCGACTCGACCTCCAGCAGCCCGGCGATGCGCTGCAGTCGCTGGCGCATGGCCTTGAGCCCGAAGCCGCCGTCCTCACGGATGGGGACCTCGGAAGGTTCGAAGCCGACGCCGTCGTCACGCACGTCGAGCGTGACCTGATCCTCCATGTAGTGCGATGGTGGAAGGAGACGTCCTCGACTGCGACGGTGTCGCGGTACTGCTTGCGCAGGTGACTGACCTCGATCGCCGGTGTGCTCGTGTTGTCGTCCATGGCTTCAAGCCTCGTCGCGCGGCGGGGCCGGCGAATCGATCAGCCAGCGGGGATGCGGCGTGACTTCGGTGGACGGGAACGGTCAACCGCCGGGGCGCGGCGGATCAACCGATCGGTTGATGCGGGGGTTAGCCGCCGCGCCGCAGGGCAACCTGAGCTGTGGCCCACCCCGGTATCGCGCCCGCTTTCCGCCTGGGTGTCCGCCTCGGCGTCCGCGTCGGGTGCCGGGCTGGTGCGCCACGCGGTGCTGCGCCATCCGGCCGGCTGCCGCCCGCGGGCGCCGCCCGGTCGTGGGGGGTGCCTGGATCCCGGCGGCGCGCCTATCATGCCCTCGACGCGCGGGAGGGGCGGCACGGATGGGTGCGCTAGGACCGGCAGCACGGCGATCGCGCGGCGCGGCGGCCGCGCTCGTTATCGCGCTCGGGCTGCTCGTCGGCGGCGCCGCCGGATGCGACCCGGGCCGGTCCGCGCCCGTTGGCCGGCCAAGCCCGATCGCCCTCGCCGCCCCGGCGGCTTCGGCGGTCACGGCCGACGGGGTGGGCGAGCGTACCGCCACCGCCGGCTGCGGGCGGGCCGCGGCGCCCGGTCAGGTGACGATCACCGAGGCCATAGCCGGCCGGCAGCGCACGGTACGGGTGCGCATTCCCCCCGGGTACACCGGCAAGCGACCGCTGCCGCTGCTGCTCAACCTGCACGGCACCGGGTCAACGGCGGCCAAGCAGGAGCGGGCCAGCGGGCTGGACGCGACGGCCGACGAGCACGGTTTCGTCGTCGCGTACCCGCAGGCCGCCCGGCACAGCGGCGGCGGCTTCGCCTGGAACATCCCAGGTACGCCGTCGTTCGCCTCCCGTGGCCCCAACGATGTCGCGTACCTGGGCGACGTGGTGCGCCTGCTGGGCGAGCGGTACTGCGTGGACACCGGGCGGGTCTACGCGTCCGGGTTCTCCGGCGGCGCCCGGATGGCCAGCCAGCTGGCGTGTACCCCGCCGGTCCGGCTCGCCGGCCTGGTGGCGGTGTCCGGCATCCGGGCGCCATCCGGGTGCCACCCGAGCGGCGGCGCGGTACCGGTGCTGGCGTTCCACGGCACCGCCGACCGCACCAACCCGTACCACGGGCACGGGCAGCCGTACTGGACCTACAGCGTGCCGGTGGCGGCGGCCCGCTGGGCCCGGTACGACGGCTGCCCGGCCGGGGCGGCGACCGGCCGGCCGTTCCCGGGCGTGACGGTGACCTCGTACCGGGGCTGCCGCGACGGCGGCACGGTCGAGCTGTACACCCTGGCCGGCAAGGGGCATCGCTGGCCGCCGGCGTCGGGCGCGTTTCGGCCCAACGAGATCCTGTGGCAGTTCCTGTCCGGGCAGGGCCGGCCGGCCCCGTCGATCCCGCCGGATCCGTCGGCGCTGTCGGCCCTGCCGAGGCCGCCGGCGAGCCGGTCCGGCGCGATCAGATCCTGTGCAGGGTCAGGGTGCTGAACGCGCCGACGTGGATCCGGTCGCCGTCGGACAGCGGTACCGCGACGTTCTCCTCGACCGGTTCGGTCCGGTCGTTGAGGTACGTGCCGTTGGCCGAGCCGAGGTCGACCAGCGCCCACGCACCGTCCGGCTGAGCCACCAGCATCGCGTGGGCGTGCGAGACGGCGGGATCGACGGGCGGGCCGGTGAGGTCGATGTCCGGCTCGATGCCCCGGGAACGGCTCTGGCGCCCGATCAGCATCTGTGGCCCTTGCAGCGAGAATCGCCGCTCCGGGCAGAAGACCGGAAACGCGATCGGCTCGGCCTCCGGGTCGGCGAGGGCCTGCATCCGTGCGTGGTAGTCGCGGTCGGCGGAGACGGCCACGCGCCAGGCGGACGCCGGTGCCGGGTCGCGGCTCGGCAGCGACCCGTCCGGCCGCGCCGAGCGCGGCTGGGCACCCGCGCCGTTTCCGGCCGCCCCGGCCGGGGCGCCGTCGCTCCTGGCCGCGCCGGCGCCGGCGCCGGCATCCGCAGCGGCATCGACGCCCGGGTCCGCGCCGAAGTCCGGGCCGGGCGGCGGCATGCCGTTCGGCACGGCACCCGCCGGCACGGCACCCGCCGGCGCTTCGGCCCCCGCCGAGAGCTCCGCCGCCACGAAGTCATGGCCGCAGACCTCGCAGAACCGGTCGGCGCGCGGCGTGGAGCAATTCGGACACGACTCGCCCGCGATCAGCGTGCCACCGGCCGCCGAACCGCCGACCGGGGCCGCCGGCCGGGCGGCCGATCCGGGAGCGACTGATCCGGGAGCGGCTGAGCCCGGCGCGGCTGAGCCCGCTGCGGCGGAGCGGCCTCCGATCGGGGCTCCGCACTCGTCGCAGTAATCGGCGTCCGCCGACTGGTGTCCCTTCGGGCAGGTGGGCATCCCTAGCCCTCCTCGCTCTTCTTGACCCGGATGGTCTTCACCGAACGCACGTTGGCCAGTTCGGCGTCCACGCCGGCGACCTTGGGCTTGAGCCGGATCGTGCCGGTGGGCGCGTCGATCACCTCGACGACCCTGCCGAGCAGCTTGGCCGTGTCGGTGTGCCCCGACTCCTCGGCGAGCTGCACCGCCCGGCCCAACTTCGAGGTGGCCTTCTCGACGTCTCCGGCGTCCCGCGCGGCCAGCCCCTCCTGGATCGCGCTGGCCAGCTCGGCCTGGCCGGTGTAGTGCGCCACCCGCTGATTGATCTTCGTGGACAGCGCGGTGTCGTCGGTCCACGTCGCCAGCACCAGCGACTGCGCCAGCACGCTGTCGCCGCTGACCAGGCTCACCCGGGCGGCGAGTACCTCCTCGCCCACGGTGCCGACCGGCACCTGGATCGAGATGTGGTAGTCGCGGCTCTCCGCCCCCCAGGCACCGGTCGGGTACTCGCCGACCCGCGCGCTGAGGTCGGTGCGCCGCCCGGTCAGGTCTTCCACCTGCGGGAACGCCTGCTTGACGAACCGGACGGTCGCGCCGGCCGGGCTCCACACCCGCAGCGATGCCTCGGCAATCGCCTTGCCCATCGCGGCCTGGGTCATCGCCTGGAACGCGGCCGGCAACTCGCTGGGATCCTCCAGCCCGTCGGCGGTACCGAGCAGGGTCGACGCCACGCTGCGCAGCTCGTTGGCCACCCAGTCGGCGCCCACGCCGCGGCTGTCGCAGATGAAGCGCCCCTCGCAGTTGCTCAGGGTCGCCGCCAACTGCGCGGGAGTCTCGTGCTGGTTACGCCCGTCGGTGAGCATGATGGCGTGCTTGACCTCGGCCGGGTGGCCGGAGAACACCCGGTTGGCCAGGCCCAGCCACTCGCCGATCGCGGTGCCGCCCGCGGCGAGCAGCCGCTGCACCGCGGCCTTGGCCGCCTCCTTGTTGGCCGGTGTCGCCGGGGCCAGGGTGGAGTCTGGCGGGAAGACCATCTGCGCGTCGTGCCGCCCGGCGATGATGGCGAACGCCACCCCGTCGCGGAGCGTGTCGATCGCGGTGGCACAGGCCTTCTTCGCCTCGGCGAGCTTGGTCGGCGGGTTGGCCATCGACCCGGAGCAGTCGATCATGATGACCTCGGCGGCGGTCGGCGCGCCGCCGGTGTGCAGGCCGGTTCCGGTGGCGGTAACGGTGATCACGGCGTCCACGACGTCGCCGCCCGCGGGCAGGTACTGGTTCTGGTAGACCTCCGCCGTGAAGGCGGCGGCTGGCTCACTCATCCGGGTCTCTCCTCGGAACGTTCGATTGCGGGGTAGGGCAGTACGGCAACTGTCACGTTGTCCTGTCCGCCGGCGTTCAGAGCCAGCGCGACGAGGCCGCGCGCGGTGTCGATCGGCGTACCGGCCGGGGTGGCGGCGGCCAGCTCGGTCGGCAGCGGCCGGTACCGGAACAGCCCGTCGCTGCACACCAGCAGGCGGCCCGGCCCGGTCGGCCGGATGGTGACCAGGTGCGGCGCGGTGTCCTGAGCGTCGGCACCGAGCCAGCGCACCAGCGCACCGGCGGTCGCGCCCTGCGGGACCTCCGCCACCGGTACCCCGGTCGCGGCCAGCCGTCCGGCCAGCGAGTCGTCGGTGGTCAGCACCGCCGGCTCGGCGTCGCGGTCCGGCAGCCAGTACGCCCGGCTGTCGCCCACCCAGCCGACGCTGACCGAGTCTGCGGTCACCACGCCCGCCACGAAGGTGCAGCTGGGCGGGTTTCCACCGGGCCCGGCCCCGCCGGCCAGCGCGGCGGCGGCCTGAGCGGCCCGGGCCGCCGCCTCCAGGGCCGGCTCCGGACCGTCCCCGCCGCTCAGCGCGGCGAGCAACGCCTCGGCGGCGGCGTCCACGGCCGGGTACGACGCGGTGTCCGGGCGGGTCGAGGACGACACGCCATCACAGACCACGGCGGCCAGGGCGCCGGGCAGCAGCCCGATCGCCACGGCGTCCTCGTTGTGGCGGTGCCGGTGGCCGATGTCGCTGACCGCGGCGACCGCGCCGAGGTCCAGTTCGCTGTGGTCGCGGCCGGCCGGCCGGCGCTGGCCGCAGGTGTCGCAGTAGCCCTCCGGCCCGAACGCCGTGCCGCCGCAGGCGCCGCACGCGTTCGGCGCGCCCGTCGAGGTCAACCAGCGTGGTCCGGGCCGCGCCGGTGCCACCGTGGCGACGCCCGCGACCAGGTCGTACCGGCACGCCTCGCAGAACCGGTCGGACTCGCCGACGTCCGCGCCGCAGGACGGGCACGACGTCCCGTGGGCGGCCGGTGCCCCGGTCGACTCGGCGGCGAGCGGCTCGCTCTGCGGCCCCATCAGACGACCGTCCGGGGGCGCACGGAGTTGGCCAGGTCGACCAGCGCGTGCCGGGCGCCGCGGTCCGGCTCGAGCGAGGCGAGGGCCCGGTACGAGCGTTCCAGCCCCAGCCGGACGTCCCGTTCGCTGAGCACCTGACCGAGGATCCGGCCGGCGGTGGCCGTCCGCTGCGCCGGTACCGTCCGCTGGCCCCCGCCGTTCGGGGCGCGGCCTGCGGCGGCGGCCTGCCCGGGTACCCCGGCGCCCGTACCGCTGCCCCTGATCACCCACGCCAGCGCGGTTCGGAACACCTCGACCGACAGCGTCTCGCGGCGCTGCTTGTCCAGGCGCAGCCGCTCCAGCCGGGTCGACGCGTCCAGCAGGTCCGCCTCGGCCAACCCCACCGGCTCCTGGTCGAGATGCACCCGGACCGCCGCGATCTGCGCCGCCACGTGGTGGCTGGAGCTGTCGGGTATCTCGTCGTAGATCGCCCGCGCCCCGGCCCGGTCCCCGGCCGCCAACCTGGTGCGGGCCAGCCCGAACGCGGCGCTGACGAAGCCGTGGTCGACCCGCCAGACCCGTTCGTACAGGCGGGCCGCGGCGGCGAGGTCACCGGCCAGCTCGCCGGCCGCGGCCGTGGCCAGCTGCGCGGCCGGCTCGCCGGGCAGCGCGTCGTAGACCTTGTCGAACAGGTCCCAGGCCGTCGTCGGTTCGGCGGCCGGATCGGACAGCGCCAGCAGCCCCGCGTACCAGTCCAGCCGCCAGTCGTACGCCTCCGGCTCGGCGGCCGGCAGGGCGGCCCGGGCGCCGGCCAGGTCGCCCGCCTCCAACCGGGCGCGGACCAGGCGGAACGTCAGCTCCAGGCTCGTGACCGGCGCGGTCTCCAGCGCGGCCACGGTACTGGCCGGATCACCGCCCGACAGGGTGGCCAGGAACCCGGCCGCCGGGTCGGCCGGGTCGACCAGCGGCAGCGGCAGGGCGGCCACCACCTCGAGCCCGTCCAACCGTGCCGCGGCCGACTCGTGTGGCACTCCGAACGCCCGCCGCTCCGGGGTGAACTGCCCCGAGGCGGCCGGTCGCGGTATCCCGTCCTCGGCGCTGAGCACCTCGCGCAGCACGCCGGTCAGCTGCTCGGCCATCTCGCCCGCGGACGGGAACCGCCGGGCCGGATCGGTGTTCGTGGCGCGGCGCAGCAGCCGGTGGTAGGACTCCTGCGCGGCCAGCAGGGGCACCGTCTCGGCCGGCGGAAGTGAACTGGCGTACCGGGTGCTGAAGCCGGAGAAGTCGAAGCTGAGCACCGCCAGCGACCGGCCCACCGTGTAGAGGTCCGAGCCGATCGACGGGCCGACGGTGGCCAGCTCGTTCTCCGGTGCCTGGTAGCCCGGCGTGCCGTAGAGGGCCGAGACGTCGTCGCCCATCCGGCGTACCGCGCCCAGGTCGATGAGCTTGAGCTGCTCCTCGGCGTGGATCACGTTGTCCGGCTTGAAGTCGCAGAACAGCAGCCCGCGATCGTGCAGGTAGCCCAGGGCCGGGAGCACCTCGATGCCGTACGCGAGGACCTGCGCCAGCGGCAACGGCACCCGGGTGCCGTCCGGCCCACGGTTGTTCAGCGCGAGGTCGCGCAGCGACCGGCCGCCGACGTACTCCATGACGATGTAGCCGACGTTCTCGCCGGTGTCCGGGTCCGGGTGTTGCGCGAAATCGTGGATCTTCACGATGTTCGGGTGGTCGACCTCGACCAGGAACCGTCGCTCGGCGACCGCCGCGGCCATGGCGTCCGGGTCGCCGGTGTTGATCAGGCCCTTGAGGACCACCCACCGGTCGGTGCCGGCCTCACTGATGTTGCGGTCCCGGGCGAGGTAGATCCAGCCCAGGCCGCCGTGGGCCAGCGCGCCGAGGATCTCGTACCGGCCGTCGATCAGGTCGCCGGGGCGCAGCTTGGGCTTGAACGAATACCGTGCCCCGTCGCGCGGGCAGAAGCCCTCGACCCGGCCGGGCTGCCCGTTGCGGCCACGCCCGACCGGCTCCCCGCACTTCGGGCAGTACCGCTGGGACTCCGGTACCGCCGGGTCGGACTGCACCGCGGTGGCCGGGTCGCGCAGCGGTACCGGCGGCACCACCACCAGGTTCGCGCCCAGCCGGCCGCGACCGGCGGTGCGGCTGCGGCTGGACCGGCCGGTACCGGTGGAGACACCGGCCAGGCCGGCGCCGGTGGGCGCACCGCCGCCCAGGGTCGCCGCCGAGGTCATTCCGCCGCGCGAGCCGGCCGGGGCCGCTCCGCCGGTGGGCGACCCGGCCGGGGTCGCCGCGCCGCTGGGCGAGCCGGCCGAGGCGGCCGCGCCCACCGGCGCCTTGTGGCCGCACTCGTCGCAGTACCCGTCCGCCGCGTAGTGACCTGTGCAGCCGGGCCGGAGGCAGGGTGGGGCGCTGGTCATCGGGGCTCCTTGCTCGAAGCGATCAGCTCGGCCAACGCCTGCTGGTAGGCGTACACGGCCCGAGTGGACTGGCGGAGATCACAGGGCGCGGTGAACAGCAGATCATGGGCCCGCTGGTAGCGCACGGACAGGTCGGTGTCCTCGGCGAAGCCGACCCGGGCGGCCTTGGCCCGGTACGCGTCCAGCCGCCCGCGCAGCTCCTGGCGGCGGGCCAGCAGGCCGTCGGCCGCGTCGCGCAGCTGCTCGGCGCGGCCCCGCGCGAGCCGGGCCGATTCCTCCAGCGCGGCGAGATCCTCGGCCAGCCGCACCCACTGTCGTTTGTGGACGTCGTCCGGGCCGGGCAGCGCGGCGCGCAGCCTCCCCGCGGCGGCCGGCGGTACGGGCAGGTCGGGAGCGAGGATCTTCTCCTCCGCGCGGGCGTACGCGTCGCGTACCCCGGACTCGGCCGCCGCCACCTCCTCGACCAGGGTGGCCAGCGCGGCGATCCGATCCGGGTACCGGTCGCGCAGCGCGGCCAGTCCGGCCACCCGCTGCCGTACCGTGTCCAGCTCGGAGGCCAGCTCGCCGGCCAGGTCGCGTACGGCGGCCCGAAGCTGCCCGGCCGGCGCGGCGGTGAGCGGGTCGCGCAGGTTGGCGGAGCGCCCCTGGTCCAGCCGCTCACCCAGCGACCGGGTCAGCTCCGCGACGCCCAACTCCTCGGCCTGGCCCGCAACCGCCCCGAACGCCTCGGTGAGCGGCGCGAAGCATCCGGCCACGGCCGACCACGCGGCGTCCACCTCGGCCAGTTGGGTGGTCATCGTGCCGCAGCGCTGCTCCAGCCCGTTGCTCAGCTCCCGCACCCCGAGCAGGGTGGCCACCGCGGTGCTGCCCGCCTCGACCGGCAGGCCGGTGCCGTCCAGGGCGAGTACCGGCTCGGCCAGCAGCAGCCGCAGGGCCTCCCAGTCGTCGTCGCCCAGGCGGCGCTGGCCGCGAATGGCCCGGGCGCGGTCCAGCAGGCCGGTGAGCGCGTTGAAGTGCGCCCACAGCAGGTCCACCTCGGGCGAGATGGCCCGGGCCCGCTCGGCGGTGCGCCCGGTCAGCCCGGTGCCGCGCAGAAAGGCCAGGCCAGCGTGGCTGTCGATGACGAACATGGCGGCGGCTATCCGGTCGTGTGCCGCACCCAGTCCGGTCAGCGCCTGGTCCGCCGAGTGTCGGTCCATGGGCATGCGTCAGTCCGAATACTTCGAGGCCGGCGGCGTAGGCGCCGGCCCGCCGAGCCAGTGATCGTAGAGCTGCGCCCAGGTGCCGTCGGTCCGCATCCGGTCGAGCACCCCGTTGACGAACCGGACGAAGTCGGTGTCCGACTTCTTGATCGCCAGCCCGTGCGGCTCGTCGGTGAACCGGGGCCCGACCACCTCGGTGTTCGGGTCCTGCTTGGCCAGCCCGGCCAGGATGTTGTCGTCGGTCGACACCGCCTGCACCTGGCCCTGCTGCAGCATCACCAGGCAGTCGGTCCAGTCGCTGACCGACACCGGGATCGGGTGCGACGGCTCGGTGGCGATAGTGACGATCGAGGTGGTGCCGGCCGCCGCGCACACCTTCTTGCCGCCCAGGTCGCCGATCGTGTGGTACGGCGAGCCCTTGGTGACCAGGATCTTCTGCCCGGCGTCGAAGTAGTCGGTGGAGAACTCGACCTGTTGCAGCCGCTCGCAGTTGATCGTCATCGAGTCGGCCACGATGTCGACCTGACCCTGCTGCACGAACGGGATGCGCTGCGCCGAGGTGATCGCGACCAGCTGGAGGTGGTTGGGGTTGGCGTCGCCGAAGATGGCCTGCGCGATCCGCTTCGCGATGTCGATGTCGAAGCCCACGATCTGGCCGGAGACCGCGTCGCGGTAGCCGAACAGATACGTGTTCTGGTCCACCCCGACGGTCAGGTGGCCGTGCTTGACGATGTCCGCCATCGTCGAGCCGGCCGGCATCTGGCCGGGCGCCGGCAGGGTGGCCGGCGGGCGCAGGCTGGCGCGCGGGTCGCAGCTGCCGTCGGAGGAGTCGGTGCCGCCGGGGGCGGCGCTGGCCGGGTCCTGTACCCCGGCGGGGATCGGTGCCCGGAAGGTCGGTGCGGTGGAGCGGACGGTGGAGTCCGGCGATCCGCAGCTGGCCAGGGAGGCCAGCAGCAGGCCGGCCGCGGCGGTGGCGAGGAGCCTGTTCTTCATCGATACTCCGCGATGCGCTGCTGAAGGCCCGCGACCATCCCGACGAGCAGGAGGACGGTCAGCACGGCCAGCCCGATGGGTGCGGCGGCGAGCGCGCCGGCCGCCGAGCGGGCGTGCCGGTCGAGCGTCGCGCTGGTGGCCGCGATTCCGGCCGCGAGTTGTTGATCCAGGTGGTTGAACGAACTCGCCGAACTCGCCGGATCGTCGCCGATGGTCAGCGTGACCGCGCGGGTGTACTCGCTGTTCTTGTTCGCGTCGTCCGCCTTCTGGTGGGTGGTGCGCCAGTCCTTGGCGGACGAGATCGCCGCGTTCACGGCGGTGCGCACGGTCGGGTCGGTGGCCGCGGCGCCGGCCTGGTGAAGCAGGCCGCTGTCGCCGTTCTTGCCGACCAGGTCGGTCAGCATGGTGCCGTAGTCGGTGTCGAAGCTGGCGCCGTTGCCCCTGGCCACCAGGGTCAACGCCTCGTCGGCCCGGGCCTGCAGGGCGTCGATGCGGGCCCGGGCGAGCACCTGCTCCTGTGCCGAGCCGTCGCGCTGCGCGCTGGCCAGTTCGCCGCGCGCGCCCAGCCAGGAGGAGCCCAGCCAGATCAGCGCGGCCAGGCCCATCGCGGTCGCGCCCACCAGACCGAGGTTGAACAGGCGGTTGGTGCGGCGGGTCAGGGTGACCTGGGCGTACCCGAGGCCGGCCAGGGCCAGTACGGACAATGCGATGGCCAGCCACGGGAACCCGGCGGCCGCGTCGGCGTCCGAGTCGAAGCGGGTGGTCTCGGCGTCGTAGAGCCGCTTGGCCGCGGTCAGCAGTTGATCGCGCATCAGCGCCGAGGCCTCCCGCAGGTATGCCGCGCCGACCGGCAGGTTGAGCCGGTTGTAGGTGCGCGCGGTCTCCACCAGGCCGGCGTAGACCGGCAACTGCGCCGAGATCTCCTGCACGGCGGGCTGGCCGGGATCGGCCGCGGTCGCGCTGGTGAGCGCGGCGCTGGCCGCCGCGATGTCGTTGTCGTACCGGGTGCGCAGCGCGGCCGGCTCCTGCCCGTTCGACAGGAACGCGTTGGCCGCGATCGCGTCCGCGTCGGACAGCGACCGGTACAGCTCCTGGGCGTCGACCGTGAGCGGACCGGTGCGGTCGATCACCGAGTGCACGTGCGAGGAGCGCTGCACGACGCCGATGACCGCGGCCAGCCCGGCCGCGATGGCGAGCGCCGCGAGCACGACCATCAGCACCGTGAGCCGGCCGGGGGTGCTGCTGGTGCGCGCCGTGAGCCGGGTGGCCAGCGGTGAGCCGGTCCGAGCCGGCGCTCGGGTCGGTGCGGTGGCGGGCGGGCTCAACAACGCCATGGCGACCTCATCAAGCACCCCCGGTCCTCGGTAGTGCGATTAACGGTAGTCATCCGGGTCAAGGTCGGCTCGGACATGGCCCATGCGTGGCTCTGCGTTGTCGCCGAGCGGTTTGGCGAAGCAGAGCGATCCGGGGATCGTGTCGTAGGGCGGGAACAGGGGGACCGGCCGGTAGCCGTGTCGTTGGTAGAGCCTCACCGCTTCGGGTTGGCGGTCGCCGGTGTGCAGCAGGATCCGGGTGGCACCCGCGGCTCGCGCGGCGGACTCCGCCGCGGACAGCAGCGCGGCTCCGACGCCCGTGCCTCGCGCTGCCGGAGCGACGTACATGCGCTTGAGTTCGATGTCGCCGAAGTGGTGGCGCAGCGCGACGTGGCCGACCGGCGTCTGATCGAGGTAGGCGAGTGCGGTGTAGGCGACGGTGGCGGACTCGACCGAGGTCTGCGGCGATCGCTGACGCGGGTCGCTGATCCGGTCGGCGTACCGGTGTTCGATCTCGGCAACCATCGCGTCACGCAGGGACGCGGCGTCGGGATGATGCCATTCGACGGGGACGACCTGAAGAGTCGATGCTCGCACGCCCGGAGCCTATTCGGCCGACCGACGTTCCTGAAGCGAGTATCGGGTCGCGCGGCGGGCCCCTGATCGCCGGCGGCCAACGAGGCCTCCACCGCCCACCGTGCGCACGTCTTCCAGGCCGGACGGACCATGACGGCGCGGTAGCGGATCCGCTACGCCGCTCTGCGCTGACATTGCAAGACGCGCTAGCGCTCGGGCGGCGGCGTCGAGGTGGTGCAGTTCGAGGACTGGGTCGCTCCCACCGTTTGCGTCGGCGTTAGCCCCTCGGCGATCCACTCTCGTACACGTGCGCTCCACGACATACCGCGTCGATTGGCCACCACCCTGATCTGCTCAAACATTGCCAGGGGTACGCGCAGCGACTTTCCGATCTTCATTTCGCCATCCGGGTGGCTGGCCGGCTCGATCGGCTCACGACTGATCCGCGGCTGCCCGCTCGATACGACCTCGATGAGTTTCCTGCCTCGTCGGATGGTTTGCGGGGTCGGGGTTGGGTAGCGCAAAGTAACTGTCGAAAATGGGCATGATTCGGGCGTATGGCGCCGGTCGGATGGGCTGCCCGACCGTTCACCGTTGCGACATGTCGATGTCGCCTGGGCCATGACCTTCCCTTTTGAGAGGTGTGGGTCGCGGCCTGCCCGGCACGGCCGGTAATGGTGTGACCCCGGGCACGATTACGGGGAGTGGTGTTGCTCGCGTCGATGGTTGCCGTGCACGGTGCCAAGGGCGCCAACCCCCGGCGTCCCCCCGGCCCCCCACCGGTGGTGTTTGCTTTTACCCGAACGGAAACGACAGTTGTTCACCTACATCCGACGGCCCCGCGTCCCCCGCGCGGTGCTAGTCAGACGTCTGGCGCTGTCCGCCACGTGCGGCGCGGCGCTTGCCGTGGCGGCCATCGCCCCGGCGCACCAGCAGGCCGCCGCGAGCGCGGCACCGAGCGCCGAGTCCCTCGCCCAGTTCGCCGCCGGCACCGACCAGGGCACCGCCGAGCGCGGCACCGCTGAGCGTGGCAACACGGTCTCCCGTGCCGCCGAGCGCACCGCCCCGCCGGCGGTCGGCCAGTCCGCCATCCCGGTACGCGAAGTCACCCCGGCCGAGCCCCCGGCCGCCCCGCAGCCGACGGCGCCCGCGCCGACCATGGCGCCCGCGAAGGCGGCCACACCGGCGAAGCCGAAGGCGCCGGCCCAGCCGGCGCTGCCGGTGATCCCGGGCCTCGACATCTACCAGCGGGAGAACGCGCAGACGATCGTCGACGTGGGTCGTGCCATGGGTATCGACGAGCGCGGCCAGATCATCGCGGTGGCGACGGCGCTGCAGGAGTCGCGGCTGTACAACCTCTACGTCGCCGTCGATCACGACTCGCTCGGCCTGTTCCAGCAGCGCCCCAGCACCGGCTGGGGCACCCCCGCCGAGATCACCACCCCGTCGTACGCGGCCCGGGCGTTCTACAACCGGCTGCTGGACACCACGTCCGACTGGGGCTGCCTGACCTGCGCCGCCCAGCGGGTGCAGGGCAGCGCCTTCCCGGACGCGTACGCCGCGCAGGAGTGGCTGGCGACGACGATCGTGGACGCGTTCTACAAGAACTGAGACGCGTTCTTGAGGAACTGAGACGCGTTTCTGCAAGAGCTGGGACGCGTTCGACAAGAACCGACAGCGGGCCCGGGCCTCCAAAAGGCTCGGGCCCGCCCCTTTCTCGGCCCGCCCCTGTCTCAGTCCGAGGGCAGCAACTCGTAGCGCGGGTTGGCGATCGCCGGCTCGCTGTCGTACCGGCCGACCGTCCCGTGTACCCGGATGGCCTGGCCGGGCGAGATGCCGGGGATGTGGGTACGCCCGTAGAACAGGACGAGGAAGCTGCCGGTGTCGTCGACCACCTCGCAGCGCAGCAGGTGACCGCTGCCGTTGGGCTGCACCTCGATCGACTGGATGACCCCCTCGGCGTCGTGCCGCTGATGCGGACGCAGGCGCGCGGCCGGGGTGGCGTTCGTCGGCCGGTGCCTCGCCGGCTTCGGTGACGCACCGTTGCGCTCGGTTGTCGGCTGCGGACCCTGGGCCGGCGGCAACTGCTGGAGCTTGTGGATCGCGGCGTCCACGTCGAACGGCACGATGGTCGCGGCGGCGTGCGGAATGCGGCTGACCGAGGCGGCGATCCGGTCGGCGCTGTGCGCGTGCAGCACCCGGGCGGCCAGCCCGTACGCGCGCCGGGGCAGCACCACGGTCACCTCGGTACGCCCGTCCGCGGTCAGCTCGGAGGTCATCTCCATCGCGGCGCGGCGCAGCCGGCGGTCCGGGCAGTCGCGCAGTTGCAGCGGGATGTCGCCGCGCTGGATGTTCGACCAGCGCTCGGCCAGCCGCTGGGCGTGCACGTTGTCCACGGCGAAGTGCACGGCGTACAGCGTGTTGGGGCGCAGGGTCCGGGCGTAGCGCAGGGCGCGCAGCGCGGCCAGGTCGAGGTCGTCGACCAGCACCACGATCACGTGCCGGGAAGGGTTGGGCCCGGAGTCGATGATCGGTGCCAGGCTGGACAGCGCCGCCTCCTCCTCGCGGTACCGGCGGTTGACCCGGATCAGCAGCAGGAACAGGATCGGGAAGACCACCACGATCAGCCAGGCGCCCTCGGTGAACTTGGCCACCGCGAAGATGAGCACCACGAGCAGGGACAGCACGCCGGCCGCTGCGTTGATGGTCAGCTTGAGGCGCCAGCGGCCCTCCCGGTGGGTCCGGTGGTACTTGGCCATCCCGAGCCCGGCCATCGTGAAGCCGGTGAACACGCCGATCGCGTAGAACGGCACCAGCGAGTTGACCCTCGCCCGGGTCACGATCAGCAGCACGACGCTGACCGCGGCCAGCAGCAGGATGCCGTCGGAGAAGACCAGCCGGTGCCCGCGCCGGGTCAGCCGCCGGGGCAGGAACGAGTCTTCGGCGACGAAGCTGGCCAGGAACGGGAAGCCGTTGAAGCTGGTGTTGGCGCCGGTGTAGAGGATCAGCGCGGACGCGGTCTGCACGGCGCCGTAGATGATGGTGCCGAGCGGGCCGCCGCCGGCGACGATCCGGGCCTCCTGCGAGATGACCGACGGGTACCCGCTGGTGTACGGGGTCGCGTGCGTCAGGTGGGCCAGCAGCGATACCCCGGCGACCAGGAAGCCCAGCACGCAGGCCATGGTGACCAGCACCTTGCGGGCGTTGACGCCCTCCGGCGGGCGGAACGCGCTGACCCCGTTGGAGATGGCCTCCAGCCCGGTCAGCGATGAGCCGCCGTTGGCGAAGGAGCGCAGCAGGGTCAGGATCAGCGCGCCGGCGACCAGACCGGACGTGTGGTGCACCGTGATCGTGCCGGGCAGCGTCGAGGGGTTGTAGTGCCCGAGCCGGCCCAGCGCGGCGCGAATCAGGCCGGCGACGATGATGGCGCCCAGCGCGACGGTGAAGAGGTAGGTGGGGAGGGCGAAGGCGCGGCCGGCCTCCCGGATGCCGCGCAGGTTGCCGTACGCGAGCAGAATCACCACGCCGACCGTGATCTCCAGGCTGTACGGGCCGAGGGCCGGTATCGCCGAGGCGACCGCCACGGTACCGGCGGCGGCCTGCACCGCCACGGTCACCACGTAGTCGATCAGCAGGGCCACGGCCGCGATCTGGGCCACCCTGGGGCCGAAGTTCTCCCGGGCCACCACGTAGGACCCGCCGGCCTTCGTGTACACCTGCACCACCTGCCGGTACGACAGGGTCAGCAGCACCAGGATGAACAGGATGACGCCGGTGATCGGCAGCAGCAGGGTGAACGACAGCAGCCCGAAGATCGGCAGCAGCTCGATGAGCATTTCCTCGGTGCCGTACGCGGATGAGGAGATGCAGTCGGGTGCCAGCACGCCCAGGGCCAGCGGTCGCGACAGCCGTTCGCCGTGCAGGCTGGCGGTGGTCAGCGGCGGCCCGAGCAGGCGCCGCTTGAGCCGGTAGCGCCAGGTCTCGGGGACTTGCGGCATCGTGATCGGGGGCGGCAGATCGGGCGTGCTCAGCGG
Source organism: Rugosimonospora acidiphila (assembly GCF_039543385.1). Classification (NCBI taxonomy): domain Bacteria; kingdom Bacillati; phylum Actinomycetota; class Actinomycetes; order Micromonosporales; family Micromonosporaceae; genus Rugosimonospora; species Rugosimonospora acidiphila. Next base: position 16,487 of record NZ_BAABJQ010000050.1, read on the forward strand.
GGCCTGTTTCTGCGGTGCGGGGGGTTGAGGCACTGGTACACCCTTTCCTGTCCGCCCGCGCCAGAACCGGAGGTGGGGCGTCAAGAAAACGTAAAAACGTCAAGATTCCCGTTGGGCACTTGCGCTAGCGCGGGGGTGTGTGTTCGTCAGGCGTGTCGAGATCAACTCTGCCCCTTTCGGGACCCCTGCTGGGGGATTGCGACGAAAATTCACCTTTCCGGGCCCCGTTCAGTGCCACGATCACGGTGAGCTGCGGGAGGAGAGGCAGATGGAGGACTTCATCTTCGTGCTGCTGACCGTGGTGGTGTTCGCGGCGCTGGCGCTGGTCCTCAAGGCGGTCGAGCGCCTGTGAGCGGGCATCGGCCGGGTGAGCGCGGCGAAGCCACCGCTCCAGTGAGGATCGGGAACCTCGAGTTCAGCGCGCCGGTGCCCCGTGGCGCCCGCGCGCGAAGTGGGGAGGTCGCGTGACCGCCGCCAACCTCGCCGGGCTGATCCTGGTCCTGATTCTCGGCGTGTTCCTCGTGCTGGCGCTGCTGTTTCCGGAGCGCTTCTGATGAGCGACACCACCGCCGGCATCCTGTTCATCGTCTCGATGGTCGTCGTGCTCGGGCTGCTCTACATCCCGATGGGCAACTACATGCACTGGGTGATCTCGCGGAAGCGGCACCTGGTCGTGGAGCGCGGCATCTACCGGCTGATCGGGGTCAATCCGGAGGGCGAACAGTCCTGGGCCGGGTACGCGCGCGGTGTGCTGGCCTTCTCCGTGATCTCGCTGCTGTTCCTGTACCTGTTCCAGCGGGTGCAGAGCGGGCTGTGGCTGTCGCTGGGCTTCCCGAACGTGCCGCCCGACCTGTCCTGGAACACCGCGGCCAGCTTCGTCGCCAACACCAACTGGCAGGCGTACTCCGGCGAGTCGACCATGGGCCACCTGGTGCAGATGGCCGGCCTGACGGTGCAGAACTTCGTGTCCGCCGCGGTGGGCATCGCGGTGGCCATGGCGCTCGTGCGCGGGTTCGCCCGGAAGCTGACCGACCAGCTGGGCAACTTCTGGGTCGACCTGGTGCGCATCACGCTGTGGATCCTGCTGCCGATAGCGGTGATCAGCGCCATAGTGCTGATCGCCGGTGGCGCGGTGGAGAACCTCTCCGCGGGTACCGACGTGCACACCATCGCCGGCAGCACCCAGCACGTGACCGGCGGCCCGGTGGCCAGCCAGGAGGCCATCAAGGAGCTGGGTACCAACGGCGGGGGCTTCTACAACGCCAACAGCGCGCACCCGTTCGAGAACCCGACGAGCTGGACCAACTGGATCGAAATCTTCCTGATCCTGCTCATCCCGTTCTCGTTGCCGCGCACCTTCGGCAAGATGGTCGGCAGCAACCGCCAGGGATACGCGCTGGTTTCCGCCATGGGCCTTCTGGCGATCACCAGCGCCGTGCTGGTCAACGTGTTCCAGGGCATCCACCACGGCACGGTGCCGATGGCGGTGGGTTCGGCGACCGAGGGCACGGAGAGCCGACTCGGAGTGCTCAACTCGGCGACCTTCGCCAGCGCGACGACGCTGACCTCCACCGGTGCGGTGAATTCGTTCCACGATTCCTATACCGCGCTGGGCGGCGCGGTGCCGCTGGCCGACATGATGCTCGGCGAGGTGGCGCCGGGTGGTACCGGTTCCGGCCTGTACGGCATTCTGATCCTGGCCGTCATCACGGTGTTCGTGGCCGGCCTGATGGTGGGGCGCACCCCGGAGTACCTGGGTAAGAAGATCGGTTCCCGGGAGGTGAAGTTCGCCTCGCTGTACATCCTCACCACGCCGACCCTGGTGCTGGGCTTCACCGGCCTGGCCATGGCGCTGGGCGGCGAGCGGGCCTCGATGCTCAACTCGGGCGCGCACGGCCTGTCCGAGGTGCTGTACGCGTTCACCTCGACGGCCAACAACAACGGCTCCGCGTTCGCGGGGCTGTCCGTCGACACGATCTGGTACAACACGACCACCGGCCTGGCCATGCTGCTCGGCCGGTTCCTGCCGATCGTGTTCGTCCTGGGCCTGGCCGGCTCGCTGGCCAGGCAGAAGGCCGTACCCGAGTCGGACGGCACGCTGCGGACCTACCAGCCGCTGTTCGTCGGCATGCTCGTCGCCGTGACGCTGGTCGTGGTGCTGCTGACCTACTTGCCCGCGCTCGCTCTCGGCCCGCTGGCCGAGGGAGTGCACTGAGAGACAACTGGTCCGGATCGTTGCGCGGCGCCGGACGCGCCGAGCCAGACGGGTCGGGAACGGGGGAGCACGGATGTCCGCACCAGCGGTGGAGAACCCGGCGGCGGTCGCGCCGCGACGCGCGCAGGGCGGCCTGCTGGACCCCAAGCAACTGCTGAAGTCGACCCCGGACGCGTTCCGCAAGCTGAACCCGTACACGCTGTGGCGCAACCCGGTGATGTTCATCGTGGAGATCGGTTCGATCTTCACCACGGTGCTGGCCATCGGCCACTCGACGGTGTTCGCGTGGCTGATCACGGTGTGGCTGTGGCTGACCGTGCTGTTCGCGAACCTGGCCGAGGCGGTCGCCGAGGGCCGGGGCAAGGCGCAGGCCGCGGCCCTGCGCCGGGCCAAGACCGACACCATGGCCCGGCGGCTGATCGACTGGCGCCCCGGTCAGCCGGAGCCCCGCGAGGAGCTGGTGCCAGGGCCCCAACTGCGGCTGGGCGACCACGTGCTGGTGGAGGCGGGCCAGGTGATCCCGGGCGACGGAGACGTGGTCGACGGCATTGCCAGCGTGGACGAGTCGGCGATCACCGGAGAGTCGGCGCCGGTCATCCGGGAGTCGGGCGGCGACCGGTCGGCGGTGACCGGCGGCACCAAGGTGCTCTCCGACCGGATCGTCGTGGAGATCACGCAGAAGCCGGGGGAGAGCTTCATCGACCGGATGATCGCCCTGGTCGAGGGCGCGAACCGGCAGAAGACGCCGAACGAGATCGCGCTGAACATCCTGCTCGCCGCGCTGACCTTCATCTTCCTGCTGGCCGTGGCGACGCTGCAGCCGCTGGCCATCTTCTCCCGGGGCGTGCAGGCGTTCGCCCGCAACAGCCAGGCGCTGGACCCGCACGGGATCACCGGCATCGTGCTGGTGTCGTTGGTGGTCTGCCTGATCCCGACCACGATCGGCGCGCTGCTGTCGGCGATCGGCATCGCCGGCCTGGACCGGCTGGTGCAGCGCAACGTGCTGGCGCTGTCCGGTCGCGCGGTGGAGGCGGCCGGGGACGTGGACACCCTGCTGCTGGACAAGACCGGCACCATCACCCTCGGCAACCGGCAGGCCAGCGAGTTCATCCCGGTCGGCGACGTACCGGCGCAGGAACTGGCGGACGCGGCGCAGCTGTCCAGCCTGGCCGACCAGACGCCGGAGGGGCGCTCGGTGGTGGTGTTCGCCAAGACCGAGTTCGGGCTGCGGGAGCGCAGCCCGGGGGAGTTGGAGCACGCGCAGTGGGTGCCGTTCACGGCGCAGACCCGGATGTCCGGCGTCGACCTGTCCGCCGAGGGTGGCGGCGCCGCCCGGCAGCTGCGCAAGGGCGCGGCGGCCGCGGTGACCGAGTGGGTACGCAGCCAGGGCGGCGCGGTACCCGAGCAGCTCAGTGACATCGTGGACGGCATCTCGGCAGTCGGCGGCACCCCGCTCGTGGTGGGCGACACGATCGGCGGCGCGGCCCGGGTACTCGGTGTGATCCACCTCAAGGACGTCGTCAAGCAGGGCATGCGGCAGCGCTTCGACGAGATGCGCCGGATGGGCATCCGCACGGTGATGATCACCGGTGACAACCCGCTGACCGCGCGGGCGATCGCGGAGGAGGCCGGCGTGGACGACTTCCTCGCCGAGGCCCGGCCGGAGGACAAGCTGGCCCTGATCAAGAAGGAGCAGGAGGGCGGCAAGCTGGTCGCGATGACCGGCGACGGTACCAACGACGCGCCGGCCCTGGCGCAGGCCGACGTCGGGGTGGCGATGAACACCGGTACCTCGGCGGCCAAAGAGGCCGGCAACATGGTCGACCTGGACTCCGACCCGACCAAGCTGATCGAGATCGTGGAGATCGGCAAGCAGTTGCTGATCACCCGGGGTGCGCTGACCACGTTCAGCATCGCCAACGACATCGCGAAGTACTTCGCGATCATCCCGGCCATCTTCGCCGCGATCTACCCGGGCCTCGACGCGCTGAACATCATGCGGCTGCACAGCCCGGTCTCCGCGATCCTGTCCGCGGTCATCTTCAACGCGATCATCATTGTGGTGCTGATCCCGCTGGCCCTGCGCGGCGTGCGCTACCGGCCGTCCACCGCGTCCGCCATGTTGCGGCGCAACCTCTGGATCTTCGGCCTCGGTGGCATCATCGCGCCCTTCATCGGCATCAAGATCATTGACCTGATCATCCAGTTCATCCCCGGGATCGCCTGATGGGAGCCTGAAGATGCGACTGCCTTCCTGGATCGCCCAGCACCTGGCCGCGCTGCGCGCGGTGATCGTGTTCACCGTGCTGCTCGGCATCGCGTACCCGCTGGTGCTCGTGGGCATCGGGCAGATACCCGGGCTGCGCGGCCGTGCCGAGGGGTCGCTGGTGAGGTTCAACGGGACCACGGTCGGCAGCTCCCGGATCGGGCAGCTGTTCACCGACTCCAGCGGCGACCCGCTGCGGCAGTACTTCCAGACCCGCCCGTCCGAGGCCGGCGACGGGTACGACCCGACGGCGACCAGCGCCTCGAACCTCGGTCCCGAGTCGGTCGTGGACACGCTGCCCAACCCGGCCGTCAAGGGCGACACCGGCACCCAGAGCCTGCTGACCCAGGTCTGCTCGCGCAGCCTCGCGGTCGGCAAGCTGGAGGGCGTGGACGGCTCCCGGCCGTTCTGCACGCCGGGCGGCGCGGGCGCGGTGCTCGGGGTGTTCCGCCGGGACGGCACCACCGGCCCGGTCACCCGGGTGGTCAGCCTGAACCAGGAGTGTCCGGCCACCCCGTTCCTGCGCGTCTACCGCGGGGTACGGGTGGAGTGTGCCCAGTTCGGCGCGGACTACTCCAAGGCCATGGTCACCCCCATCCGCGGCGGCGCGCCGGCCAGCCCGGCCGTGCCGTCCGACGCGGTGACCGCCAGCGGCTCCGGCCTGGACCCGCAGATCAGCGTCGCGTACGCCGACCTGCAGGTAACCCGGGTCGCCAAGGCCCGGGGTACCAGCGTGGCCGCCGTACGACGGCTGATAGACAGGTACACCACCGGGCGGGCGTTAGGGTTTATGGGAACGTCGGCGGTCACCGTGCTGCCGTTGAATTTGGCGCTGGACAGGCAGTTCCCGAAGCGTCCAACATGATCCCGGCGCCGAAAGGGGGTGCGGCATGCCGCAGGGGCAGCTGCGCGTCTATCTCGGTGCGGCTCCAGGCGTCGGCAAGACGTTCAAGATGCTCGAGGAGGGCCACCACCGCGCCGACCGCGGCACCGACGTGGTGATCGGGTACGTGGAGACTCACGACCGGCCGCGGACCGAGGCCATGGTGACCGGCCTGGAGGTGCTGCCGCGCCGGAACCTCACCTACCGCGGCGCGAGCTTCACCGAGCTGGACGTGGACGCCGTGCTGGAGCGCCGGCCGGACGTGGTCCTGGTCGACGAGATGGCGCACACCAACGTGCCCGGATCGCGCAACGCCAAGCGGTGGCAGGACATCGAGGAGCTGCTGGACGCCGGGCTGGTGGTGCTCACCACCGTCAACATCCAGCACCTGGAGTCCATCAACGACGTGGTGCAGGAGATCACCGGGGTACCGCAGCGGGAGACCGTACCGGACGCCGTGGTGCGGCGGGCCGAGCAGATCGAGCTGGTCGACATGACGCCGGAGGCGCTGCGCCGGCGGATGGCGCACGGCAACATCTACAAGCCGGAGCGCGTCGACGCCGCGCTGGGCAACTACTTCCGGGTCGGCAACCTCACCGCCCTGCGGGAGCTGGCCCTGCTCTGGCTCGCGGACAAGGTCGACGAACAGCTCGACCGGTACCGCGAGGAGCACCGCATCTCGGAGAGTTGGGAGACCCGGGAACGGGTGGTGGTCGCGCTGACCGGAGGTCCCGAGGGCGACACGCTGATCCGCCGGGCGGCCCGGGTCGCCGACCGCAGCAAGGGCGCGGACCTGGAGGCGGTGCACGTGGCCCGCAGCGACGGGCTGGCCGGCGGCGAGAGCCCGGCGCACCTGGCCCGGCAGCGCACCCTGGTGGAGAACCTCGGCGGCAGCTACCACCAGGTGGTCGGCAACGATGTCCCCAAGGCGCTGCTGGACTTCGCCCGCGCGGTCAACGCCAGCCAGCTCGTGCTCGGCGCCAGCCGGCGCAACCGATTGGCCCAGGTCTTCTCGCCCGGCGTCGGGGTCACCACCACCGCCGGGGCCGGCCCCATCGACGTTCACCTGGTCACCCACGAGCGGGCCGGGCGCGGGCGCGGCGCGCCGACGCTGGGCGGCAGCGCGCTGAGCCTGCCCCGCCGGCTGGTCGGCTTCGGGCTGGTCGCGGTCGGACTGCCGGTGCTGACGTACCTGCTGACCCTGACCCGCGAGGGGCTGTCGCTGCCCAGCGACATCCTGCTGTACCTGGCCTGGGTGGTGGTCGCGGCGCTGGTCGGCGGCCTGTACCCGGCGCTGTGCTCGGCGGTGGCCGGGTTCCTGCTGCTCAACTACTACTTCGCCCCGCCGATCCATCTGTGGACCATCAACCAGTGGCAGAACATCCTGGCGCTGTTCGTGTTCCTGGCGGTGGCGGTGGCGGTCAGCGTGACGGTCGACCAGTCGGCCCGGCGCACCCGGGAGGCGGCCGCCGCGCGGGCCGAGGCGGTCACCCTGTCCACTTTGGCCGGCAGCGTGCTGCGCGGCTCGCGGCCGTTGCCGGCCCTGCTCGGTCAGCTCCGCGAGGCGCTCGGCTTCACCGGGGTGACCCTGCTGGAGCGGCGGCCGGACGCGCCGTCAAGCCCGGACCTGCGGCGGGACAAGGATTCCTGGCGCATCGCCGGTGCGGTCGGCGACGCGCCCTGCCTGACCCCGTTCGAGGGTGACGCCGACATCCCGGTCGACGAGGACATCACGCTGGTGCTGCGTGGCCACCCGCTGGCCGCGGCCGACCGGCGGGTGGTGCAGGCGTTCGCCGCCCAGGCGGCGGTGGCGCTGCGCCAGGAGCGGTTGTCCGAGCAGGCCGCCGCGGCGGGCACCCTGGCCGAGGCCGACAAGTTGCGCACCGCGCTGCTCTCGGCGGTCAGCCACGACCTGCGTACCCCGCTGGCCTCGGCCAAGGCCGCCGTCACCAGCCTGCGCAGCCACGAGGTGGTCTTCGACGAGCATGACCAGGACGAACTGCTGGCCACCGCCGACGAGTCCCTCGACCGGCTGGTGCGGCTGGTGGACAACCTGCTGGACATGAGCCGGCTGCAGGCCGGGGTGCTGGGCACGTCGGTGCAGGCGATGAGCGTGGCGGAGGCGGTGGCCAAGGCGGTGGAGGATCTCGGCCCGGCCGGCCACGACATCGGCATCCACGTACCCGACGAGCTGGCCGAGATCAACGCCGACCCCGCCCTGCTGGAGCGGATCCTGGCCAACCTGCTGAGCAACGCGCTGCGGTACAGCCCGCAGGGCCGCCCGCCCCTGGTCACCGCGAGCGAGCACGGCGGGTACGTGGAGATCAGGGTCGTCGACCACGGCCCGGGCATCCCGGTCGCCGACCGGGACCGGGTATTCCTGCCGTTCCAGCGGCTCGGCGACCGGACCAACGACACCGGCGTCGGGCTGGGGTTGGCACTGTCCCGGGGGCTGGCCGAGGCGATGGGCGGGGACCTGTTCCCGGAGACGACGCCGGGCGGGGGGATCACGATGACCGTGCGCCTGCCGGTCGCCGTACCGTCGCCGGCGGACAACACGGCGGATCCGGCGGCGCTGGCCCGGATCGAGCACTGGCGGCACGGCACGGAGGAGACCGCGTGACCAAAGTCCTCATCGTGGATGACGAGCCGCAGATCCTGCGGGCACTGCGCATCAACCTGGCCGCCCGTCAGTACGAGGTGATCACCGCCGTGGACGGCTCCCAGGCGCTGCGGGTGGTGACCGAGGAGCACCCCGACCTGGTGGTGCTCGACCTCGGCCTGCCCGACATCGACGGAGTGGACGTCATCCGCAGCCTGCGCGGCTGGACGCCGGTGCCGATCGTGGTGCTCTCCGGACGCACCAACAGCACCGAGAAGGTGGACGCGCTGGACGCCGGTGCGGACGACTACGTGACCAAGCCCTTCAGCATCGACGAGCTGCTGGCCCGGATCAGGGCGGTGACCCGGCGCAAGGTCACGGTCGACGGCGAGGCGCCGACGACCCGGATCGGGCGGTACACGGTGGACCTGGAGCGGCACAGCGCCCACGCCATCGGCGAGCCGGAGCAGGGGGTGCACCTGACGCGCACCGAGTGGCAGCTGCTCGACGTGCTGGTACGCAACCCCGGCAAGCTGGTCAGCCAGCGGCAGCTGCTACAGGAGGTGTGGGGGCCGACGTACCTCGGCCAGACGCAGTACCTGCGCCAGTACATGGCCCAGCTGCGGCGCAAGCTGGAGGACGACCCGGCCCGCCCGCAGCACCTGCTGACCGAGCCCGGCATGGGCTACCGGTTTCGCCCCTGACGTCCGGGTCGGGGCCTCACTGCTGGCGCAGGGGCTCCGAGACCTGTTGGTGGGTCTTGTCCCGGGCCTTGACCGCCCGCTCCGCCACGCCGACCTCGGGAGCCAGCTCGGTACCGGCGGACTTGAGCACCTCGTTGCGGTTGCCGTACTCCACGGGCGGCATCGCCCGCAGGGCGCGCACCACCGTGTTCGGGGCGCCGAGGCGTTCGGCCTCCGCGACGATCTCGTCCCGGCTGGCCGGGAAGTCCACCGTTTCGAGGTACTTGAAGACCTCCGCGTTGTCCACCATGTGTCTCCGGCTACCCGCGCCAGACACCGCCAACCGCCGGCGCCGGCCGTTTCCGGTAACGGCGCGGGGGTAGGCACGGGGGTGGAGCGAGAGGAGCTCGGCATGAAGTATGACGAGTTTGTGGACGCGGTGGCGATTCGCGCCGGTATGTCCCCCGCCGAGGCGGAGGTCCTCGCCCACGCCGCGCTGCAGACGCTGGCCGACCGGTTGACCGCGGGGGAGGCCCGGGACCTGGCCGCGCAGCTGCCCCGGGGCCTGGCGGAATCGCTGGAGCCGCGCTACGAGAAGGCCGAGGCGTTCGGGCTGGAGGAGTTCGTGCGGCGGGTCGGCAACCGGGCCGCGGTGGACCTGTCGACGGCCTGGTACGGCATGCGCGCGGTGCTCGCCACGCTGCGCGGAGGAGTGTCGGTGGGCGAGTTCCAGGACGTGATCGGCCAGCTGGGCAAGGAGTACGTGGAGGCGCTGCAGCCGGCCCGGTGAGCCTCGCCACCCGCGCGGGCTGCCGCGTCGTCGTGGCCGGGCTGAGTCCCCCCGTAGGATCGGACGCGGATCGGGTCCGGTCGACGGAGGAGCTGTGATGGACGAGCAGGCGCGCGCCGCCGAGGCGGCGAAAATCGCCGCCGAGAACGTGGCGACCGCGGCCGAGGCGGCCTCGGCGGCCAGTGGCGCGCTGGCCGCGGCCGGGGACGCGGTGGTCGACGGCGCGCTGGTCGCGATGGCGCGGCGGCTGGACGAGGCGGCCGGGCCGATCATCGAGGCCAACCGCGGCGACTGCGCCCGGGCCGAGGAGTCGGGCATGAGCGGCGGCCTGCTCGACCGGCTGCGCCTGAACCCGGACCGGCTCGCCGAGATGGGGCGCCAGCTTCGGGTGCTCTCCGAGACCGCGCCGGAGCCGCGCCGCCGGCACGTCCGTGAGCTGCCGGGCGACCTGGTGGTCGAGGAGTGGCGCCGGCCGGTGGGCGTGCTCGGGGCCAATTTCGAGGCACGGCCCAACGTGGTGGTCGACATAGCGTCCCAGCTGATCAAGTCGCACAACGCCGGGGTGCTGCGGACCGGCTCGGCCGCCCTGGAGTCGGCCGGCGCACTGATCGACCACGTGGTCGCCCCGGCGCTGGCGGAGGTCGGGCTCGACCCGGCGGCCATCCAACTGGTCCGGCTCCCCGGGCGGGAAACGGCCGAGGCGCTGGTGCGGCAGCCGAAGCTGCTGCCCCTGGTGATCCTGCGGGGCAGCGGCGAGAGCACGCGAACCCTCGCCGAGCAGGCCGCGCTGGCCGGCGTACGCACGCTGGCCCACGCCGACGGCGGAGGGGTCATGTACCTCCACCCGTCCGCCGACCGGTCGCTCGCGGCCGAACTGATCGGGCGCAGCGTCGACCGGCTGGGCGTGTGCAACCGGCTCAACCTGCTGCTGATCGACGGCGCGATCTGGGACGAGGTGGTGCCCGGCGTGGTCGAGCAGCTCGCCGGCCTGGAGCCGAAGATCACCGCCTCGCTGCCGCCGTACCAGCACCCGATTGGTTACGAGTGGGCGCTGTCGGATGGCAACGAGGCGACCGTCACCATCGCGCGGGCGGACGGCGTGCTCGACGCGGCCCGGATCGCCAACGAGGAGACCTCCGGGCTGGCGGCCGGGATCGTCGCCGACGACGCCGACGCGGCCGCGCGGTTCCTCGCCGCGTACGCCGGTACCGGCGGCTTCTGGAATGCGCCGACCCGCCTGCTCGACGGGTTCAAGCTGCTGGCCGTGCCGGAAACCGGGATCAACATCGACCGGGTACCGGGTCCCCGCGGCCCGGTCACCTTCCGCGACCTGTACCTGCGGCAGTACGTGGTGCTGCCGGCCGCGCGTCAGGCCGAGGGCTTCTCCCCGGCCGGCTGACCGGCGATCCCGCCCGGACCGGCGATCCCGTCGAGCCGGGCGATGCCGCCCGGACCGGCGATGCCGTCGAGCCGAGCGATGTTGTCGGCCTCGTCCGGGTCGGGCTCGGTGGTGGTCAGAAACGCCGCGGCCACCTCGACGGCGACGTCCGGCGCCAGCCGCTTGAGGCTCATCGCGAGCACGTTGGCGTCGTTCCAGAGCCGTGCGCCCCGGGCGATCCACGGCTCCCAGGCGAGCGCGGCCCGCACCCCGGGCACCTTGTTGGCCGCGATCGCCGTACCGGTGCCGGTCCAGCACATCACGACGCCGTAGTCGGCCTCGCCGGCCGTCACCGTCCGGCCCACCGCCTCGCCGAGGTCCGGCCACCGGTCCGAGGCGGTCGGGTTGACGATCTCGTGGCCCTGACCGGTCAGGTATGCCACGACCGCCCGGGTCGTCTCGTTCTCGTCGTCCGCCCCGTACGCGATCCGCATCACATCCCCCTCGACGGCGCGCGCTCCGCCCGGCCGGGCGAGATCGGCGGCCCGGAGCCTACGTTACGTTGGGACGGCACCACGGATCAGCGGTCGGACACCCCGAACAGGCGCCGGGGTGCCGGTTGAGAGTGGACCGATTCCACTCGGCGAAACGCCGGAAGGATGCCATGTCGCTTGACCAGGCTCTGTGGGACGACACCCGTCAGATCGCGGGGGAACTGACCGAACTGCGCCACCGGCTGCACGAACATCCCGAAATCGGGCTCGATCTGCCGGTGACCCAGGAGACCGTGCTGTCCGCGATCAGCGACCTGGGCCTGGAGATCACCCTCGGCAGGTCGGTCTCGTCGGTCACCGCGGTGCTGCGCGGCGGCGCCGCCGCCGGTTCGGGCACCGCCGTACTGCTGCGCGGCGACATGGACGGGCTGCCGATCACCGAACGCACCGGGCTGAACTTCGCGAGCAAGGTGGACGGCGCCATGCACGCGTGCGGGCACGATCTGCACACCGCGATGCTGGTCGGGGCGGCCCGGGTGCTCTCCGCGCATCGGGACTCGCTGGCCGGCGACGTGGTGTTCATGTTCCAGCCGGGCGAGGAGGGCTGGGACGGGGCCGGCGCCATGCTGAAGGAGGGCGTGCTGGACGCCGCCGGTACCCGGGTCTCCTCCGCGTACGGCATCCACGTGATGTCGTCCAAGATCCGGCCGGGTGTCTTCTCCACCCGACCGGGCACCCTGATGGCGGCCAGCGACGGGCTGTTCGTGACGGTACGCGGCGCCGGCGGCCACGGCTCCGCCCCACACCTGGCCAAGGACCCGGTCAACGCCGCCGCCGAGATGGTGACCGCGCTGCAGGCCCTGGTCACCCGCCGGTTCGACGTGTTCGATCCGGTCGTCATCACGGTCGGCTCGTTCCACGCCGGCACCCGCCGCAACATCATCCCCGACGAGGCCCGGTTCGAGGCGACCGTGCGCAGCTTCTCGGCCGAGGCGCAGGAGCGACTGCGCGCCGAGACCGTACGGCTGTGCCAGAGCATCGCCGCCGCGCACGGTCTTGAGGTCGACGTCGAGTACGAGCCCGAGTACCCGATGACGATCAACAACGCCGACCACGCGGCGTTCGTGGCCGGGGTGGTCGACGACGTGTTCGGCGACGACCGCGGCGAGGTGAAGGCCGCGCCCTCGACCGGTGCGGAGGACTTCTCCCGGGTGCTCGCGGAGGTGCCGGGCTGCTACACGTTCCTCGGCGCCGGCCCGGCCGACCTGCACGACGTGGCCCCCGACAACCACAGCCCGCTGGCCATCTTCGAGGACTCGGTCATGCCGGACGGCGTGCTGCTGCACGCGCAGCTGGCCGTTCGGGCCCTGGCCCGGGACGCGGCGGCGGCAACCGCCTGACGCCGCCCGGCCGTGGCTCGCGACGACCTCCGCGAGCCACGGCACGCCCACCGACGGTTCTCGGAGGTCAACGACGCCGGAACCGGGCCGCCCGGGTGGGCGGCTCTGGTCGCCCGGCCCGGGTGGGCGGCCAGCCGCACGCCACCGGAATTGGGGTGCGTGCCGGGCGCGCTTGGGCCAGCATCCCTGGTGTGACTGGTTCGTACTGGGATCGCCGGCCGGCCGGGCCGGAGCGCCGGCACGTGGTGGATCTCCGCATCGACGGTGAGTCGTTCGCCCTGACCACGGCCGCTGGGGTGTTCGGAGCGCAGGGTGTCGATCGGGGCACCATGACCCTGCTGCGCCACGCACCGGCGCCCCGACCGGCGACCGGGGTGGTGGATCTCGGCGCGGGGTACGGCCCGATCGCCGTGACGCTGGGGCGCCGGCAGCCGGCCGCCGGAGTGTGGGCGGTCGAGGTCAACGAGCGGGCGCTGGGCCTGATCCGGAGCAACGCGTCGAGGGTGCCGAACGTGGTCGCGGCCCGGCCCGAGGAGGTTCCGCCGGCGCTGCGCTTCGACGGGCTGTACAGCAACCCGCCCATCAAGATCGGTAAGGACGCGCTGCACGAGCTGTTGCTCGACTGGCTCGGGCGCCTGGTGCCCGGCGGGTACGGCTGGCTCGTGGTCAAGCAGGCGATGGGCGCGGACAGCCTGCGGCAGTGGCTCGACGAGACCGGGTACCCCACCGACCGGGCGGCGGCCAAGCAGGGATACCGGCTGCTGCGGGTACGGGCGGGCGGCGGGGGCCAGGCGGATGCCGGGCCGGCGGCTACCGGGCAGGCGGGTACCGGGCCGGGGCCGTTGGCACCGGACGACCTGGCCACGATCGGCGCCGGTACCGGTGGGGCCTGGACGGTGCTCGGGCACCTGCACGGTGGCGGGAGCGACCCGGTCTACCTGCTCGGTCGCGGCGCGCTGCGGGCGGTGCTGAAGCTCAAGCACGGCGCCTGGTGGGCCGACCAACTGTCCCGGGCGGCCACCACCGTCGAGGAGTTGCGCGCCGCCGGATACCCCACGCCGCCGGTGCTCGGCTTCGGGAGGCTCGACGAGGACCGGGCGTACCTGCTGACCGGGTTCGTGCGGGGCGAGACCCTGAACCGGCTCGATCCGGCCACCCTCGACGCGGTACTGGGCGCGGTCGCCCTGCACGGCGAGGTCCGCCCGTCGCCGGTGCGGGACTGGTCGGTGATGGTCACGTCGTTCCTCAACGGCGGCATCGCCGACTTCACCTTCCACCCGGACGTGCTGCCCCTGGCGCGCCGCGCGCTGGACCTGGTCAGCCGCCCGGTTCCGGCGCTGCCCACCGGCGGGTTCGCGCACGGCGACTTCACCCTGCGCAACCTGCTGTTTCACGAGGGCGGCCTGGCCGCGGTGCTGGACCTGGAGGGCTTCGGGCGCGGTACCCCCGTCATCGACCTGGTCTCGCTGCTCACCGCAACGACCGACCCGGTCGACGGCAGCCCGGATGTGACTCGCCGCATCGTCGAATACGCGGTGTCCCTCGGCGGCACGGATGCGTTCCTGGCCTGCCTGGCGCACCGGGTTCTGGCGACCGTCTCGTGGGCCACCGAGCACCCGCAACTGCTCACCGATGCGGCGCGTCGCGCCCGGGCCCTGCTCGACGCCGTCGATTGATCGGCGGAACAGGCCTAGCGTGAGTGCGTGAACGAAAACCACGCGAAATACTGCTCAAGCCCCGAGTGGGCAAAGTATCTGCAGTCCGAGGTGCTGCCGTGGCTGACCGCCGGGCTCGACCTCGGGCCGGAGCTGGTCGAGGTCGGTCCGGGGCCCGGGGCGGCGACGGACTGGTTGCGGCACAAGGTGAAGCGCCTGGTGGCGGTGGAGAGCGAGGACGCCGCCGCGCAGCGCCTGACCGAGCGGTACGCCGGCGGCAACGTCGAGGTCGTGCACGGCGACGCCACCGAGCTGGCCTTCGCGGACGGGTCGTTCGACACGGCGGCCTGCTTCACGATGCTGCACCACGTGCCCACCGCCGCGCTACAGAACCGGCTGCTCGCCGAGGTGTTGCGGGTGCTGCGCCCCGGTGGGGTACTCATCGGATCGGACAGCCTGCCCAGCGATGGCCTGCACCACTTCCACGAGGGCGACACCTACAACCCGGTCGAGCCCAGCGTGCTGCTGGTGCGCCTGCAGACGCTGGGCTTCGATCGGATCACCCTGCGGGTGGACGGTCGTACGCAGTTCATCGCCCACAAGCCGAAGGGTTAACTCACGAAGGTGAACAGGCGCTCGCCGGTGCGCAGCGGCCGCGCGGGGCCGATCAGGCGGTGGACGCCGACGCCGTAGCCCGCCTGCTTGTCGGACACCCAGACCAGCTCGAAGCCGTGCTCGTCGAACCAGGCGTTGATGCGCGGCACCAGGTCGGGCTCCTCGCGGTGCCGGGTCCAGATGACCGTGCCGCCCGGCACCATGAACCCGGGCAGCGCCGCGATCGTGCGGACCATGTCGGCCTCGGTGATGTTGCCGAAGATGCCGCACGCCAGCACGAGGCCGGCGGGGACCACGGCGGAGTACAGATCGGTGAGGGCGGCGTCGCCCTGGACAACCTCGACGCCGGTGCCGGCCGCCGCCGCGCGTCCCCGGGCAGCCAGCTCCGGGTCCAGCTCCACGAGGGTGGCTCGCACGTCGCGCCGCCGGGAATGCCCGTCCAGCGCGCCGAGCAGATCCCGGCCGTCGCCAGCGCACATGCTCACCACCCGGATCGGGCCCGGCTTCGCGGCGTCGAGCGCGGTGCGGATGCGTTCCCGGACCGCGACCAGCCGCCGGGACAGCTCCGAGTCGGGATCGTCATACGCGGTATGCCATTGAGTCCAGCTCTTCCCCGTCATGCCGACCAGGCTACGGCAGCTGCCCTCACCCGAAATTCATCTACGTTCCTGAGTTCGCGGGTCGCCCGACCGGCCAGGGACGGGTGTGAGCGGCCACGCCGGCACCTGATTCGCGGGCCGGCTGACCAGGGCGGTTATCATGGCGCGGTTGACCTGAGAGGAGGGTCCCGGGAGTGGACTACCTGCCGTTTGAGCGCCGCACGGCGGACACGCAGTACCGGGACCTCCTTGGCCGGATCCTCAGCGATGGGGAGAAAGCGCCCACCCGCCAGGGGCCTGCCGCGCTGACCCTGCTCCAGCAGACCATGCGCTTCGATCTCGCCAACGGGTTCCCCGCGATCACCGACCGCAACATCGGGATGTTCTGGCGCAAGGCCATCGGCGAACTGTGCGCCTTCATCAACGGCGCCACCACCCTGGCCGAGCTGGAGAAGTTCGGCTGCGACTGGTGGGGGGCCTGGGCCACCCCGGAGAAGACCGCCAAGCGCGGGCTGGAACCGGGCGACATCGGGCCGGGTTCGTACGGTGCCGCGTTCCAGCGTTTCCCGACCGCCGAGGGTGAGCCGTTCGACCAGTTCACGCACCTGGTGGAGCAGTTGCGGGAGTTGCCCGACCTGCGAACCCACTTCGTGTCCCCGTGGATCCCGCAGTACCAGGTACGCGGGGAGGGCAAGCGACCGCGCACGACCATCGCGCCCTGCCACGGCTGGGTACACGTCCGGGTGCTCAACGGGCGGCTGCACCTGCACATGTACCAGCGCTCCGGTGATGTGCCGGTGGGCGTGCCGTCCAACATGGTGCAGTACGCCGCCCTGCTTCTCATGCTGGAGCAGCTGACCGGGCTGCCCGCCGCGACGTATTACCACACCATCTCCGACGCCCACATCTACGAGGACCAGCTCGACCAGGCGGCGGTCATGGTCGCTCGGGAGCCGCGGCGCCTGCCCACCGTCCGGCTCAACGACGCCGGCCGTGCGGTCACCGACATTCACGACTTCCGGGCCGAGCATTTCGAGATCTCGGACTACGAACCGCATCCGGGCCTGCGCATCCCGGTGTCGCCGTGACGGCACGCACCATCGTGCGGGCCGGTGGCGCCGCGCCCGGCCATCCGGCCGGAAAGCGGGCGACCGGTCTGGCTCGGCGCGTCTCGCGCCGCGCTGCGACCCAGACCAGTCGGGCATGAGCATGCCGCTGTACCAGTTCGGCAACTACCGCCACGAGGAGCAGCGGGCCGAGATGGAGCGGCTGGCGGCCGGTGGCATCTGCCTGTTCTGCCCCGACCATCTCAGCGGCGAGCCGACGCACGAGCCGCTGCTGCGGACCGGACACTGGACGGTCATCCACAACCGGTACCCGTACGCCGACACGAGGCTGCACCTGCTGATGGTGCCGGACGAGCACGTGAGCGACCTGGTCGACCTCTCGCCCGAGGCCCGGGAGGACTTCTGGACCGCCCTGGCCTGGATCCGTGACCACTACGAGCTGAGCTTCTACGGCCTCGGAGCGCGCAACGGCGACAGCAGGTTCACCGGGGGCACCATAGGCCACCTGCACGTCCACGTGATCGTCGGAGACGTGGACGATCCCGACCACCGGCCGGTACGCATGAAGCTCAGTTCCCGGCCCGCGCCGGGCGAGCCGGAGCCGTCAGCCGGCGGGGGTGTCGCCGGTGGTGTCGACCCAGATCAGCTCGACGCCGGCTGAGCGCAGGATGGCGTCGCCGTCGAGCATCGCGTACGGGCCGGCGAAGTAGCAGCGGCGGAAGCCGGCCTCGGCGACCAGCCGGGCGCATCCCGGGCAGGGGAACGTCGACACGTAGAGGTCGGCGCCGTCCAGTACCGTGCCGGCACGCGCGGCCCTCGCGACGATCAGGGCCTCGGCGTGAATCGCGGTCGACAGGTCGATCCGGACTCCCCGCGAGAAATCGTTGCGGGGGTCGCCGTCGAGGTAGGGCGCGTACTCCGTCGGCCGGTGCTGGTTGTACTCGACGGCCAGCACCTCGCCGTCCCGTGCGGCCAGGGCACCGACCTGGCGCCACCAGTCGGAGGACCTTCCGGCGGCCTCGGTGGCGCGGCCCATCAGCCGGCGGCTCAGCTCGTCCGTGGCGACGGCGCCGTCATAGTCGGCGGGTCGCTGGGCCTGGCTCCAGCCGCGGTCCCAGCGCAGGAAGGTCCGTTCGTAGTTCACGATCCGGCCCGATCCGAGCGCGTACCGGGCCACCAGGTCGCGCATCAGCTCCTCGTCCGGTACGACCAGGACGTCGGCGGTGCACGCGGCGGGCAGGTCGGCCCGCTCGATGACGCGGGCCGGCGGGCGATCCCCGGAGCGGTTCAGATACCGGGCCGCCGAGACCGGGGACAGCGCCCGGATCTCCTTGCGCATGACCCGGTGGTCCTCGGCGAAGCTCTCGCCCAGGAGCAGGATCTCCGCCGCGTCCGCGTGCTTGGCGAGGAGGCTCTCGTACCCCGAGTGGATGACCGGCAGGTAGAGCAGGACCTGCTTCACGGCGACCTACTCGTCCTCGCCCTCGTCGCCGGCCTCGGCATCCGCCAGGAGCTGGCGGACCTGCTTGAGCACCAGCAGGCGGAGCCGGGCCGAGGTGCTGATCGTGGCCATCCGCTCGAGGATCTCCACCCGTCCGCAGTACTTCGACTCCAGCTCGGCGGTCTCCTCCGGCCGGTAGGTCTCCTTGGTGGCGACCAGCACGTCGGGCCGGACCGCGTCGATCAGCGCCCAGCGCGGGTCGTCGGCGTTCTTCAGCGTCACCAGGCCCACGCCGCGCTGGTGGGTGACCATGCGCAGCCGCTCGGCCTCGGGCACCGCCGGCCGCCCCGGCCCCTTGCGCCGGCGCACCTTCTCGTCGCTGTCCACGCCGACGATGAGGAAATCGCCGAACTTCCGGGCCGCCTCGAGGTACCTCGAGTGGCCCTCGTGCAGCATGTCGAAGGTGCCGCTGGTGAGCACCACCTTGAGCCCCAGCACGCGCAGCGCCTCGACGATCTGACTGATCGCCGAGTAGCTGGGGACGAAGCGCTCCTCGAAGTTGGAGGCGTCCTCGAAGACCCCGCCGTCGGGGCGCATCACGCCGAGCCTGGGCCGCACCGACGGGTCGGCCGCACCCTGATCCGTGGGGCGCGCCGTGCCGGCCGGGCGTTCCTCGGGCGTCTCGTTCCCCGTCTTAGGCTGCATTGGCGCTCAAAAACCTTCTTGGTGGCCGTCGGTGTGCCCCGAAAGGTGGCCGGGTGGCCACCTCCGGACACCTTGTGAAGTTTCCGGTGTCTCCCGTGACGGCGGCGCGCCGAGAAGGGCGCACACGCCGGGCAATCATACCGGGCGCCGAGTGCGCGGGTACCCGGCTATGCCGCCGGCCCCACCGCGGCCGGTGGGCAGGCGGCGCGCCGCTCTGTGTTTGCCATCACCTGTAGACATCGCTTGAAGACATCAGCCGTAGGCTTGCGCCGTGATCACCCTCGACGCCCCTCAGGTACAGCGGCCCACCAGGAGTTCTCTCGTCCCTGGCCTGATCTTCATGGGCACGGTGGTCTCGATCATCAGCAGCCTCGGGGCGCCGCTGATCCCGACCGTCGCGGCCGACGATCACGTGTCGCTCGGCGCCGCGCAGTGGTCGCTGACCATCACCTTCCTGGTCAGCGCGCTGGCCACGCCGCTGATGGGGCGGCTCGGCGACGGCCCGCACCGGCGCACCGTGATCATCGGCAGCCTCGGCGTGGTCACCCTCGGCGCCGTGCTGGCCGCCCTGCCGTTCGGCTTCGTCCTGCTGCTGGTGGGGCGGGGTCTGCAGGGAGTCGGCCTCGGGCTCACCCCGCTGGGCATCGCGGTGGCCCGCGACACCCTCCCACCGGATCGCGGCCGGTCGACGACCGCCATGCTCTCGATCACCACCGTCGCCGGGCTCGGGCTCGGCTACCCGATCACCGGCCTGATCGCCGACCATGGCGGCCTGCACGCCGCGTTCTGGTTCGGCGCCGCGTGCAGCGCCGCGGCGCTGGTCGTCGCCGCCCTGGTGGTGCCGTCCTCGGCGCACCACCCGCGCCAGCGCCTGGACGTCCTGGGCGCGGTCCTGCTGGGCGCCGCGCTGGCCGGACTGCTGCTGGCCATCAGCGAGGGCGAGGGCTGGGGGTGGGGCTCCGCGCGCCTGCTCGGCGTCGTGGCGGTCGCGCTCGCCGCCCTGGCCGGTTGGATCCTGCTGGAGCTGCGCCGCTCGTACGCCCTGGTGCAGTTGCGGCTGCTGAGCCTGCGGGCGGTACTCACCGGGAACGTGGGCGCGCTGTTCGCCGGGATCGCGATGTACCTGCTCATCTCGCTGGTGACCAGGTTCGTTCAGACGCCGGCCAGCAGCGGGTACGGGCTCGGCGCCTCGGCCGCGGTCAGCGGGTTGGTGCTGCTCCCGTTCTCGGCCGGCAGCGTGGTCGCCAACCGGATCACCCACACCCTCATCCGCCGTACCTCGGCGGAGGCCCTGCTGTCGGTGGGCTCGGCCGTCGGGCTGATCGCCACCCTGCTGTTCACCTTCGCCCGCGCCAGCCTGTGGGAGGTGGCCACCCTCATGGGGATCGCCGGGCTCGGCGTGGGCATCATCTTCGCGGTCATGCCCAGCCTGATCGTGGGGGCGGTGCCGCGGCAGGAGACCGGCAGCGCCACGAGCTTCAACCAGGTGATCCGCTACGTCGGGTACGCGGCCGGCAGCGCGATGAGCGCCGTGGTGCTGGAGGCTCGTACCGTCCCCGGGCACCTGCTGCCGGCGGCCGGCGGGTACACGGTGGCAGGGCTCATCGGCTGCGGGGTGTGGGTGGTGACCGCGGTGGTGAGCCTCGCGCTGCCCCGTCTGCCGCACAATCGGACGACCACCGGTAACCAGTCCTAAGGATCGGCCCATGACCAAGGAACCGACCCCGCGCCGCAGGGACGCGGCCGCCAGCCGGGAGCGGCTGCTCAACGCCGCCCGCGACCTGTTCGCGGACCGCGGCTACGACCGGACCACGGCGCGCGACATCGGCGAGCGGGCGGGGGTCGACCCCACGATGATCGCCCGGTACTTCGGCGGCAAGGCGCAGCTCTACATCGCCGTGCTGCGTGCCGATGACGGGCCGAACCCGCCTGCCGACCTGCTCGACCCGGACCGGCTGGCGGCGCTGCTCGACCGGGTCGGGCGGACCGGCCCCGGCCCGATCTTCCAGGCCGCCGTGCGGGCGTACGACGACCCGCCCGCCCAGGCCGCCGCCCGCGCCGAACTGGAGCGTCGGATCGTGGCGCCGCTGAGCCAGCGGCTGCGCGACGAGGGCCACGAGCAGCCCGACCTGCGGGCCGAGGTGCTCATCGCGGCGTTCATCGGCGTCGTGCTCGCCCGGCGGCAGGGCACGTTCGGGCATCTCGCCGGCGCCACCACCGACGAGGTCCTGCCGCTGCTCGAGGAGCTGCTGGGAGCCCGCCGGTACGCGGAATCGGGCGGCGGCGACCCAGCTCCCGAGTGACGCCGGCGGTGGCCGGCGGACGCCCGCCGACCACCGCCGTTGGCAACGGATCAGTCCTCGGTGACGAGCCGGTCGCGCATCGCGGCCAGCGACCGGGCCAGCATCCGGGACACGTGCATCTGGGAGATGCCGACCCGCTCGGCGATCTGCGTCTGGGTCAGGTTGCCGAAGAACCGCAGCACCACGATCTTCTGCTCGCG
>NZ_BAABJQ010000051.1:0-34693 GCF_039543385.1 Rugosimonospora acidiphila
GGGGCGAGCGGACCGGCGGGGCGGGGCGGGGCGGGGCGGGGCGGCCCGAGTGGACCGGCGGGCGGGGCGCTTCGGGCCCGGCACGCCTACCGGCGCGGGCGGCCGGTGCCGCAGGCCGGCGGAGTCGTGCTGGGGTCCTCGGGCCAGGCGTGGCGCGGGTACCGGCCGCGCAGATCCGCCCGCACCCGCGGGTACCCGTTGCGCCAGAAGGACGGCAGGTCGCTGGTGACCGCGACCGGCCGGCCCGCCGGCGAGAGCAGGTGCAGCACGACGGTGACCCGGCCGTCGGCGATGACCGGCGCCCGCTGCCAGCCGAACGCCTCCTGCACCCGCACCGCGAGTACCGGTGCCGCCGGGTCCTCGTAGTCGACGCGCAGCCGTGACCCGCTCGGTACGGTCAGCCGCTCCGGGGCCAGCTCGTCCAGGCGGCCGGCCTGCGGCCAGGGCAGCAGGCGGCGCAGCGCCTCCCCGGCGTCGATCCGCTCCAGGTCGGCACGGCGCCGGGCTCGGCCCAGCCCCGGGCCCAGCCAGTACCGGGCCTGATCGAGCAGCGCCTCGTCGTCGACCGGGGGCCAGGGCGGGCCGAACGTGCGGTGGCAGAAGGCGAGCCGCTCGCGCAGCGCCCGGGCCTCCCGATCCCAGCGCAGCAGGCCGATGCCCTCCTGGCGCAGCCCGTCGAGCAGTGCCTCGGTGAGCAGTTCGGGGTCGGGCCGGCTCAGTTGCCGCTCCGACAGCACTATCGCGCCGAGCCGCGACACCCGGCGGGCCCGCACGTCGCCGTCGACCCAGCCGACCTCCTCGGCGTCGGCGAGCAGGGCCGCGCCGGCCTGGCGGGCGGTCGCCTCGTCGAGGGCGGCGGCCAGCCGGATGTTGGCCGCGGCGCTGCCCGGTACCCGATCGGCCACGGCGACCGCCAGCCACCGGGAGCCGGCGAGCGGCGACCCGGGGGCGAGGGTGCCCGCGGTGCCGCCGGCCATCACGAAGGTGCCGGCCGCCGCGGGACCGGCGGCCGCCGGGCTGCCGGCGCTCGGCGCGGCGAGGGTGGCGGCGGCCGGCACCCGGGCGCGGGCCAGCCGCTCCGGAAACGCCAGACCCACCAGGAGCCCGGCGGCGAGGTCGTCGGGCATGCTTTCTGCGCGTCTCCCGGACCGGCTCACGGGCGGGTCTCCGGCCGGGCCGGCGGATTGTTCGGGCCCGCCGGCCGGGGCTGGGGCGGTTCCGGCCCCGGCGGGCGGCACGGCCGAGGCGAGACGGCGGGACTCGTCCCGCCAGCGGGCGCTGGCCGCCCGGTCGTCGCCGTCGCGCAGCCGCCGCCACGCGGCCACCAGATCGTCCCGGCCGCCGGCCAGCGTGTCGTCGGTGAGTACCGCGACCACCTGCGCCGCCCGGTCCCGACCGACCAGTGCCGCCCCGTCGAGCAGAGCGCGGGCCAGCCGTGGATGCGTACCGGCGTCCGCGATGGCCCGGCCGCGCGGGGTGACCCGGCCCTGCGCGTCCACCGCCCCCAGCGAACGCAGGGTCGAGCCGGCCACCGCCATCGCGGCGGCCGGGGGCGGGTCGGGCAGTTGCAGACCCTGCCCGCCGGGGTGCCCCCAGCAGGCCAGCTCCAGGGCGAACCCGGTCAGGTCGGCCACCGCGACCTCCGGCTGGGCGTGCTCGGCGAGGCGCTCGTGCTGCGCGGCGGACCAGCACCGGTACGCCCGGCCCGGGCCCTGCCGCCCGGCGCGGCCGGCACGCTGCTCCGCCCCGGCCCGGGACACCCGCACCGTGACCAGGCTGCCCAGCCCGCGAGCCAGGTCGGTACGCGGCTCCCGAGCCAGCCCGGCGTCCACCACGACGCGCACCCCGGGCACGGTCAGGCTGCTCTCCGCGACGGCCGTGGCGAGCACCACCCGGCGGCGGGTACCGGCCGACAGCGCCGCGTCCTGGACCCGGGCGGGCTGGCGACCGTGCAGGGTCAGCACGTCGACGCCGTCGTCGGGCAGGCTCCGCAGCCGGCCCGCGACGGCGGCGATCTCGCCGGCGCCGGGCAGGAACACCAGCACGTCGCCGGGTGCCTCGGCCAGCGCCCTGCGCACCGTCGCCGCCACGTGGTCCAGCAGCCGCGGATCGACCCGCGCGGCGGCCACCGGTCCCCCGGCAGGGCCGGCCGTGACAGTCACCGGGCCGGCCGGTCCCGGCGGCGGGCACCACAGCACCTCGACCGGGTACGCCGAGGGCGGCGCGTCCAGGATCGGCACGGGTACGCCACCGCCCAGGCGCGCCGCGATCCGCTCCGCGTCCACCGTCGCGGAGGCGGCCAGCAACGCCAGGTCGGGGCGCAGTGCGGCGCGCGCCTCCACCAGGAAGGCCAGCGCCAGGTCGGTGTCCAGGTGCCGCTCGTGGCACTCGTCCAGCATCACCGCCGAGGTGCCGGACAGCTCCGGGTCGCGCTGCAGCCGCCGCAGCAGGACCCCGGTGGTGACCACCTCCACCCGGGTGTCGGGGCCGACCCGCCGCTCGCCCCGTACGGCGTAGCCCACCGGACCGCCGACCGGCCCACCGGACAGGGCCGCCATCCGCCGGGCGGCGGCCCGCGCCGCGATCCGCCGGGGCTGCGCCACCACCACGCGTCCCGGAAACCGGTCGGCGATCGCCAGCGGTACCAGCGTGGTCTTGCCCGAGCCCGGCGGCGCCACCAGCAGCGCCGCGCCCTGCGTGGACAGCGCGGCCAGCACGTCGGGCAGCACGGCCCGCACCGGCAGGTCGGTGTCGGGCGCGGTGGCGAGGTCGGGCAGCACCGGACAAGTGTGCCGCAGCCCGTCGCCGCGCCGGTCCGCTACTCCAGGAAGCCGAGCAGCTGCTGGGACAGCTTGTCCGGTTGCTCCTCGAACAACCAGTGCCCCGACCCGTCGACCACGCCGCTGCTCACATCCTGGGCGTACCGGGCGACCTGCGCGCTGACCGAGTCGCCGAGGCTGCCGGCGGCACCGATTGCCAGTACCGGCATCGGCAACGGGCTCTGCGCGTACTCGGCGTTGTCCGCGACGTCCTGATCGAGCGTGCGGAAGTAGGCGAAGCTCGCGCTGAGGTGCTCCTCGTCCAGCAGGCAGCGGGCGTACTCCCGCAGGCTCTGGTCGTCGATGCCCTCGGGGTGCACGGCCTGCGCGCCCATGAACCCGCGTACCCACGCCAGCTCCCGGCCCGCCACCAGCCTCTCCGGGAAGCCACTGTCCACATTGAACAGACCGAAGTTCCAGATGCCGGGCCCGTGCTGGGTCAGCGCCGGAAGGTGGTAGACGCTTTCGTCGGGAATCAGCGACTCGCACAGCACCAGGCGCTGGACGCTGTCCGGGTGCTGGGCGGCATAGGAGTACGCCACCATCATGCCGATGTCGTGCCCGATGATCCGCACGGACTCGTCGAGGCCGAGCTGGGCGAGCAGGCCGTGGACGTCGCCGGCGAGGGTCTTCTTGTCGTACCCGCCGGCCGGTGCCGCGCTGTCCCCGGCGCCGCGCAGGTCGGGCGCCACGACGGTGTAGTGCTGGCCGAATTCGGGCATCACCTTGCGCCACATGTACCACGTCTGTGGGTACCCGTGCAGCAGCACCAGCGTCGGCCCGTCGCCGCCGCGCACGTAATTGATCATCACGCCGTCGACGCTGGTCGCCAGCTCGCTGAACCCATCCGGAGGGCGACGCTCGGCTACCGGCGACACGATCTCCTCGATCAGCCGGAATTCGCCGCCTCCAGCTCCGGTGCCACCGCCTCCGGTGCCACCGCCCCCGGCCTCGCCGGGTGCGGTCCCGCTGCCCATGGCGTCGCCGCCCGAGGGCGCGTTGCCCATGGCTGCCCTGCCGACGGATGCCCTGCCCACGGCCCTGCTGCCCACGGCCGACTCCCCTCAACCACCACTCGGCGCCCTCGCCCGCTCACCGGCGCAGCCACCCGATACCCCGGCGGCGCACGGTTAGTCAGGCGTAGTCGAGCGGCCGGTCGCCCCGGCGGGCGGGAGTTGAACATTTTGTTCACAACGTTCTGTTGACAACGAGGGAATCCGGCGCCACGCTGGTGTCATGACCGAGAAGAACCCAGCCGAGGACCTCTTCACCCCGCCGGACGCCGGCCGCGCCCGGGCCGAACGGGAGTTCTCCGCGTTGACGCGCATCGCCACGCGGCACGCCAACGCGGCGGGCGCTCGGCAGCGCCAGGCGCATCCGACCGCCCTGGAACCACACGAGGCCGTCCGGCTCGTGATGGCACTGGCCGGTGGCTCCGTCACCGTCCGGCCGGGAGAGCCGGCCATCGACGAGGCCGACCTCACCGCCGCCCTCACCCTCGTTCCGCACGTGCGCGCCGACCTCGACGCGCTGGAGGCCGGCCTGCTCCGGCAGGCCCGTGATCGCGGCCTGACCTGGCAGGCGATCGCCTTCGGCCTCGGCCTGGGCTCCGCGCAGGCCGCCCGGCAACGCCTCGAGCGGCTGTCCGACCGGCTCCCGCCCGAGCCCTGATCCGCCCGAGCCCTGATCCGTTCGGGCCCGCCCCCGCGCCTGCCCCACCTCGACGCTCACGCCACGCCGTACGCGGCGAGCGTGGCGTCCAGCGCGGCGAGCGTGGCGTCCAGCGCGGCGTGCTGCGCCTCGGAGCCGTGCGCCGCGGGCTGGGGACTCAGCCCGTGGAACGGTGGGTGGCCAGCCAATCCGTGGCGAAGTCGACCAGGGCCCGCTGCGACATCAGCCGAGCGGTCGCGCTGCCGACCGGACCGACCGAGAGCCCGACGGCGGCCTCGAAGTCGGCGCCCAGCAGCTCGAAATCGCCCCCCCGCTCCAGCACGTCGATCCAGGTGGTCCACCGGCTTGACCCATCGGGCTGCCGCATCGAGGCGCCGCGCGGCCCGCGCGGCGGTGACTCCTGCCGCCACTCGGCCAGATGCAGCGACGTGTTCGAGTCGTGGCCGCAGCCCAGCAGCAGCACCTTCCCGTCGAGCCGGTAGACCGCGCCCAGCGGCGAGCGTTCACCCAGCGCGTCGTCGAGCGCGTGGGCGCCGGTGATGGTGGGGGCCTGCGAGCCCAGCGCGGCAAAAGACAGCCACGGGTGATCGCTGCGCAGAGCGCCGGGCCAGGTACGGATCGTCTCGGCGAGAACGCCCATCCAGCGGCTCGGGGTGCGGGCGGGATCGAAGCCGGGCGCCTGCTCCCGGATCACCGGCCACCACGCCTCGGGCACCGGCGGGTTGCGCCACCCGGCCGGATCGCAGTTCTCGGGTGTATGGGTCGGCACCACCAGGGTGCCCTCGGGCCCGACGGCGTCCAGCAGCGCCTGCGCGACCGCGTGCGGGCCGCCGGCCACAAACCCCAGGCTGCGCAGCGACGAGTGCATCAGCACGACGTCGCCCGGCACGACACCGAGGCCACGTAGCTGCGCGCTCAGCGACCGGACGGTGTGCGGCATCGCCTGATCCATCCGGCGACGATACCGACCGGGGCGGCGCCGCGGGTACCCGCGCGCCCCACGGGCCGTCAGGTATTGACTGATTTAAATCTCTCACCTAACGTCGATTCTTAATAAACTTTACTAATTGAGGGAGGTTCGCCATGTTCCTCACCCGCCGGGCTATCGCCGGCGCCGCCATGATGCTCGCCGCGGCGGTGGCCGCGCTACTCAGCACGCCGGCGTACGCGGGCGTCGGAGCGTCCGCCGTCGCCGCCGCGCCGCAGGCCACCTGTACCCAGCAGAGCTTCCTCGAGGGCACCCACTACAGCACGGTCCAGGTCGCCCAGTTCGCGCAGCAAGGTGGCTTCACCGGTAGCAACTGGGTCATCTCGGTGGCCGTCGCCGAGGCCGAGAGCGCCGGCTGGAGCCACGCCCGGCTCATCGACACCGACTGCAGCGTGGACCGTGGCCTGTGGCAGATCAACTCGTACTGGCACTCCGAGGTCTCGGACTCCTGCGCCTTCAGCCCGACCTGTGCCGGGCAGGCGACGCACACCATCTGGGCCAACGGCGGCTGGACCCAGTGGACGACGTACACCAACGGCGCGTACCAGGCCCACATGGCCGAGGCTCAGGCGGCGGTGAACCAGGTCAGCGGCGGCTCCGGAGGCGGGTCGGGCGGCGGCGGGTCGGGTGGCGGCGGGTCGGGTGGCGGTGGCTCCGGCGGCGGCACCTGGCAGCCCAACACGGCGTACTCCAGCGGGCAGACCGTCACCTACGGCGGCCACACCTACCGGTGCCTGCAGAGTCACACCTCGCTGGTGGGTTGGGAACCGCCGAACGTGCCCGCCCTCTGGCAACTCGTCAGCTGATCCGACGCGCGGTCGCGGGGACGTGCCCGTGGCACGTTCCCGCCCGCCTCACCCGGCGGACCGCCGGGCCAGCCACTCGTCGAATTCCGTCGCGACGATCCGCTCGTCATGCACGCCCTCGGCCTCGGCCGAACACAACCAGCGCACCGGCGCGGCCATGATTTCCGGCGGCAACAGGCCCGGCCTGTCCGCCGCCTCCCGCGGGATCATCCCGGTCAGCGTGGCCCCGCCCGGCAGCAGCAGGTTGACCCGCACCCCGGTATCCGCCAGATCGGCGGCCATGATCCTGGACAGCGCCTCGGCGCCGGCCCGGGACGGGCCGTAGGGCACGAACCCCTGCCGGCGCATGGTCGAGTGGTTCATCGTCACGTTGATGATGCGCCCGCGTCCGGCGGCCAGCAGGTGCGGCACGATCTCCGACGCGACCAGGAAGTACCCGGTCAGGTTGGTCTCGATGACGTCGCGAAAGCCTGCGACGGGCACCTGCCAGAACG
Organism: Rugosimonospora acidiphila; assembly: GCF_039543385.1. NCBI lineage: Bacteria > Bacillati > Actinomycetota > Actinomycetes > Micromonosporales > Micromonosporaceae > Rugosimonospora > Rugosimonospora acidiphila. Next base: position 6,779 of record NZ_BAABJQ010000051.1, read on the forward strand.
GCTGCGGCTCGGCGAAGAAGCGCGGGTTCACCGTCCGCATCCCGAGCCCGGCGTTGTTGATCAGCACGTCGATCCCGCCCAGCTCGGCTACTGCCCGGTCCCGCCCGGCCCGAACGGAGTCCGGATCGCGCACATCCATCCCGATGCCACGAACCGGGTCGGGCAGCGTCGCCGCGACCTCGCCCGCCCGCTCGTCCGACCGGCCCGTGATCACTATCTGGTGGTCGTCCTCGGCCAACGCCCCTGCCATGGCCAGCCCGAGACCGCTGGTACCGCCGGTTATCAAGATTCGCACGCCGCCCAGTATGCCCGCGGCCCCGGCGCGGCACCCACGAGCGGCGCCCTCCCCGCCGCCCCTCCCCCACCGAGCGCCCTCCCGCCTACGATCCCATCGCTATCGATCAATCTCTGTGTCTATGCTGCGACGCGAGGCCCGACGAGGAGCCGGTCACGAGGGGGAGACATGCGGTTTGCCACGAGTAGTTTCGTCCGTTGCCTGATCGCGGTGCCGGTCGCGGCCGCCCTGGTGGGGCTCGGCATGATCTTGCCGGGCGGCGGGCGCGTCGCGCACGGCGGAGCGCCGGCCGCCAGCCAGGCGACGCCGCCGCACGGCATCCTCGGCGACGCGCACACCCACGACCCGAGCCTGGCCCGCACCCGGACCGGCTGGTACGTCTTCTCCACCGGTGACCCGCAGGTCGCCGGGGGCGCCATCCAGATCCGGTACTCGCGAGACGGTCGCACCTGGTCGTCCGCCGGCACGGTGGGCACCGCCATCCCCTCCTGGGTCGGCCAGGCCGTCCCCGGGGTGAGCAACCTCTGGGCGCCGGACGTCTCGTACCACGACGGCCAGTGGTATCTCTACTATGCCGCGTCGACATTCGGCTCCAACCGCTCGGTCATCGGCCTGTTCACCAACCCGACCCTCGACCCGCGCGACCCGCGATACGGCTGGGTCGACCAGGGACTGGTGACGGAGTCGAACGTCACCGACGACTACAACGCGATCGACCCCAGCCTCTTCGTCGACCACACCGGCGCGGCCTGGCTGACGCTCGGCTCGTACTGGAGCGGAGTCAAGCTCATCCCGGTCGAGCTGCCGTCCGGCAAGCCGGCCACCGCGCAGCCGCCGCGCGTCTCGCTGGTGGACCGGCACTTCGGGCCCAACGCGGTCGAGGCGCCGTACCTGGTGGAGCACGGCGGCTGGTACTACCTGCTCGTCTCGTTCGACTCCTGCTGCCAGGGGGCCAACAGCACGTACCGCGAGGTGATGGGCAGGTCGCGCACCGTCGGCGGCCCGTACCTGGACCGCGCCGGGGTCTCGATGCTCGCCGGTGGCGGCAGCGCGCTGCTCGACGGCGAGGGTGGCATGCGCGGCCCGGGCGGCGCGTCGGTAAGCGGCGACGTCCTCGCCTTTCACTACTACGACGCCGCCCGTCAGGGCGACTTCCACCTCGGGCTGGCGCGGCTGGACTATCGCGACGGTTGGCCGACCATCGTCGAGCTGCGCATCTGAGAGATCCGGACGGGCCGGCGCGCGGGTTGCCGGCCCGGGATGACCGGTAAGGATCACGGGGACCGGGTGCCGCGGTCCGCCGGCAACCCCGCTTGATAGCGTCACTGCCATGCGCGTCGGTATCGTGATCTTGGCCGATCAGAGGTGGTCGCAGTCGGCACGCCGGTGGCGCGCCGCCGAGGAGTACGGCTTCGACCACGCCTGGACCTACGACCATCTCGGCTGGCGCAACCTCGTTGACGGGCCGTGGTTCGACGCCGTACCGACGCTGACCGCCGCCGCGATGGTGACCTCCCGGATCCGGCTGGGCACGCTGGTCGCCTCGGCCAACTTCCGCCACCCGGTGCACTTCGCCCGCGAGGTGACCTCGCTGGACGACATCAGCCAGGGTCGGCTCGTCCTCGGCATGGGCGCGGGCGGCGCCGGCTTCGACGAGGCCGTGCTGGGCGCGGCGCCGATGACACCCCGGGCCAGGGTCGACCGGTTCACGGAATTCGTCGAACTGCTCGACCTGCTGCTGACCGGCGACCGGGTGACCTGGCGCGGCGATTACTACGCGGCGGTCGACGCGCGCAGCACGCCGGGCTGCGTCCAGTCTCCGCGAGTGCCGTTCATCATGGCCGCGGACGGGCCCCGGTCCATGCGCCTGGCCGCCCGCTACGGGGCGGGCTGGGTGACCACGGGCGGCGGCTCCCCGACCGCGGGCGGGCAGCTCGAGGACTGGTGGCGCGGGGTCGGCGAGCGGGCGCGGCGGTTCGAGGACACGATGACGGCCGCCGGCGGGGATCCGGCCTCGGTGGACCGCTACCTGTCGCTGGACTCCGCACCGGTGTTCTCGCTGTCCAGCGTGGAGTTCTTCACCGAGGCGGTGGGCCGGGCGGCCGAGTTGGGCTTCACCGACGTGATCACGCACTGGCCACGGCCGGAGGGCTGGTACGCCGGCGAGGAGTCGGTCCTGGACACGGTGGCCACCGAGGTGCTGCCCGGCCTTCAGCGGGCCTGACGGCGGCCGGTTACCCGGGGGCGGCCGGTTACGGAGGGCGGCGCCGGGTACAGCCGGGGCATGCTTGGCTGTCTCATCCTGCTGGCGGTGCTCTTCGTGGGCATCGCCGTGCTGGGCCTGGCCATCAAGGGCCTGTTCTGGCTGTTCGTCGTCGGGGTCATCCTGTTCCTCGTCACCGGTGTCGTCAGCTGGCTGCGACGCCGGCTGTGACCCGGGCCGCCGAGCCGGCGCGGTAAGGGACCGCGACCGCGCCGGCCAGAATCGCACCAGGGGGCCCGAGACCGGTCATCGAAGACGGAACGGAACGCCCAGGACGAAACAGCGACCCGGACGACCAGCGACTCGGACGAAACGGCGGCCGGATAAACGGCGACGGCGGCCGTGCGGACTTGGCAACGCGATCGAAACGGCGACTGCCATCGATGGAAACGCGATCCTCTCATGATCAATGGCGCGACGATCCCCGTCCGTCGCCGATCAGGAGGGTCGATGAATCCCGTACCGACGCAGGTCAGCCGGCGCAGTTTCCTGCGCTCCGTGGGAGTCTCCGGCGGAGCCGGTGCGCTGTTCGCCACCATGGGGGCGCTCGGCCTCGCGCCGACCGCCGCCCAGGCGACACCCGCGTACCGGGCTCCCCGCCCGTCGGACTTCACGCTGACCGGCCGCTCGGCTCGCAAGGTGGTCATCCTCGGCGGTGGAATCGCGGGCCTGACCACCGCGTACGAGCTGGGCAAGGCCGGTTACGACTGCACGATCCTGGAGGCGCGCGACCGCACCGGCGGACGCAACTTCACCGTGCGGGGCGGCACCGAGCAGACCGATCTGGACGGCAACACCCAGCGAGCCAGGTTCTCCAACGGCACCTACCTCAACGCCGGGCCGGCCCGCATCGCGCAGTGGATGGTGACCCTCGACTACTGCCGCGAACTGGGCGTGCCGGTCGAGGTGTTCACCAACCAGAATGCCAGCGCGTTCATCTACAACGAACAGTCCGGCATGACGCCCGGCAACGCCGTGCGGTACCGCACCGCCAAGGCGGACGTCTACGGGTACGTCTCGGAGCTTTTGGCCAAGGCCACCGACCAGGGCGCCCTGGACACCGCGTTGAGCGCGGACGACAAGAGCCGCCTGCTGTCGTTCCTGGCCAGCTTCGGCGCCATCGGCAACAAGGCCTCGGGCTACGCGTACACCGGCACCGAGCACCGCGGTTTCACCTCGGATCCGGGAGCGGGCAACGACGCCGGCACCATCCTCGGCTCCGTCCCGTCCCTGTCCGACGTGTTCTCCAGCAACGTCGGTAAGTACTTCTCCTTCGAGTTCGGCTACGACCAGGCCATGCTGATGTTCCAGCCGGTCGGCGGGATGGACCAGATCCCGCAGGCGCTGACCAGGGCGATCGGGGCGCACCGGATCGAACTGGGCGCGGCGGTCACCGGGGTGACCGATGGCCCGAACGGTGTCCAGGTCACCTACACCCAGCGGGGCAAGGTTCGCAGGATCAGCGCGGACTACTGCGTGGCGGCCATGCCGCCGCACCTGATGGCCCGCGTCCCGCACAACCTGGGTGCGGACGTGACCGCGGCGCTGGGCAGCTTCCCCGTCACCCCGGTAGGGAAGATCGGCCTGGAGTACCGCAGCCGCTGGTGGGAGACGGACTACAAGATCTTCGGCGGGATCACCGAGACCGACATGGACCTGCAGCACATCTGGTACCCGTCCTACGGCCACCTCGGCGAGCGCGGGCTCATCGTCGGGTACTACAACACGGGCAGCGCGGCCAATGTCTACAGTGCACTGTCGCCGGCCGATCGCGAGGCGCGCGCGGTCGCCCAGGGCGTGAAGATCCATGGCGACAAGTACCGGACGGAGCTCGCCACCTCCTTCTCGATCGCCTGGCACCGCACTCCGTACCTGGAGGGCGGCTGGACCTCGCCGCCGTATACCAGCCCGGGGTACCAACTGCTGCTCCGGCCGTCCGGCCGGGTCTACTTCGCCGGTGACTGGCTGTCCCACGCGGTGGCCTGGCAACACGGCGCCTTCGTGTCGGCCCGGGCCACGGTCACCGCCCTGCACCAGCGGGTGATGGCCGGGTAGGCGGGGTTCAGCCGAGCGCCTCGTCGACGAAGCACCACCGCCACGACTCGCCCCGCTCGAAGGAGCGCATCACCGGGTGGGTCGTGGCGGTGTAGTGCGCCGTCGCGTGGCGCCTCGGCGACGAGTCGCAGCAGCCCACGTACCCGCAGCTCAGGCAGAGCCGCAGGTGTACCCAGTCGGTGCGTCCCTCCTCGCGGCAGCCCATGCACTCCTCGCCCGGGGACGTCTCCGGCTCCGCCGCCACGCTCAGGTGTTCGCAGCTCACTTCCTGCCCCTCATCAACGACTCCTCCAGGTCCAGGTCGCGCTGCACGTCACGCAGCACCTCCTCGGGAATCCTGCCCTCATCGCGGGCGAGCCGGAAGACGTCCCGTTCCGCCTCGAGCATGGCCGCGCGCAGCCGGCTGTACGCCTCGGTCGGGGTCTCCCGCCGCCGCCCGCCCAGCCGCTCCCACGCGATGTTCGCCCTCAGGTCGATCTTGCCGCGTAGCCGTTCGACGACGTCGGCCGGCAACTCGTCCTCCTGCCCGACGATCTCCTTCTCCAGCCGCTCGCGGGCGGCCCGGCTGGCGGCCTGCTGCACGGCCGCCTCGGCCAGCAGGTCGTCCTTGGGATCGTCGGGCTCGATCCTCAGCCACCGGGCCACGGCGGGCAGCGTCATGCCCTGCATCAACAGGGTGACCACGATCGTGGCGAAGGCCAGGAACACGAACAGGTCCCGCGGGTACCGGGCGCCGTGCGCCAGCGTCGCCGGCAGCGCGAGGGCGGTGGCCAGGGTGACCACGCCGCGCATGCCGGCCCAGGCCAGCAGGGTCGGTACCCGCGGATGCGGCGCCGCGTCCCGGGCCCGTACCCGCGGCAACAGTTGGGTCAGGTACGTCGCCGGATACATCCACACGAAGCGGGCCAGGATCAGCGTGACCAGCACGACCACGGTGGCCAGCGCGACGGTACCCACCGGCGTACGCAACTGGTCGAGGGTCTGCCGCATCTGCAGCCCGACCAGCACGAACACCACGCCCTCCAGCAGGAAGCTGACCATCCGCCAGAACGCCTCCATCTGCAACCGGGAGGCGGCGGACATCAGGATCGGGTACCGGTGCCCGAGCGACAGGCCGGTGATGACGACCGCCACGACACCCGAGGCGTGGATCGACACCCCGGCGGCGTACACCACGAACGGCACGATCAGAGAGACCGCGTTGTCCAGCAACGGCTGCGTGATGCGCCGGTGCAGCGCGCCGAACACCACGGCGCCGACGGCCCCGACCGCCACCCCGCCGACGGTGGCGAGGGCGGCGTTGAGTCCGATGTCGCCGGCGCTGACCGCGCGCCCGGTAGCGGCGGACACCGCCACCCCGAAGATGACCAGCGCGGTCGCGTCATTGATCAGGCTCTCCCCCTCCAGGATCGCCACCTGGCGCCGGGGCAGGCCGACCCGTCGGGCGATGGCGCTGGCCGAGACCGCGTCCGGCGGGGCGACCACCGCTCCCAGCGCCACCGCGGCCGCCAGCGGCACGGCCGGCAGGACCAGGTGCAGCGCGTACCCGACGCTCAGCGCGGTGAACACGACCAGGCCGACGGCCAGCAGCAGGATCGGCCGCAGGTTGACCCGGAACGCCTGCACCGACGTGTTGACCGCGGCGACGTACAGCAGCGGCGGAAGGATCCAGGTGAGCACGATCTCCGGGTCGAGATCGATGTGCGGCACCCCGGGGATGAGCGACAGCACGATGCCGGCGACCAGCAGCAGGATCGGCGCGAGCACGCCGAAGCGGCGGGCCAGGGCGGAGACCGCCACCACGACGGTGACCAGCGCGACGACGGTCAGCAGGGCGGTCACGTCGGCCCGCTCACGACTGCCCACGGGCAACGGCGCACGCGTGCCCCCCGCTGCCCGGCGACGATCCGCCCGGGTGGGCTGGTCGGCCCGCGGCCGAGGACGGCCGACGGGCGAACCCCGGCCGACCGAACCATCAGCAGACCCGCGACCGACGAGCCGGCAACTGGCGAACTGGCGACCGACGAGCCGGCGACCGACGAGCGGGCGACCGGCTCGGGCCGGTTCACGACGCCACGGGCGCGTCGGGCGCGATAGGCAGGACCACCCGGAACCGGGTGTCGCCGGGGCGCGACTCGACGCGGATGTCGCCGTGGTGCCGGTTGACCACGATGCGATACGAGATGTCCAGCCCCAGCCCGGTGCCCTCGCCCACCGGCTTGGTGGTGTAGAACGGCTCGAAGATGCGGGGCCGCACCTCGGGCGGGATGCCGGAGCCGGTGTCGCCGATCTCGACGACGAGCCGGTCGCCGTCGCGCTCGGTACGCACCGTCAGCGTCCCCTCGGCGCCCATGGCGGCCAGCGCGTTGTCGAGCAGGTTGGTCCAGACCTGGTTGAGCTCGGCCGCGTAGGCCGGGATCTGTGGCAGGTCGTGGTCGTACTCCTTGACCAGCCGCACCCCGGCCCGGATCTTCCCGGCCAGCATGGTCAGCGTGGCGTCGAGCAGGTCATGCACGTCAACCGTCTGGTACGGCGCCCGGTCCAGTTGGGAGTACTGCTTGGCCGCCGCCACCAGCCCGGAGATCCGGGTGACCGCGTCGTCGATCTCGCCCATCAGCAACTCGGTGTCGATCGTGTACGTCAGCCACCGCACCGCCGGGTCGAGGTTGTCGTCGCCGACCGCCATCGCCACCCGCTCCAGCCAGTCGACGTCGATGTCGCCCGCCAGCAGCGTCGGGGCGAGGTCCCAGCCGCCCGCTACCCCGTGCTCGTCGAGCCAGTCGCCCAGCGCGTCCTCGGCGTCGGCGGTCGCCAGCGCCGACCGGGTCGCCGGGCCGACCGCGGCGGCCCGCTTCACCGCCGCGTCCTGGAACTCGACGAGGTCGTGCAGCCGGCTGCCGTCCAACCGCCCGTCGGCGATCATCGCGAGCTTGTGCCGCATCCCGGCCACCCGGTCGCGCAGCGACGAGGTGGCCCGCACCGCCGCCGCGGCGGGGTTGTTCAGCTCGTGGGTGAGCCCGGCCGACAGTGAGCCGAGGGCCAGCAGGCGCTCCCGCTCCCCCACCACGGTCTGCTGGTTGCGCAGGCCGAAGAACAGCCCCTCCAGCAGGTGCATGGCCATCGGGAACCACTCGCGCACCGCGTAGGCGAGCGTCTCGGCCGGCAGCTCGTACACCTTGACGTCGGTGACCGCGTGCATGCTGTTCAGGTACAGCTGCTTGACGCTGGTCATGAACGCCTGGGTGGCGCCGCCGTACACGCCGCGCTGCTCGGTGCGGTTGACCTCGAGGTCGTCGCCGTGGACCCGCCGGCTCAGCGAGATGGTGCCGCTGAGCAGCACGAAGAAGCACGTCGCGGGGTCGCCCTCGGTGTAGACCGGTGCGCCGGCCGCCCGGTGCACCACCCGCCCCTTGCCGGCCAGCACGTCGAGCTGTTCGGCGTCCAGCCGCTCGAACAGGAACAGGGTGCGCAACTCGTCCGGGGTCAGCCGGTCGCCATCCTGCGGCATCTCGCCCACTCCCCTCACGCTCCGGCCAGGTAGCGGTGCACCAGGGCCACCGCCGTGGCGCCCTCGCCCACCGCGGAGGCGACCCGCTTGAGCGACTCCGCGCGTACGTCGCCGGCCGCGAACACGCCGGGCAGGCTGGACTCCAGGTGGTACGGGTCGCGGGGCAGGCCCCAGCCGGGCGGTCGCTGCCCGTCCCGGACCAGGTCGGCCCCTGTCAGCACGAAACCGTGCGGGTCGCGCACGACCGCGTCGCCGAGCCAGTCGGTACGCGGGGAGGCGCCGATGAACACGAACAGCCACGGGGTGGCCACGGTGCGCGTCTCGCCCGAGCGGGCGTCACACAGGGTCAGGCTCTCCAGGTGCCCGTCTCCCGCGGCGCCGACCACGGTCGTGTAGGGGTGCACCTCGATGTTGCCGATGGTCTCGATCTGGTCGATCAGGTACTGCGACATCGAACGGGTCAGATCACCCGAGCGGATCAGCATGTGCACCTGCCGGGCATACCGGGAGAAGTGGACGGCGGCCTGGCCGGCCGAGTTCGCGCCGCCCACGATGTAGACCTCCTCGCCCGCGCAGCTGGGCGCCTCGGTCGACGCCGCGCCGTAGAAGACCCCCAGACCGGTGAACTCGGACAGGCCTGGCGCGTCGAGCATCCGGTAGGACACCCCGGTGGCGAGCACCACGGTGTGGGTGGCGATCGAGGTGCCGTCGCTGAACCGCAGCAGCCGGGCGGCACCGGCCGCCTCCAGGCCCACCACCTCCCGGGCCGAGAGCAGTTCCGCACCGAACTTCAACGCCTGCCGGCGGGCCCGCTCGGTCAGCTGCGCCCCCGACACCCCGTCCGGAAAGCCGAGATAGTTCTCGATCCGGCTGCTCTGCCCGGCCTGGCCGCCGGTGGCCCGCTGCTCGACCAGTACCGTGCGCAGTCCCTCCGAGGCGCCGTACACCGACGCGCCGAGGCCGGCCGGACCGGCGCCGACCACCACGAGGTCGTAGAAGTCCGAGGCCGGGGTGGTGGTCAGGCCGACGTGCGCGGCGAGCTCCGACTCGGTGGGCGCGACCAGCGGCTTGCCGTCGGGCAGGACGACGACCGGCACGTCGGCCGGGGTGAGGCCGGCCGCCTTGAGTAGCCGCCCGCCCTCCGGGTCGTCGGCGAGGATCCACCGGTACGGCACGAGGTTGCGCGCCAGGAAGTCCCGTACCGCGAACGACGGGGCCGACCAGCGGTGGCCGACCACGCGGGTCTCGGTGACGGTCGGGTCGGGCGTGGACAGCCACGCCTCCAGCAGCGTGTCCACCACCGGGTAGAGCTTCTCCTCCGGCGGGTTCCACGGCTTGAGCAGGTAGTGGTCGAGGTCGACCAGGTTGATCGCGTCGATCGCGGCGTCGGTGTCCGCGTACGCCGTCAGCAGCACCCGCCGGGCGCGCGGGAACAGGTCCATCGCCTCTTCGAGGAACTGGATACCGTTCATTTCGGGCATCCGGTAGTCCGCGAGCATCACGGCCACCTGCTCGCCGCGCAGCTTGATCTCGCGCAGCGCCTCCAGCGCGTCCGGTCCCGAGGCGGCACGCACGACGCGATAGCGGTCACCGTAGCGGCGCCGCACGTCGCGGGCGACCGCCCGGGAGACGGCGGGGTCGTCGTCGACGGTCAGGATCGCCGGGTTCGTCATTTGTCGGATCAGAGCACCTTCGGTGGCAGTGATAGTTCGGCGGGTCACATCAACATTCCATGTTGATCATGAAATTGGCCAGTCCGAGTTCGGTCTGGCCCGAAACACATGGTCCCAGATGAGACTATGTGGTCACTCACCATGTCCCGGCCGGCGGAATGCCCCGTAACGTCACGGCATGACGATCACGCCACCACCGGCCGGGTCCGACCCGGCCATCCCCGGCGCCGACGAGACCGGTACCGAGGTGGTCCGGCTCGACCTGACCGGCCGGACCGCGCTGGTCACCGGCGCCGGCAGTGGCATCGGCCGCGCCTGCGCCGTGCGCCTGGCCCACGCCGGAGCCCGGCTGGTGCTGGTGGATCGCGACGCGGCGGTCCGGGACCTCGCCGGCGACCTGGGCGCCACCGCGGTAGTGGCCGACCTGTCCGACCCGGACGCGATCGACTCGCTCGACGGTGGGTGCGACGTCCTGGTCAACAACGCCGGACTGCAGCACGTGGCCTCGCTGCCCGACTTCCCGCCCGACCGTTTCGCCCACATCCAACGGGTCATGGTCGAGGCGCCGTTCCGGCTGATCCGCCGAGCCCTGCCGGACATGTACGCCGGGGGCTGGGGCCGGATCGTGAACATCTCTTCGGTACACGGGCTGCGCGCCTCACCCTTCAAGGCCGCGTACGTCGCGGCCAAGCACGGGCTCGAGGGCCTGTCCAAGACGGTCGCGCTGGAGGCCGCGCCACACGGGGTGACCTCCAACTGCGTCAACCCGGGCTACGTACGCACCCCGCTGGTGGAGGGACAGATCGCCGACCAGGCCGCCGCGCACGGCATCGCCGAGTCCGAGGTGATCGAGCAGATCCTGCTGACCCGCTCGGCGATGAAGCGGCTCATCGAGCCGGCCGAGGTGGCGGAGCTGGTCGCGTACCTCTGCTCCCCCGTTGCCGGGTTCATCACCGGTACCTCACTCACGCTGGACGGCGGCTGGACCGCGAGCTGACAATGGCCCGCATGTCGACCAGCGTGTTCCTGGAGCTTCTCGCCCGCGAGGCGGCCGCGGTGGAGTTCGAGGGCCCGCTGGTGGCGGCCCGGGCCGCCGGCATCCCGGCCGGCAACCTGGCCGAACTGGAGCACGTCAAGGTGCTCGCCCTGCGGGTACGGGCGCTGCTGGAGCGGCGGCGCCGCCGCGAGGAGGAGCTGTCCGGCCTCTACGACACCGCGAGCGACCTGGCCGGGCTGCGCGACCTGGACGCGGTGCTCGACGCGATCGTGCACCGGGCCCGTACCCTGCTCGGCGCCGACGTGGCCTACCTGACCCTGACCGACCGCGACCGGGGCGACACGTACATGCGGGTCACCGACGGGTCGATCTCCGCCCGGTTCCAGCAGCTGCGGCTGGGCCTGGGTGAGGGGCTGGGCGGCCTGGTCACGCAGACCGCCACGCCGTATGTGACCGCCAACTACAAGGAGGACGGGCGGTTCCGGCACACCAACGACATCGACACCGGCGTGCGCGAGGAGGGGCTGGTCGCCATCCTCGGGGTACCGCTACGGCTGGGCTCCACCGTGATCGGCGTGCTGTTCGCCGCGAACCGCGCCGAGCGGCCGTTCGCGCGCGAGGAGGTCTCGCTGATGATCTCGCTGGCCGCGCACGCGGCGGTCGCCATCGACACCGCCCGGCTGTTGAGCGAGACCCAGATCGCGCTGGACGAGCTGTCCGCGGCCAACGCGGTGATCCAGGCGCACAGCGCCTCGGTGGAGCGGGCGGCCGCCGCACACGACCGGATGACCAGCGTGGTGCTGCGCGGCGGCGGTGTGGAGGACGTCGCCACCGCGGTCACCGACGTGCTGGACGGCACCCTGGTGGCGCTCGACGCGGCCGGCCGGCGCCTGGCCACGGCCGGCCACCTCGACAACGGCCGCCACCTCGACAACGGCCGCCACCAGGATCCCGACGGTCACCTCGACGCGGACGGGCCGGGGCTCGACGACGTCGCCGAGGCGGTGGCCGCCTCGCGGGGCGAGGGACGCAGCGTCCGGCGCGGTGGCGTCTGGGTCGCCGCCGTGGTGGCCGGCGCGGAGAACCTGGGTGCGCTGATCCTGCGCCCGCGACGCCCGCTGGTCGACGCGGACCAGCAGATCCTGGAGCGGGCCGCCCAGGTGACCGCGCTGCTGCTGTTGTTCCGCCGGACGGTCGCGGAGGCCGAGGGCCGGGTGCGCGGCGAGCTGCTCGACGACCTGATCAGCCGGCCGATCGGCGACCCCGACGCGCTGCGTACCCGGGCCCGCCTGCTCGGCGTCGACCTGGACGCGCCGCACGTGGTCGTCGCCGTCGGCGAGCAGGGCCTCGCGGCCCACCGCCAGCGCTCCTTCTCCTGGGCCGTCAGCTTCGCCGCGGCCCGGGGCGGCCTGGCCGCGATGCAGCGTGGCCGAGTGGTGCTCATGGTGCCGGCGCCGCACGCCGGTCCGCTGGCCCGGGAGGTGGCCCGCGACCTCGGCCGGATTCTCGGCACCCCGATCACCGCCGGTGGCGCGGGCCCGGCGTCCGGGCCGGCCGGGGTGGCCGGCGCGTTCCGGGACGCGGACCGGGCGGCGACCGCGCTGGTCGCGCTGGGCCGCGCGGGCGACGGGGCGAGCACGGCCGAGCTGGGCTTCGTCGGGCTGCTGCTCGGTCAGGACCGGGACGTTTCGGGCTTCGTCGCCGCCACCGTCGGCGCCGTGGTGGACTACGACGCCCGGCGCGGTACCGGGCTGGTCAAGACGCTGGAGGCGTACTTCGGCACGGGGTGCAGCTCGGCCCGGGCCGCCGAACTGCTGCACGTCCACGTCAACACGGTGACCCAGCGGCTGGACCGGGTCGGCGCGCTGCTGGGCGCGGACTGGCAGCGGCCGGAGCGGGCGCTGGAGGTACAGCTCGCCCTACGGCTGCACCGGCTGCGCACCCGGGAGGACGCCGACCGCTCCGAGCCCTGACCCGTCGCCGCGATCCGCCGCGCGGGTCGGCCGAGGCGCGTCGCGTCAGGCGATCCGCTCGGCGACGGCCCGCGCGCCGTGCGGGGCGAGCAGGATCGTGTAGTGGTTGACGTCGGCCACCGGCCGCACGTCGACCCGGCCGCGGTCCACTCCCGCCTCGTCCAGCCGCCGCTCGTCGTACAGGCCCTGCTCCTCGTTGAGCATTCCGCGCGCCGCGTGCAGCAGCGTCACCGGGCAGGAGATCTTGTGTACCGCCGACACGGTGTCCGGGTCCCGCAGCGTGTCCCGGCCGTCCGCCCGGATCGCGTCCAGCACGCACGAGGAGCGCAGCGCCGGCGGCTGGCCGACCAGGTCGCGCAGCAGGTAGGGCTCGAGTTCCGGGCGCCACCACGGCCCGATCGCCGGGTGCTGCCGCCAGAAGTCCAGGTACGCCGCCGCGCTGGCGAACTCCATGCTCAGCCGCCGCATGGCCGGGCCGATGACCGCATCGAGAACGGCGTCGATGTCGCCGCCCTCCGGTACCCGCAGCGCCACCCCGCCGTCGACCAGCAGCACCGAGGAGACCCTCTCGGGGTGGCGCGCGGCGGTCAACGCGGCCACGAACCCGCCCATCGAGTGGCCGACCAGCGCGGCCCGTTCGACGCCGAGGAAGTCGAGCGTCGCGACGAGGTCGTCGGCGTGCGCGGCCAGCCCGTACGGGCCGGGCAGGTCCCCGCTAGCGGCCCGGCCACGCAGGTCCGGGGCGACGAGCCGGGCCCGGCCGGCCAACTCCTGGGCCACCGGGGTCCAGGCCAGCGCGTTGGCGGTGATGCCGTGCACGGCCAGCACGGTGGGGCCGTCGCCCGGCCAACGCAGGGCCGCGAGCCGACCGCCGGACACCGGTACCGCAAGCTGCTCGACGTCCATCACGCCCGCCCTCCCCGCTCCCCACACGCCCGACGAGACCGGGACGGGCGTGGGTCCGGAGCGCGCCCGCCCGGGCAGCGGCTCCGGCCGCCGGCCACGGCGCCGGTTGGTAGCCAACCGGGCGAGGTTATGCCGGCGCCGATGGCCGCGCCACCGGGGCCACGGCCACATGCGGGCGGCCGGATATGGCTCCGGACTACATTGCCCCACCCGGGGCCGCCGACAACGAGTTCGGGGCCGGAGCGGTCACCCGCTCCGGCCCCGAATTCAGTGCGTCGTACGGCTACTTTTCGCCGCCCAGGTACAGCGAGTTGAACAGCAGCTTGTACGTGCCGTGCGACTCGGCCCGGTGCTGCACGCTCATCCCGAGCAGGACGACGTCCCCGGATCCGACCTTCGCGTCGACCACCGTGCTGTGGTTGGCGATCAGGTTCTCACCCAGCAGCCAGCCGCTGAGCAGCAGGTTGCTGGCCGGGTAGTTCACCGGGGTCGTGATGTTAGGCGCCCCCGGCTGCACGGCGAACGCCGGGCTTCCGTCGGAGTACGCGTCCAGGTTCGTCGGCAACCCGTAGGTCAGCGGAGTGTCCGCCTGCACGGTGTTGGCCACGATCGAGCCGGGCGAGTAGTAGTTGCTGGACGACACGCCGCTGGTCACGTCGGTGACCGGCAGCCCGAAGGCGCGGATACCCAACTGGGTGGCGCCGTTGACGGTCACCAGCTTGCCACCGGCCTGCACGAACTTGACCAGGTTGTCCACGCCGGCCTGGGTCATCCCGCCGGTGTACTCCGGCGGCAGCGAACCGGCGCGCGCGCCGTTGAGCATGCTGTTGTAGCTGGCGTCCGGCAGCACGATCACGTCGTACTTGTCGCGCAGGTTGCCCGCCCGCACGTCCGTGTCATGCACCGACTGGTACGGGAACTTGAAGCCCTCGAACACGTACCGGGTCCAGCCCTCGTCGCTGTTGCCCGGGTAGCCGTGGTAGAGGCCGATCCGTGGCAGCGACACCGCCATCGTCGAGGCGGGTGCGGTGTTCACCCCGGCAACGGTGATGCCGAGGGTGCGGGCCTGCTGCTTGACCTTCGTGTCCGTGCCGGGACGGGCCTGGACCAGGAAGGTGCCGGCCGGCCACTGGCCCTGGCTGGTCTGCACCGCCTGCGTGGTGCGGGTGATCGTCTGGCCCGCCTGCAGCAGGTTGTTCACCGCGGTGAACGAGTCGTTCTGCCGGGAGTCGAGGGCGTACGCGTAGCCCGGCTTGTTCGGCACCGTGGTCTGCGGTACGGCGGCGGTGTTCACCGAAGCGGTCTTGACGTTCAGCGGGGTGGTCACCTTGTCGACCGTCACGCCCATCTGGTACTGCAGCGTCCAGCCGGCCATGTCGTACGGCGCCTCGGGCGATCCGTCCGGGTTGCGCCGGTCGGGGTAGACCTGCGGGTTGAGCAGGTCCACGACGTCGGCGCGGTAGGGCTGCGCCTCGCGGACGATGAAGCTGCCGGCCGGGTAGGTCCGGTCGCCCACGGTGAACGCCGACTTGGCGACCTCCACCCGCAGGTTGTTCTCCCGCAGAACGTTGACCATCTTGACGGCGGTCGGGAGGTCCGCCTGGTCGGCCGGGATGACGTACGAGGTGTCGCCGCCCGCGGCGATCCCCTGCTGGCCCATCCGGTACGAGCCCAACAGCCACTGCTCACGGTCGACGTCGGCCGCGTGCAGGAAGGCCCACTCGGTGGTCTCGATGTAGGCGCAGCTCTGCGACAGGTGCCACTCGCCGCCCTGGTACGGGCTCGGGTAGAACGCCGACGGGTCCTTGGTGGAGACGCTCTGGTAGGGGAACGTCGCCGGGAACTTCGCCGGGTCGTCGAAGCTGGGCGTGGCCGACGCGTGCGCGGTCTCGGTCAGGATGCCGACCTGGTTGTGGAAGGCCGGGGCCGAACGCAGGCCACCGTTCCACCACTGGTCGTACTGCTGGCGCGAGACAGCGCCGACCTTGCCCTCGCGGTCCAGCCGCTGGGTCATGTCGTCGCCCACCGTGTTGATGTCCCGAATGATCTCCGGCGGGATGTTCGGGTTCGCCGGGTCCTTGAATGGCGGGACGAAGATCCGGGCCGGATAGGCCGCCGTCTGGTGGGTGTTGTAGACCAGCTGGGGCAGCCAGTCGTGGAACAGCACCTGGCCGAGGTTGCGCGTCTCGGGCAGGTTGAACATGAACCAGTCACGGTTGTCGTCGTGCCCGGCGTACTTCTGGTACAGCTCCGGGTAGGTGGAGTCCTGGTAGGGGCCGCCGACGTGGTCCATGTACCAGTCGGAGACCTCCGTGCCGCCGTCCGGGTCGACGTTGGGCACGAACAGGGTGATGACGTTGTCGCGGATCGACTTCGCCTCGGGCGTCTCGCTGGTCACCAGGTCGTAGGCGAACTGCGGCGCGGTCTGCGGCGGCGCCACCTCGGTGGCGTGGATGCCGAAGTCGACCCAGGCGACGGTCTTGCCGGTCTTGGCCAGCTGCTGGGCCTTGCTCTCGCTCACGGTGCCCTGGGACAGGTCGCGGGAGATCTCCGCGTACTTCTCCAGGTTGTCCGACTTGAGGTTCTCCGGCGAGGAGACGATCGCCATGATCTGGTCGCGACCCTCGGAGGTCTTGCCGAGGCTGACGATCTTCATGCGGTCGCTGACCTTGTCAACGGCACGCAGATAGCTGGTGATCTGCTCGTAGGTCGATAGCTTGTAGTCTGCGCACGGCTGCCATCCGAGCAAGGACGCGGGCTTCGGCACCGACTGGGGTTTACCCAGCGAGCCGGTGAGCGACGATAGGATCGCCAGCCCGATGATGGCCGGGACGGCGAATGCCGCCCTGTGCCTCTGGATCATCGGCGACCTCCGGGGTGAAGGGGGGAACGAATGGGGGACGCCGCGCCGCCAGTTTCGGCGGACGGCAGCGCGCCGCGATCGTAAGCATCGACCAGCTTGCCAATGCAGGCACTTGACGATCATTTGAGTTTCGGTCGGCGTCATCTATATTTGTATTTGAAATCTCATCGACCGCGATAGGCTCCATCGACCTCCACACAACTCCAACCTCACGGAGCTGGCCCGCTACCTGTGGCGGAGCCCAGTTCACGGCGCCCGCCGTACCCGGGTCTTGCCTCCCCAGGCAGGATCGGCCAATCTGGAAGCCGCCATTGACTCGCGAGGTGCGTGATGAGAGTGCTCGTCGTCGAAGACGACAACCACGTGATGGCCGCACTGCGTACCGTCCTCGCCAAGCACGGCTTCGAGCTTGCCTGCGCCCGCTGCGCCGCGGAGGGGCTCGACCTGCTCGACACCGCACCGGACGTGGTCCTGCTCGACCTGGGCCTGCCCGACCGCGACGGATTCAAGCTCTGCACGGAGATCCGCCGGCGCAGCGACGTGCCCATCATCATCGCCACCGCCCGCGGCGACCTGGCGTCCCGGCTGCACGGGCTGAACATCGGCGCCGACGATTACCTGGTCAAGCCCTACAGCCTCGCCGAACTCATCGCCCGCATCCACGCGATCACCCGCCGGGCGGCCCGCCCCCAGCCGCCGGCCGAGACGGTCACGGATTCCTACGTCTACGGGCAGCTGCGCGTCGAACCGCACACCCGACGGGTCGAGAGCGCCGGCCACCCGGTCAACCTCACCCGCAAGGAATTCGACCTGCTGCTCCTGCTCATGCGCAGCCCCGGCGTGGTGGTCCGGCGTGAACGGATCCTCAGCCAGGTCTGGAACACCAACTGGCAGGGCAACGGACGCACCCTCGAGGTTCACATGGCCTCGCTGCGCGGCAAGCTGCGCGAGCCCGGGATGATCGAGACCGTACGCGGCATCGGCTACCGGCTGACCCCGGCCGACCGAGAGCCGGCAGCGCTCGTCGCCGAGTGAGGGCGGCATGCGCGCCCGACTGCTGTCCGTGCTCATTCCGCTCATCGCCCTGGTACTGGTGACACTCAGCCTTCCGCTGGCCAGCAACCTGGCCGCGGCGCGCCAACAGACCATGTTCCTGGACCGGCTGCAGGACACCGGCATGTTCGCCTCGCTCAGCCAGCAGTCCGCCGACCAACTCGACACCCAGGTCCTCGCCGAGGACCTGGTGCGCTACGGCGACGTCTACGGTGTCCAGGCCGCGGTGCTGGACCGCACCGGCGCGCCCCGCGCCGCGTCCAGCCCATCGCTGGACCTGCGCTCCCCGCAGGTCGCCGCCGAGATCCGTCAGGCGCTCGCCGGCCACCAGAGCGTCAACCCGGACACCATCTGGCCGTGGGCCGACCGGCCGCTCGTGGTCGGCGTGCCGGTCGTGCGCAACGGCGAGGTCATCGGCGCGGTGGTCACCGTGTCGCCCACCACCGGCCTGCGCGCCGGCACGTCCCGGGAGCTGGCGGTGATCGGTCTCGCCGCGATGGCGGCCCTGGGGCTGTGCGTCGCCGTCGCGTTCATGCTGGCCACCTGGGTGCTCCGGCCGGTGTACGTGCTCGGCGAGGCGGCCGGCCAGATCCGCACCGGGGAGCTGTCCACCCGGGTCGCCCCATCCGGCCCGGTCGAACTGCGTACCCTCGCCGCGTCCTTCAACGACATGGCCCACGCGGTCGAGGACACGCTGCGCCGCCAGCGCTCCTTCGTCGCCGACGCCTCACACCAGCTGCGCAACCCCCTGACCGCGCTGGGACTGCGACTGGAGAGCCTGCGCGACGATCTCGACGGCCCGCACCGCGGCGAGCTGACCGCGGTGCAGGAGGAGGCCGATCGGCTGCGGATGGTCGTCGAGGAGCTGCTGGAACTGGCCACCGCCCAGAACACCCGGGCGCGACCGGTCGACCTGGACGTGCGGGCGCTGCTGACCGGCCGCGCGACGGCGTGGTCGACGCTGGCCCGCCGCAAGGACGTCACCTTCCGGTACGAGGGCCTGACCCGCCGGCTCGCCTTCGCCGATCCGGCACTGACCGGCTCCGCACTCGACGCGGTGCTGGACAACGCCATCAAGTTCAGCCCGGACGGCGCGGACATCACCCTCGGCGCACGCGAGGAGCGGGGCATTGTGTGCCTGACCGTGACCGACCTCGGCCCGGGCCTGTTACCGCAGGAGCAGCAGTGGATCGGCCGCCGGTTCTGGCGCAGCCCCACCAGCCAGGACCTGCCCGGCTCCGGGCTGGGCCTGAGCATCGCCCGCACGCTGCTGGACGCCACCGGTGGGCAACTGGCCTTCGCCCCGGCCCAGCCGCAAGGCCTGCGGGTCAGCATCCGGCTACCCGCCGCCCCGGCGGAGCCCGCACCGTGGAAGGCGGAGCAGACGGCATGAGGCGGATGTGGTTCCTGCTGGCGCTGGCGGCTGCCGTGGTGCTGCCCGCCGGATGCTCGAATGTGCCCCGCGACCAGACCGGCGCGCCCGAGGCGCCGGTCGTCATCGCCACCGGCGCCACCCTGGGCGTCTACTACCAGTACGCGCAGGCCTTCGCGCAGGCGGCCGGGCCGGGACTGGGTGGAATGCGGTTGCTGCCGACCCTGGGCTCGGTGGACAACCTCGAGCTGCTGGGGCGCGGTGAGGCCACGTTCGCGTTCACCGCCGCGGACGCCGCGGCCGACGCCTACGACGGGATCGGCTCGTTCCACCAGCCGGTACCGCTGCGCGCCGTCGCCCGCGTCTACGACGACTACATCCACCTGGTGGTACCGGCGGAGTCGCCCATCCATGATGTGGCCGGCCTGCGCGGGCAACGGGTGTCGGTGGGCCCGGACGGTTCGGGCACCGTTCTGATCGCCGAGCGCATCCTCAGCGCGACCGGCATCGACCCGGTCCGGGAGATCGCCCGGCGCTCGCTGAGCATCAACGACTCCGTCACCGCCATGGAGGAGCACCGCATCGACGCGTTCTTTTGGTCCGGCGGGCTGAAGACCGAGGGCATCACCGAACTGGCGCGGCACATGCCCATCCGGCTGGTGAGCCTGGCCGACGCGTCCGAGCGGTTGCGCCAGAGCTACGGCGCGTCCTACCGGCTGGGCACGATACCGGCCGGCACGTATCCGGGCGTCGACACGGTGGCCACGGTCGCCGTACCGAATCTGCTGGTCGCCCTGGAGAGCACCCCCGCCGACCTGGTCTCGCGGGTGGTGACGGCGCTGTTCGCCAACGCGGCCACGATCAGCGACCGGGTGCCGGCCGCGGCCCTGCTCGACCGCCGGGTCGCCATCTTCACGGGCGACATACCGCTGCACGCCGGCGCGCTGGGCTACTACCGCTCGGTCAAGATGGACCGCTGACCCGCACCACGACGCGGACCGGGCGGGTCCACGGGTCCACGGTTCCACGGGTCCGCGGAGGCTCGCGTCCGCCTGTGATGATGCGTTAATGACTGACGAGATTCTGGCGGAACAGGTCGATTACTACCGTCGCCGGGCCGGCGAGTACGACGCGACGGCGTACGGCGACGTCGAGGCGGCCCGTCCGCTGATCGCGCGGCTGGTCGCGCAGCTGCGACCGGCCGGCCGGGTATTGGAGATCGCGTGTGGCACCGGCCTGTGGACGGAGGCGCTGGCGGGGCTGGCCGAGACGGTGACGGCGATCGACACGGCGCCCGAGGCAATGGCGATCGCTCGTGATCGGGTGCCCGCGGCGAATGTCGCCTTCGAGGTTGCCGACGTGTTCTCCTGGAACCCGGGTACCCGGTTCGACGTGATCTTCTTCTCGGCGTGGCTCTCGCACGTGCCCGAGGACCGGTTCGACCAGTTCTGGCGGTCGCTGCGGGGTCTGCTGGTCGAGGGCGGTCGGGTGCTGTTCATCGACGAGCACGTCGACGAGAGCGGGAAGGAGGTCTTTGTCGCGGGCCGCGAGGAGATCGTCGAGCGGCGGCTGAATGACGGCAGCACGTTCCGCGTGGTGAAGAACTTCGTCGACCCGGACCGGTTGGAGCCGCGGCTGGCCGCGCTGGGTTGGGACTGCGCGATCCACCGGGCCACCGACAGGTGGGTACGCGGCGAGGCGAGTCCCATCGACTAACCCACATGCGACGGCCGTTTATTACGTAGCCGTGACAGTCCCCGCACGGCCCGGGGACACGGTCCTGGCAGATTCGCCTGAGTGAATCCCGAATCGGCCGGGCCCGCCGCGGTAGCGCGTCAACGGGTCCAATGGGCGGACGTCGCCAAGGGCGCGTGCATCATCTTCGTGGTGCTCTGGCACGTCACCGTGAAGCACTACCTGCTCATCCAGTGGCATCTCGTGCTGCCCGTGCCGGGCGGGTGGGGAAAGCTGAGCGAGCAGTTGCTGCCGCTGCGGATGCCGCTGTTCTTCACCATCTCCGGGGTGTTCGCGACCAACGCGGTCGCCCGGCCGTGGCGGGTGCTCGTCCGGTCCCGGATCGCCAAGTTCTTCTACATCTACGCGGTCTGGCTGTTCATCCACACGGCGGTGCTGGCCGCGGTGCCGGACTTCCCCACCGACCGGGCCACCTCGCCGCTGGTGCTTGTCGAACAGCTCACCATCACCCCGTCGAACCTGTGGTACCTGTTCGCGCTCGCGGTGTATTTCGCGTTCGCCAAGGCGGTGCGCCCGGTGCCCCGATGGCTCGTGCTCGGCGCCGCCGTCGCGCTGTCGGTTATCGCCGCGGCCGAGCTGATACCCACGCCGGGCGACCGGGGCAGCGTCCTGCAGAACCTGGTGTGGTTCCTCGCCGGCCTGTACTTCCGGCCCCTGGTGGAGCGGTTCGCGGCCGGCGCGACCAACCGGCGCCTGGCCGTGACCACCGCGGTGTATGTGGTCGCGCTGGGCGCGATGGCGGCGGCCGGCGCCGAATTCTGGCCCGGCGTCTGGTTTCTGGTGTCGCTCGCGGCCGTCGCCTTCGGCGTCGCGGCCGCCGCCCGGGTCGGCCACTGGCATGCCGTCGCCGACCCGCTGGCTCGACTCGGGCGCCGCACGCTGCCGGTCTACGTCATCCACATGCCGGCGCTCGCGCTGCTGCACCTGCTGCTGACCGGGCCGTTGTCCCGGCTGGGCCCGCTCGCCCAGGCACCCGTGGCACTGTTCTACCCGATCGTGCTCACGGCACTGGTCATCGCCGCGAGCCTGGCGATCCACCGCGGCCTGATGGCGGCACACGCCACCTGGCTGTTCGCGCTGCCCGGCCGGCGCCGCGCGGTCCGCCCCGCCGCCGACCCCGAACGCACCACCGACTTCGGCCACCTCACCGGGGCCGGTCCGGCCGGCGGATCCGACGAGTCGACGGTCGTGCTCCCGGTCGTCCACCAGGCAGACCGTCGACCCGGCCCGGTCGCCCCCGGCGACCCGCACCGCTCGACCGGCTCCGAGGACGCCACCGTGATGCTTCCGGTCATCAGATGAGCGGGCCGGCGGAGGCCGTGGTCGACCTCGCGGCAGTGGCGTCGAACCTGCGCGCGATCGCGGCCACCGCGCGGACCGACCTGATGGCGGTGGTGAAGGCAGACGGTTTCGGGCACGGCGCCGTGCCGGTCGCCCGGGCGGCGGTGGCCGCGGGCGCCGCCTGGCTGGGTGTGACCTCGGCGGCCGAGGCGCTGTCCCTGCGGTCGGCCGGCCTCACCGTGCCGATTCTGAGCTGGTTGCACCCCCACGACGAGGACTTCGCCCGGCTGGTCGCCGCCCGGATCGACATCGGCGTGTCCAGCGTGGCGCACCTGCACGCGGTCGCCGGTGCGGGCGCGCGGCTGGGGGTACCGGCGGCCGTGCAGCTCAAGGTCGACACCGGCCTGTCCCGTAACGGGGCTACCCGGGAAGACTGGCCGGAACTGATTGCCTGGGCACGCAAGTACGAGGTGGAGGGCGGCATCCGCGTCAGCGCGGTGTGGTCGCACCTGGTCAACGCCGAGGCGCCCGGGCACCCGAGCGTGGCGCGGCAGGTCGAGGCGTTCGAGGAGGCGCTAAGGTTTGCCCGGGGCGCGGGCCTCCACCCGCGGCTGGCGCATCTGGCCAACTCCGCGGCGGCGCTGATCGCCCCCCGTACCCGCTTCGACCTGTGCCGGATCGGCGTGGCGCTGTACGGCGTGGACCCGTTCGGCGCCATGAGTGGCGGCGAGTTCGGCCTACGCCCGGCGATGACCCTGCGCTCACGGGTGATCAACGTGAAGCGGGTACCGGCCGGCACCGGCGTCTCGTACGGGCCCGACTTCGTCACCACCCGGCCGACCACGCTGGCCCTGCTACCGGTCGGGTTCGGCGACGGCCTGCCCCGGGCGGCACAGGGCCGGGCGCGGGTGTGGCTCGGCGGGCAGCGCCGCCCGATTGTCGGGCGCATCGCGATGGATCAGTGCGTAATCGACGCGGGAGACCTGCCGGTGGCGCTCGGGGATCCCGTTGTCGTGTTCGGTCCCGGTACCGATGCCGCCTGGACCGTCCCTTGTGGACCCACCGAGCCGACGGTGGCGGAGTGGGCGCGCTGGGCCGGCACCAACCCGCACGAGGTGCTGACCGGCATCGGCGCCCGAGTCAAACGCAGTTACCTCAGTGAAAGGGTGGAAACACGATGACTATCCGACTGGCCCTGCTGTCCGGGGGCCGCAGCGGCGAGCACGAGGTGTCGCGCCGCTCGGCGGCGAGCATCCTCGCCCACCTCGACCGCGAGGCGTATCAGGTCACCGAGGTGCTCATCGGGCGGGACGGCCGGTGGCAGGTCGACGGGCGACCGGTGCCGCTGGACGAGGCGCTGCGCGCGTTGCGGGACCAGGACGTGGTGTTCCCGGCGCTGCACGGCCCGTACGGCGAGGACGGCACGGTCCAGGCGATGCTGGGGTGGCTCGGCGTCCCGTACGTCGGGAACGAGGTGTTCGCCAGCGCCGCGGGCATGGACAAGGCGGTGACCAAGAAGCTCCTCGCGGCGGACGGGCTGCGCGTCGCCGACGGGGTGACGCTGGGCGCGGCGGAGGAACTCACCCCGGCTACCCGGCACCGGTTGGGCCTGCCGGTCTTCGTCAAGCCGGCCAGGGCCGGCTCCAGCATCGGCGTCTCCAAGGTCGAACGGTGGGATCGGCTTCCGGCCGCGTTGCGGCTGGCCCGCGGCGTCGACCGGAAGGTCCTGGTCGAGCGGGCGGTGGTCGGGCGCGAGGTCGACGTCGCGGTCCTGCAGCATCCCGACGGCCGGGTCGAGGCCGGTCCACCGCTGGAGATCAAGGTGGCGAGCGGGGGCTTCTTCGACTACGACGCCAAGTATGGCGGCAACGCGGTCTTCCAGATCCCGGCCGCGCTCGACGACGCCACCACCCGGCGGCTGCGGGACCGGGCGGTACGGGCCTTCCACGCGCTCGGCTGCCGGGGCCTGTTGCGCGTCGACTTCTTCCTTCCGGAGCCGGACGACGGCGGCGAGCCGGTGGTCAACGAGGTCAACACCTTCCCCGGCATGACGGCCGAGTCGCAGTACCCGCAGATCTGGCAGCGGTCCGGCATCGCCTTCGCGGAGCTGCTGGACATCCTGATCGCGGGAGCGCTGGCCGCGCCGGTCACTGGGGCAGCGGGCACGCCAGCGGTCCCCGGCTGTGCCCCTGCCCGATCAGAGTGACCGCGGGGCGCGCCTGCTGGCCCGCGGTCACCACGACCTCCCCCACCGTGCAGACGATCTGACCGACGGCCGCGGCCGACAGGCCGGCCGGATCGCTGGAGAGCTTCACCGTCACGCTCGACGAACGGATGGTCACCACGACCGGTGCCACGTCCCGTGGAACCTCGGTCGTGTACCCCTGAGCCAGTTCGTCGCCGTCCGGCCCCGCCGCCAGCTGCTCGAGCGCCTGCGTCGGGGTGGGGACCGCGGTCAACGGGCGCACGACCGGCGTGAGCATCGCGTGCGACAGCAGGTAGAGCTGGACCTTCTCGCCCGGGGCCTGCGGCGCGGGGCCCCCGGTGATGACGCCGCTGGGCCGCACCCCGCAGCCGGCGAGCAGGCTCACGGCCAGCGCGGCCACGACCACCAGCGTCCGGCGCACCGCTGCCCCGCTCACCGCTGCCCCGCTCACCGCTGGCCGCCCGGATCCGTCGCGCCGCGCGGGTCCATCGGGCCGGCGGCCGGGTCCATCGGGTCGGCGGGGCCCCTCGGGTCGGCGGGGTCGGCGGCTCGGCGCGGTAGGCGCAGCGTGAAGCTGGCGCCGCCCTCCGGCCGGTTGGCGGCCACCAGGCTGCCGCGCTCGCCCGCACGGCGGTGCAGCTGCGCGTTCTCCCACGCGATGGCGAGGCCGAGACCGCTGCCCTCGGATCGGGTACGCGCGGTGTCCGCCTTGTAGAACCGGTCGAAGACGTGCGGCAGAACCTCCGGACGCAGACCCGGCCCGTGGTCGCTGACCTCGATGACCAGCCAGTCCGGCTCGGCCCGCAGCCGCACCCTGACCGGCTCCGCGCCGTGCCGCAGGGCGTTGCCGACCAGGTTCGCCAGGATGATGTCCAACCGGCGGGGGTCCAGGCGCGCCGTCACCCCGGACGGCAGCTCCGTCGCCACCCGGTCGGCCCAGCCGCGCGCCCGTAGGCTGGCGATCACCGCGCTGGCCACATCCACCTCATCGAGCGCGAGCGCCGCCGTCCCCGAGTCGAACCTGCTGATCTCGATGAGGTCGTTGACCAGGCGGGTGAGGCTGTGCGTCTCCTGGCTGACCAGTCGGGCCGCCTTGCCCGCGTCGCCCGGCAGGTGGGGCGCCTCCTCGTCGAGGACATCGGCCACCGCGGCCATCGCGGCCAGCGGGGTACGCAGCTCGTGCGACACGTCCGCCACGAACCGGCGCGCGTCGGCCTCCATCCGGCGCAGCTCCCCGACGTACCCTTCGAGCGCCTCTGCCGTGTCGTTGAACGTGCGCGCCACGGCGGCCAGCTCGTCGGAGCCGCTGACGCTCAGCCGGGTGGTCAGGTCGCCCTCGCCCAGTCGATGCGCCGCCCGGCCCAGTTCGCGCACCGGTCGCAGCACTCCCCGCGCGGCGAGCAGACCGAGCAGCAGCGCGAGGACCAGCGAGAAGCCGCCGGTCGCCCAGTCTCTGGCGGCAAGCTGGTCGAGGCTGTGCTGCTCGGCGTCCAGATCGTGCGCGCTGTAGATCTCCAGTCCTGACGGCACCGCCCCGCCGTTCGGCCGCTCGACCAGCAGCTGGGTGCCGATGAGCACGCCGGGGTGGCCGTCCGAGACCACGCGTTGCCAGGCGACCCGCCCACCGGCCACCGCGTGTCGCAGCTGGGCCGGCAGCGTGTCCACGGTGAGGCTGCTCGCCGTGGACGTCTGCCCCCGGTACACCAGCAGCGTGGAGTCGTCGCGGCCGGACATGGTACCGGCGATGTCGTTGAGTTCCTGCTGGGTGGCGGGCAGGCCCTCGGCCGCGAAGAGGTCGGTGATTTTGGTGGTCAGCGACAGCACCGCCGCGTCCTGGGCCTGCTGCAGGATCACCGTTCGGGCCTGAACGTAGCTGGCGCCGGCCACCACCGCCGTGGTGATGGCGCCGAGCGACGCGAACGCGAGCAGGAGCCTGACCCGCAGCCCCCAGGCCCGACCGCCGATCCACCACCGCCCGCTCACCGCGTCACGCCCATTGGCCGCGTCGCGGGCCGCCCGCCGGGCCCGCGCCCCGCCGTCACAGCGGGCCGAAGCGGTAGCCGAAGCCGCGTACGGTCTGCACGTAGACCGGGGCCGCCGGGTCATCCTCGATCTTTGCCCGCAGGCGCTGCACGCAGGCGTCCACGAGCCGCGAGTCGCCGAGGTAGCCGTGCTCCCAGACGGTCTCGAGCAGGTGCTGGCGGGTGCGTACCCGACCGGGTTCGCGGGAGAGTTCGAGCAGCAGCCGCAGCTCGGTCGGGGGCAGGCCGATGGGCACCCCGCCCTTGCCGACCACGAGCGCGGCCCGGTCGATCGTCAGGCCGCCGTGCCGCTCGGCGGCCTCGGACGGCCCCGGCCCGGCTGGCCGGGGCGGTGCGGTGGCGCGGCGCAGCACCGCGCGGATGCGGGCCTCCAGCACCCGTGCCCGCACCGGCTTGACCACATAGTCGTCGGCCCCGGCCTCCAGGCCAGCCACCACGTCCAGGTCGTCGTTACGCGCGGTGAGCATGATGATGGGCAGGTCACCGCCGGTGCGGATCCGGCGACATACCTCGAAGCCGCTCATTCCGGGCAGCATGAGATCGAGTACGACCACGTCGAACGCGGTCGTGCGCAACCGGTCCAGTCCCTGCTCACCGGTCTCGACCGCGTCCACGGCATGGCCCTGCCTGGTCAACGACAGCTGCAGGCCGTCGCGGACCGTCTGGTGGTCCTCGATCAACAGCACCCGGGGCATGCCATCAACTATTGCTCGCGCACCGTGACGGGGAGCCGTTCCGGCGCTCATCGGGCCGGTGAGGTCGACCGGCCGCACCGGCCGGGTCCGCCCGACCGGCACGGCGTGGGTCCGCCGGGGCATCGACACCTGCGCCGGCCACCCTCATGCCGCCCTGTACCGCGGTGTTCGGTTTCACCGGCATGGGGATCTCGATCGCACCGGACCAGCCTGCGCCGCGGATGTCTTGGCCCAGTCCGCGGAATGTCCTGGTTGTGTCACAGCCCCCGCCCCGCCGGGCGCGGTCCGCCGAGGTGGTCGCCGCCGGTGGGCGCGGTGGGCGCCGCCGGTGGCAGAGGAGGCCGGTTTTCCCGGAAACGCGGCGCGCCGCGGACCCGGCTCTCGTGGTAGCCGAGTCCGCGGCGCGCGGACAGCGATGGGTTCAGATGCTCAGGCCGGTGTCCGCGTTGAAGGCGTGCAGCTGGCCGGCGCGCGGCTTGACGTACACCGTGTCGCCCATCCGCGGCGTGTTCCGGTCGTCGATCCGGACGACGAACCGCTCATCGGCGCCGTTGAGCTTCACGTTGCCGTACACGTACGCGTCGGAGCCCAGCTCCTCGACCAGGTCGACCAGGATCGGCATGCCACCGTCGGTCTCGCCGACCAGGTCGGTGTTCTCCGGCCGGAAGCCGACGGTCACGTTGCCGGCCTCGCTCTTGGCGGCGGTGATCTGCTCGCGGGTCAGCGGCAGGAGCATGCCGGCGAAGTCGGCACCCTCGTCGCTCAACGGAACCGTCTTGATGTTCATCGCCGGCGAGCCGATGAACCCGGCGACGAACACGTTGGACGGGCGGTCGTACAGCGCGCGCGGCGTGTCGACCTGCTGGAGCACGCCGTCGAGCAGCACCGCGACCCGGTGACCCATGGTCATGGCCTCGACCTGGTCGTGCGTGACGTACACGGTGGTGGTGCCCAACTGCGCCTGCAGGGTGGCGATCT
>NZ_BAABJQ010000052.1:0-31340 GCF_039543385.1 Rugosimonospora acidiphila
GGGCCTCGCGCCTCGCGTCGCGGGCCTCGCGCCTCGCGTCGCGGGCCTCGCGCCTCGCGTCGCGGGCCTCGCGCCTCGCGTCGCGGGCCTCGCGCCTCGCGTCGCGGGCCTCGGGCCTCGGGCCTCGGGCCTCGGGCCTCGGGCCTCGGGCCTCGGGCCTCGGGCCTCGGGCCTCGGGCCTCGCGGCCCGGCGGTGGCGGGGCGTTGACGGGGCGACCCGACCGGCATAGCGTCCATACCGACCAGTCGGTATGGAGGTGCGTGCGATGGGCCGGACGCCAGGACCGAGCGGGCCGAACGGGCCGAACGGGCCGGACGGCCAGGCGCCGCGATGAGCCAGACCCCCGGGCTCGACCTCGACCGCGCCGGCAGCCTGCTGCTTGAGGCGGCGGACGGGCGGCTGTCCGGGCCCCTGGACGCCGAGGTGATCAGCGGTGGTCGGTCCAACCTGACCTACCTGGTGCGCGGGCGGACCGGGCAGGTCGTGCTGCGTCGCCCGCCGCTGGGTCTGGTGCTGCCGTCGGCGCACGACATGGCCCGGGAGTACCGGGTGACCGCGGCGCTGGCCGAGGCGGGGTTCCCGGTGGCCCGACCGCTGCTGCTGTGCACCGACGAGGACGTGATCGGCGCCCCGTTCTACATCATGGAGTACGTCGACGGCGTCGTGCTGCGCGGCGAGACGCTGCGCGAGGTGCCGCCCGACGCGGCCCGGCGGCACGGCGACCTGCTGGTGGACACGCTGCTGCGGCTGCACGCCATCGACTACACGACCATCGGGCTGGAGTCCTTCGGGCGCCCGGACGGATATCTGCTGCGCCAGGTTCAGCGCTGGCACCGGCAGTGGGAGAGCGCCAAGACCCGTGAGCTGCCGTTGCTGGAGGAGGTCACCGCGCGGCTGCTCGACGGCGTACCGGTCTCGCCGAGGCCCGGCATCGTGCACGGCGACTACCGGTTGGACAACGTCATGCTCGACCGGTCGCTGACCGGCATCGCGGCGGTGATGGACTGGGAGATGGCCACGATCGGCGATCCGTTGGCCGACGTCGGGCTGCTGGTGGTCTACAGCGACCAGACCGGGCTGCGGCTGACTCCACGGGTGCCGGAGGGGTTCCCGTCCGGGCCGGCACTGGCGGAGCGGTACGCGCGGGGAAGCGGCATCCCGCTCGCCGGCCTCGACTGGTACATCGCCTTCGGGCACTTCAAGCTCGCCGTCATTTCGGAGGGCATCCACGCGCGGTACCTGCAGGGCAAGACGGTCGGGGAGGGGTTCGACACGTTCGGCGCGGCGGTGCCGGTCCTGATCGAGCAGGCGCACGCCACACTGCGGAAGGGATGAGGACGGCATGGACTTCGGATTCAGCGACGCGGCGCTCGACCTCCAGCGGCGGGCCACGGAATTCCTGACGGAGTGCGTGTACCCGGCGGAGAAGGTCTTCGCCGAGCAGTTGGCGGCGCGGCCGGGACAGTGGGGTGCGCCGCCGGTGCTGGAGGACCTGAAGAGCCAGGCGCGCGAGCGCGGGCTGTGGAACCTCTTCCTGCCGCACTCGCCGTTCGGTGCCGGACTGTCCAATCTGGAGTACGCGCCCATCGCCGAGACGGCCGGTCGCAGCCCGCACCTCGCGCCGGAGGCGATGAACTGCTCGGCGCCCGACACGGGCAACATGGAGTTGTTGGCCATGTTCGGCACGCCGGAGCAGCAGGAGCGGTGGCTCACCCCGTTGCTGAACGGTGAGATCCGGTCCTGCTTCTCGATGACCGAGCCCGAGGTCGCCAGCTCCGACGCGAACAACGTAGCCACCCGGATCGAGCGCGACGGCGACGAGTACGTCATCACCGGCCGCAAGTGGTGGTCGTCCGGGGCGATGAGCCCGCGTTGCGCGGTGTCCATCGTGATGGGGGTCAGCGACTCCGAGGGCGAGCGGCATCAGCGGCACAGCATGGTGCTGGTGCCGATGGACAGCCCCGGGCTGACCGTGGTGCGGCCGACCACCGTGTTCGGGTACGGCGACCAGGCGCACGGTGGGCATGCGGAGATCGTGTTCGATCGGGTGCGGGTGCCGGCGGGCAACCTGCTCGGCGAGCCGCATCGGGGCTTCGCGCTGGCTCAGGCGCGGCTGGGGCCGGGCCGCATCCACCACTGCATGCGCGCGATCGGGATGGCCGAGCGGGCGCTGGAGCTGATGTGCCAGCGGGCGTTGGGGCGCCGGGCGTTCGGCGGGGCGATCGCCGACCAGGGGGTGGTGCGGGACTGGATCGCCGAGTCCCGGCTGCGCATCGAACAGGCCCGGCTGCTGGTGCTCAAGGCGGCCTGGCTGATGGACACGGTGGGCAACAAGGGTGCGGCCATGGAGATCGCGGCCATCAAGGTGGTCGCGCCGGACGCCGCGAGGTGGGTCATCGACCGGGCCATCCAGGTCTTCGGCGCGGCCGGCGTGAGCCAGGACACGCCGCTGGCGTACCTGTACGCGCACCTGCGCACGCTGCAGATCGCGGATGGACCCGACGAGGTGCACCGGCGCTCGGTGGCCCGCCAGGAACTCGCCCGGTGGCGGTGACCGGCACCGGCGTGGTCCGGCGCGTGTTGGACGCGGCGGTGGAGCTGTTCGCCCAGCAGGGCTTCGACGCCACCTCGGTGCAGGAGGTGGTGGAGCGCGCACAGGTCACCAAGGGCGCCATGTACCACTACTTCCGGTCCAAGGACGACCTGCTCTACGAGATCTACCACGAGTTGATCAGCGTGCAGCTGGCCGGGCTGGAACGCATCCAGGCGGTGCGCGAACCGGCGCCGCGGGAGCTGCGGGCCCTCATCACGGATCTGGTGGTGACCACCGCCGCCCAACTGGGTGCGGCCACGGTCTCCGCCCGGGAACTGCACAGGCTCGCGGGCGACAAGTCGGCTGCGCTGCGCGCCCAGCGCCGCCGGTACCACGAGGCGGTGCGCGAACTCGTCGAGCGCGGCCAGCGCGACGGCGAGTTCACGGACACGGTCTCGGCGCAGACGGTGACCCTGATGGTGTTCGGCATCGTCAACCAGCTTCCGCAGTGGTACCGCCCGGACGGGCCGACCACCCCTCGTGAGCTGGCCGACGAGATCGCCGGTTTCGTGCTGGCCGGGCTCGGCGCATCCGCACCGGGCCCACAGGATGTCGGTGAGGAGTCCGATGCAGACCGATGAGCTTTCCGGACGGGTACGAGACCTGCTCGCGGAGCACGACCCGGCGAGCACCGACCGGCTGGAGTTCCTGCGCGCCCGGTTCGACGCCGGGCTCGCCTGGGTCAGTTTCCCGGCCGGGCTCGGCGGGCTCGGCCTGCCGCGGGCCGCGCAGCAGGCGGTGGACGCCGCCCTCGTCCAGGCCGGCGCGCCGGATAACGACCCGATGCGGATAGGCATCGGCCTGGGCATGGCCGCGCCCACGATCCTGAGGCACGGCACCGACGAGCAGCGCCAGCGCTGGCTCCGCCCACTGTGGACGGGCGAGGAGGTCTGGTGCCAACTGTTCAGCGAGCCGGGCGCCGGATCGGACCTGGCGGCGTTGGGTACCCGCGCGGTGCGCGGCGTCGGGCCGGACGGCGTCGAGGGCTGGACGGTCAACGGCCAGAAGGTGTGGACCTCGATGGCGCACGAGGCACGCTGGGCCATCCTGCTCGCCCGCACAGACCCGGACCTGCCCAAGCATCAGGGCCTGACCTACTTCGTGTGCGACATGACCGCGCCCGGTGTGGAGGTGCGGCCGCTGCGCCAGATCACCGGCGAGGCCGAGTTCAACGAGGTGTTCCTCACCGACGTGTGGATCCCCGACGCGCACCGCCTGGGTGCGGTCGGCGAGGGCTGGCGGGTCGCGCAGACCACCCTGATGAACGAGCGGGTGGCCATCGGCGGCGGTGCGGTACCGCGCGAGGCCGGCATGATCGGTGCACTGGCACGTACCTGGCGGGAGCGGCCCGAGTCGCGCGGCCCGGGTACGCACGACGGGCTGATGAGGCTGTGGGTGGCGGCCGAGGCCGGCCGGCTCGCCGCGACCCGGCTGCGCGAGCAGTTGGCGGCCGGTGCGCCCGGTGCCGAGGGCTCCGCGGTCAAGTACGCGTACGCGCGGCTCAACCAGGAGGTCTCCGGCTTCGAACTGGAGCTGCTGGGCGAGGAGGGGCTGCGCTACGACGACTGGACCATGCGCCGGCCGTCCATAGTGGACTGGGAGAACCGGACGCCCGGGTACCGGTACCTGAGAGCCAAGGGAAACTCCATCGAGGGCGGCACCTCCGAGATCCTGTGCAACATCATCGCCGAGCGGGTGCTCGGGCTGCCCACCGAGCCCCGGGCCGACAAGGACGTCGCGTGGAAGGACCTGCCCCGATGAGCGAGCGTAGCGAGCGAATCATGAGGCACACCCCTGTTGAGCCTCATCGTGCCGGCGAGCATAGCGAGGTGGCGCGATGAGCACCCTGCTCTACAGCGACGTCGAGGAGGAGTTGCGCGCCTCGGTGCGCCAGGCGCTCGCCCGCACCGCCGGCGGCGTTTCGTCCGGCGGTGACCCCGCCGGCGACGGCTGGGCCGGGAGCGACGCGTGGCGGGCGCTGGCCGGTGGCATCGGGTGCGCGGCCCTGGCGATCCCGGAGGATCGCGGCGGGGCCGGAGCGTCCTGGCGGGAGGTCGCCGTGGTCGCCGAGGAGGTGGGCCGGGCGGCCGCGCCGGTACCGTGGCTGGGCGCAGTGCTGGGTACCGCCGCGCTGCTGTCCTGCGACGCGGTCGACCTGCTGCCCAAGGTGGCCTCGGCCGACCTGCTGGCGGTCCTGGTGCTCCCGCTGTCCACGCCGCCCGGGGCACCGGTGCCCGCCGCGGTGCGCGCCGACGGCGGGACCCTCACCGGTACCGTCACGAGCGTGGCGGACGCGCACGCCGCCGACCTGCTCATCGTGCCGACCCCGGACGGGCTGTACGCGGTGGACGCCGCGCGCGCCACGCTGACGCCGGTCACCGCGCTGGACCAGACCCGTCCACTGTCGACGGTCACGTTCACCTCGGCGCCGGCCACCCTGCTGGGCGACGCCGAGCGGGCGGCGGCGGCCTGGACGTCCGCGCTGCGGGTCGGCGCCGCGATCCTGGCCGCGGAGCAGCTCGGTGTGGCCGACTGGTGTCTAGCGTCCACCGTGGACTATGTGAAGACCCGGTACCAGTTCGCCCGGCCGGTCGGCTCGTTCCAGGCGGTCAAGCACCGGCTGGCCCAGCTATGGGTGGAGGTCACCCAGGCCCGGGCGGTGGCCCGGTACGCGGCCGGGTGCCTCGCCGACGCGGATCCGGACGCGGCCGTGGCGGCCAGCCTGGCCCAGGCGCACTGCGCCCCGGTCGCGGTACGGGCGGCGGAGGAGTGCGTGCAGTTGCATGGCGGGATCGGCTTCACCTGGGAGCACCGGGCGCACTGGTACCTGAAGCGGGCCAAGAGTTCCGCCATCGCCCTGGGTACACCGGCCCAGCACCGGGCGCTCCTCGGCGAGCTGGTCGACCTGCCGCCCCGCTGATCGGGTCACGCGTAGAGGGCGAGCAGGGACAGGGCGGGTGCGGCGGTCGCCCAGCCGGCCGCGGCCATCCACGTCGGTGAGCCGTGCGTGGCCCGGCTCAGCCGACTGAGCAGGGCAGGGACGAGCAGGAAGTGGGCGGCGACGAACGAGGCGACCGGGCCCGCGATCACGCAGAAGTGCGCCAGTCGCTCCGGCCAACCGCGTCGCGGCATGCGGTGGGTGGCGTGCTCGTTCCGAGCCGTGCGCGCAGGGTAGCGACCCGGTGCCAATCCGGCGGGGGCCGGCGCCGCCGCGCATCAGCCCGCCAGAGCGTTGATGTCCGGGTTCTCCAGGATCCGCTTGGGCGCGCCGGACCTCGCCGCGTTGATCATCGCGCGACCGACCCGCTCGGTGGTGGTGATGTGCCGGGGGGCGACCCTGCGCAGCAGCGGATAGAACGGCGTCGTCACCCGGTACAGCCGGCGGTACAGCGGGGTCCTCGACGTGGCTCCGTGCATCGGCTGGATGTACCCGGGCCGGAACAGGTACGTCCGCAACGGCATTGCCAGCAACGCGTTCTCGGTGCGCCCCTTGACCCGGGCCCACATCGTGCGGCCGTGCTCGGTGCTGTCGGTGCCCTGCCCGGAGACGTAGACGAACGCCATGTCGGGGTTGCGCCGGGACAGGGTCTGCCCGACCGCCACGGTGAGGTCGTAGGTGACCGCGCGGTACGCGTCCTCGCTCATGCCGTTCGACGACACGCCCAGGCAGAAGAAGCACGCGTCGTACCCGGTCAGCCGCTCCTCGACGCCGGACAGGTCGGCCAGGTCGGGCTGCGTGATCTCGCTCAGCTTGGCGTCCCGGCGCCCGGTGGCGGTGCGGCCGACGGCCAGCACCCGCTCGACGTCGGGGTCGAGCAGGCACTCGCGCAGCACGCCCTGACCGAGCATTCCGGTGGCGCCGAACAGGATCACCCTCATGATCGCACCCTTTCTGGTCCGTCCAGCCGGTAGGTCAGCGCGGTGTGCCGCCGGCCCGCACCGACCGTGCGCACCGCCGCCGCCAGCGCCCGGCGTGAGCCGACCAGCACCACCAGCTTCTTGGCCCGGGTCACCGCCGTGTAGAGCAGGTTGCGTTGCAGCATCATCCAGGCGCTGGTGGTCAGCGGAATGACCACGGCCGGGTACTCCGAGCCCTGCGAGCGGTGGATCGTCATCGCGTACGCGTGTGACAGCTCGTCCAGTTCGTCGAAGTCGTAGTCGATGCTCTCGTCCTCGTCGGTGCGTACGGTCAGCGTCTGGTCCTCTGTGGACAGTGCGGTGATCACGCCCAGGGTACCGTTGAACACCCCTGCCGCGCCCTTGTCGTAGTTGTTTCTGATCTGGGTCACCTTGTCGCCGATCCGGAACACCCGCCCACCCATGCGCCGCTCCGGCAGCCCGTCCCGGGCCGGGGTCAGCTCCTGCTGCAGCAGGGTGTTGAGCGCACCGGCCCCGGCCGGGCCGCGGTGCATCGGCGCGAGCACCTGGACGTCGCGACGCGGGTCGAGCCCGAACCGCTTGGCGACGCGGTGGCACGCCACGTCCACGGTGAGCGCGGCGGCGGCCTCGGTCTCCTCGCAGGCGAACAGGAAGAAGTCCGGCAGCCCGGTGGTCAGCGGCGGCCGGCCCGCATTGATCCGGTGCGCGTTGGTGACCACGCCGGACTCCTGCGCCTGCCGGAAGATCTGGGTCAGCCGGACCCTCGGGATCGCCTCGGCGGCGAGCAGGTCGCGCAGCACCTCGCCGGCGCCGACCGAGGGCAGCTGGTCGACGTCGCCGACCAGCAGCACGTGCGCACCCGCCGGGATGGCCTTCGCCAGCTTGTTGGCCAGGATCAGGTCGAGCATGGACGCCTCGTCCACGACCAGCAGGTCGGCGTCGAGCGGGTGGTCCCGGTCGAAGGACGGGTCGCCGCCCGGGCGCAGCTGCAGCAGCCGGTGCACGGTCGCGGCCGGGTACCCGGTCAGCTCCGACAGCCGCTTGGCCGCCCGGCCGGTCGGCGCGACCAGCAGCACCTTGGCCCGCTTGGCGGTGGCCAGCTCGACGATGGAGCGGACGGTGAAGCTCTTGCCGCAGCCCGGCCCGCCGGTCAGCACGGCCACCCGGGACGTCAGCGCCAGCCGGACCGCCTGCTCCTGCTCAGGCGCGAGCTGGGCACCCGTGCTCCGGCGCAGCCAGGCCAGCGCCTTGTCCCAGTCGACGTCGACGAAGTGCGGCATCCGGTCGGTGCGCTCGCGCAGCAGCCGCAGCAGGCTGCCGGCCAGCGAGAGCTCGGCGCGGTGGAACGGCACGAGATAGACCGCCGTGACGTCGTCGGGCAGCTCCTCGCGGACCACGCCCTCCTCGGCCGCCAGCTCGTCGAGGCAGCGGTCGATCAGGTCGGCGGGTACTCCGAGGATCTTTCCGGCGTCGGTGACCAGCTGGGCCTGCGGCAGGTAGCAGTGCCCGTCATCGGTGGCCTCGGACAGCGTGTACTGCAGCCCGGCCTTCACCCGCTGCGGGCTGTCGTGGGGGATGCCGACGGACTGGGCGATGGTGTCGGCCGTCTTGAACCCGATGCCCCATACGTCGGCGGCCAGCCGGTACGGCTCCTTCTGCACCACGGCGATGGACTCGTCGCCGTACTGCTTGAAGATGCGCACCGCCAGCGAAGTCGACACCCCGACACCCTGCAGGAAGACCATCACCTCCTTGATGGCCTTCTGCTCCTCCCAGGCGGTAATGATCTTCGCGGTGCGTTTGGGGCCGAGCCCCGGCACCTCGATGAGCCGGGCCGGGGTCTGCTCGATGACGGTCAGCGTGTCCACGCCGAAGCGCTCGACGATCCGCTCCGCGAACCGGGGCCCGATGCCCTTGATGAGGCCGGAGCCGAGGTACCGCTGGATGCCCTGGACGGTCGCGGGCAGCACGGTGGTGTAGGACTCCACCTCGAACTGGCGGCCGTACTTCGGGTGGCTGGACCACCGCCCGCGCAGCCGGAGAGTCTCGCCGGGCTGGGCGCCCAGCAGCGCCCCGACGACGGTCAGCAGGTCGGAGCCCGAGTCGGTGGCCACCCGCGCGACGGTGTAACCGGTCTCCTCGTTCACGTACGTGAGGCGCTCCAGCACGGCGTCCAGTACGGCGGTGTACGGGTGCGGCGCGGTCACTGAGCCATCGTAGGCCGGCCCGGAGCCGCCGCCGCGCAGGATACGCGGGGTGCCCGGCTCCGGCGGGTCGCCGCCGCCGGAGCCGGGAGTCGAGGTTCGCCCGGGTCAGGCGCGCTGCTCGCCGTCCGGGGTCGACCCGCCGTCCGGCGGGCCCATCGAGCCGCCGTCCGGGGTCATGGTGGACTGCCAGTTCAGCCGGGTCAGCAGCTGCCGGGCCGCCTCCGCGTGGTCCGCGCCGACGTTGACCGCGTAGTGCTCGGCCAGCAGGGAGGTGCGCGAGCTGAAGTCGCGACGCCCGCCGGTCGCCGCGTGCGCGATGGCGCCGAAAATCGCGCCCCACGCGGTGGCGATGACGATCGCGGCCACCAGCACCTGCCACCAGGACGAAACGGTGAAGATGCCCAGCAGCAGCCCGATCAGCACCCCGAACCAGGCTCCGCTGGCCGCACCGGCCAGCGCCGCCCGCCCGGTGGTCAACCGGCCCAGTACGTTCTCCACCAGCCGCAGATCGGTGCCCACGATCGTGCTCTGTTCGACCGGAAAGCCGTTGTCGGACAGAAAGTCCACCGAGCGCTGCGCCGACGGGTAATCGTCGAACGACGCGACCTGGGTGGTCGGTCCGGCGGGC
The DNA here is from genome assembly GCF_039543385.1 of Rugosimonospora acidiphila. Lineage (NCBI taxonomy): Bacteria > Bacillati > Actinomycetota > Actinomycetes > Micromonosporales > Micromonosporaceae > Rugosimonospora > Rugosimonospora acidiphila. The sequence goes on from NZ_BAABJQ010000052.1 coordinate 9,309, forward strand.
GGAACTCCGTTGGCCGGGATCGACGGTACGCCGCCGGGACCCGACGGGAGCCGGCTCGTGAGGTTGGCGAAAGTGGACATCGGGCCGCCCGAGGGCATGGAAGGTGTGCTCATCTGTGCGCCTCCTGCTTCCCGGTACCGGTTCCCCGGGTCATGGGGGAGCTAACTCGGGCCCAGATTGTTTTCCGGGCGGCTCAGGGCACCACGGTGACCGGCCAGCGGCCGGTGCGGATCAGCCGTACCGCCATCGACCCGGCGAACCTGTGGCCTATGCCGGTGGACGCGCCCACCACGATGCCGTCCGCCCGCTCCTTGTCGGCGACGCGTACCAGTTCGGTGAACGGGTCGCCGAGCACCGCCACGAAGGTCGCCGACACCCCGCGGGCGGCTGCCTGCTCGACCACCTGCTCGCGCAGCTCCTCGGCGATCTCCGCGGCCGCCTGCCGGGCCAGTGCCATGCTCTGTGGCGCCATGTTGGCGAACCGGCTCGGCATGGCCACGTGCACGACCACCAGCCTGGAGCCCTGCCTGCGGGCCATGCCGACCGCGTAGGCGCCGGCCCGCAGCGAGGTCACCGACCCGTCGACACCGACCACCAGAACGCTCGGCCCGTCGGTGCCCAACTCGAACATGTCCCAGAGAGTAAGGGTCGCGGGCCGTTCGGACCACGGCACACCCGCGAATTCGTGCCACCGGCCGGCCCCGGCGCGCCGACCGGGATCGGGAGGCTGCCCGACGAGGTCCGGGATCGAGTGCGACGCCGGCAGCCGGGTCTGTCCGCCGTCCACCCCAGGATCCGGTGCGCGACGCGGCTGGGCGACGACGGCACGCTGCCATCCCTGTACGCGGGGTCACCGCTGACGCGCCGGTGGAGGCGCGGCGCGCGGGCTCGGTCGGCCGGTCGGCGCCGACCCGCCGCGACTACGTGGTGCTACCCGCCGCCTCGAACAGCGGCAGTCGTGCCGCGACGATCACGTCCACGTCATCGAACTCCGTGCCCTCGCCGAAGGCCGCCATCCGGTGAGAGACGGTGGCGCCGGATCGTGTCATCAGTGCCTCGGCGGCCCGCATGGTCGATCCGGTCGTGATCACGTCGTCCACGACCCAGACGCGTTTGCCGCGCACGCGCTCCGCGTCCAGCGGATCGAGCCACAGGCGCTCGGGTGTCGCTGAGGTCAATGCCGAGACCCGCTCCGAGATCGCACCTGTCATGTAGGGCTTGAGAGACTTCCTCAGCACGATGTACGGCTTGCCGACGAGCCGGGCCAGCTCATGCGCCAGGGGAACGGCCTTGGATTCGGGGGCCGCGATGACTTCGCACGGTACGTCCGCTTGATCGGCCAATGCCTGAGCGGCGGCCGCGCACAGTTCGACGTCTCCCGGCAGTTGCACGTAAGCGATGCGGACGCCCGGTGCCACCGTGCGGATCGGCAGCACGCGGGTCACCTTGCCAACCGTCACCGTGTGGGACTGCCGTGGCCCGTCCGCGAACCGCGGCGTAGAACCCACTGGCTGATCCTGCTCCGTCGGGTAACCGTAATCCAGCCACCCGCCGCGGGGTTCGCCCTTCTTCGCCGGTTCGCCCATGCCGTACTTGAGGCCAACCGCGTCGTACCCAAGCAGCTGGAGCACCGTCAGTACCTGACTGGCCGTGTGTCCGACCCAGCAACAGACCACGATGGTGCGGTCGGCAGGTAGCTGGGCGAGAGCCTCCTCCGACAGAAGGTCTTTCATCCACACGTTCTTCGCGCCGGGGATGTGGCCGCTCGCGTACGCCTCGGGAGTTCTGTTGTCGAGAAGGTAGACGGAGTCCGGGTCTGTCTGCAATATCCGCAGCAGTTCGGGTGGCGTCAGGTAGTTGAGGTTGGCCGGCACCCGCGCCAGGAAGGTCTGGCACGCCCGCAGTACGGCGCCGCGATCCTCAGCGACGACATTCATTGCGCCATCCGTCATGACGCGCTCCTATACGAGGTCGAGGTGGTGACCGAACCTGGCCTTCTTGGTCGTCAGGTATCCCCTGGTGCGTTCCGTGGGCGCGACCTCGGCCGACATCCGCGCGACCGTCATCCCACCGTCAGCGAGCGCCCGCAACTTCGCCGGGTTGTTGGTCATGAGCCGGATCGCGGGCCCGACCCGGAGGGACCGGAGGATGTCCAGCGCTTCGTCGTACACGCGGATGTCCGGCGCGAGGCCGCGCAGGGCGTAGGCGTCGACCGTGTCGGCGCCCGCGTTCATCTGTGCGAGTCCGGCGATCTTTTCGAACAGCCCCAGGCCGCGCCCCTCCTGGCTCAGGTAGATGTAGACGCCGCGCTGCTCGCCCGCGATCGTTGACAGGGCGAGTCGCATCTGCTCGGCACAGTCGCACACGTCCCCCATCAGCGCCGTGCTCGTAAGGCAGCTCGACTGAACGCGCACGATGGGTGCCGGGTCGCCCGTGACGTCACCCATCCACATCGCGACGTCCACGGCTGAGGTGTCGCTCTCGAATGCGGCGATGTTGAACAACCCGTAGTCGGTGTGGAACTGGGCAATCGGAGATTGAGCCAAGGCTCAGCCTTTCTGCGCGTGTCCGTGGGTCTGATCCGACGCCTGCCCGCGCTGCGCGGCTTCGGCGGCGGGGAGGGGCGTCGTCGATGCCGTCTTGGGCCACGGCGTCGCGTCCTGCCACGCCTGGTTGTAGGTCCGTGCGTAGTGGTAATACAGGGCGCCGTCGCCCTCGGTGCCGCGCAACTCGATCTCCGGCCACAACGCCTTCCCGACGCGGTACTGGAACACGTCGAACAGGATGCGTCCGGTGGGCAGGCCTGGGTCGATGGCGATGCCGCCCCAGGTCGGTGTCCAGTCGAATACGCGGACCTGGATGTAATCGCGCTGCCATTCCGGCAGGCGCGTCTTGTGCTGCTCGATGTTGTTGAGGCTGGTCCGGATATGACTGCGTAGATCTACATCCGACATCCCGCGCAGCTTCGCGACGAGGGATATCTCCGACGAATCGGGATCGAAGGCCATCAGCTGAACCCGGCGGCGAGTCGCGGCCGCCTCGGCGAGGTAGTCCATGTAACGGGTGGCCGTCTCGCCGAGATCTATGCTCATCACCATGATCTGCTCGCGGCAATGGGTCACGAGTTCCCGGTACGTCGGCAGTTCGTTTCTGCCCAGGTAAGTCGCGAAGACGCCATGACTCTCGGAGTTCGGCCGTGCCGACGCGATCGCGTTCTCGATGCGTTCGAAGTAGGCCGTCCGGTCGACGAGGAGTCCTATGGTCAGGGCCGACATGCTGAAGAGAATGACCGTTGGCACGGATTGCTGGTCGAACTTGCCGTAGACGTCGAGTAGGCCGACCGACAGGGATGCGACGGTTGCCACGATGAGGGGGATGTTCGTGACGTTGAAGATCCGCTTCCAGCGTGCCACGTAATCCTCGACCTCCCTGTTCGACGTGGTTTGGCCGCTCGCCCGTGACCTCGAGGCCGGGCGCCGACGTCCGCCGCATCGATCAGTGTCCCAGCAGGGATACCGCGGTAGAAGCCCCCGAAGGAGAACAAGAATCGTCCGATTGGATAGCACCTGTGCGCAAGGGTACGAGCGCGCAGGGGTTGGAGTCCACCAGATGCCGGGCCCAGAGTGGTGCGACCCCCGGTCGATGCCGGATGGTGAAGTGAGTGACCGGCCGGTTCAGCCGCGGCGGTAGTGGGCGGCGACCTCGATGGCGTCGTCCACCACCTTCCGGGACGGGTCCAGCGGCAGAAACGCGAGCACCGGCACCTGAACTCCATTGTGGACGTACCGGCGCACGTGCTCCGCGCACTCCCGCGGCGTACCGATCACCAGCAGTTCGTCCACCAGCGCGTCGTCGACCGCCCCGACGGCGGCGCGCCGGTCGCCCGCGTGCCACGCCCGCCAGATCGGCTCCAGCCGCTGCTCGCGGCCGAGCCAGCGGTGGAACTCCGCGTAGCCCGGCACCGTGAGGTACCCGGCCAGCATCCGCTTGGCGGCGGCCCGGACGACGTCCGGTGACTCGGTGGGGCAGAGGAAGACACGCGCGACGATCCGCTTGTCCGGCCCGCCCTCGTGCACGTACGGCACCACCCGGGCGACGTCTTCGGCGGACAGCCAGTTGAGGATGGCCCCGTCGGCCAGCGAGCCGGCCAGCCGCAGCATGGTCGGGCGCAGCGCGGCGACCAGGATCGGCGGCGGCGTGGCCGGCGGGCGCTCCAGCCGGAACCCACCCGGCAGCTTCTCGCCGGCCAGCGCCGCGCGCAGGAACTCCACGCTCTCGCGCACCCGGCGCACCGGCCGCTCGTAGGGCACGCCGTTCCAGCGCTGCACGATGGCGGGCGAGGCGGCACCTACCCCGAGGACGAACCGGTCGGGCGCCAGTTCGGCCAGCCCGGCGGCGTTCATCGCCAGCAGCGCCGGGCCGCGCTGGAACACGCCGGCGATGGCGGTGCCCAGCCTGGCGTCGGGCACCACCGTGGCCGCCTGCACGAGCGGGGTGAACGCGTCGAACTCGGCCGTCTCGCTGCTCCAGAACTGGTCGTAGCCGGCCTCCACCAGCCGGGGCAGCAGGGTGGCGTGTTCGGGCAGGGAAACGCCCATCGGGATGGTGATACCGAGCGGCTCGGACCTCATCGTTCGCACTATACCGGCGGCGGCGCTACTCGCCCGGGACGATGAGCCCGGACTCGTACGCGAAGACCACCGCCTGCGCCCGGTCCCGCAGGTCCAGTTTGGACAGTACCCGGCCCACGTGGGTCTTCACGGTCTGCTCGGCGACCACCAGCGTCCCGGCGATCTCGGCGTTCGACCTGCCCCGGGCGATCAGCCGGAGCACCTCCAGTTCCCGCGGCGTCAACGTGTCCAGCACCGCCGGCCGGGGGCGCCCCGGCCTGGGTCGGGCCGCGAAGTCGGCGATCAGCAGCCGGGTCACCGACGGCGCGAGCAGTGCCTCGCCGGCCGCGACCACCCGGACCGCGTGCACCAGTTCGGCGCCGGGCGCGTCCTTCAGCAGGAATCCGCTCGCCCCGGCGCGCAGCGCCTCGTACACGTAGTCGTCGAGGTCGAACGTGGTCAGCATGAGCACCTTCGGCCGGTGCACCCCGGCCGGCACGTCCAGCAGCCGTCGGGTGGCCTCCAGGCCGTCCATCACCGGCATCCGCACGTCCATCAGGACGACGTCCGGGTCGGTCCGGCGCGCCGCGGCCACGGCGGCGGCCCCGTCCGGTGCGTCGCCGACCACCACCAGGTCCGGCTGCGCGGCCAGCAACGCGCCGAAGCCCTCGCGCACCATGGCCTGGTCGTCCACGATCAGCACCCTGATCCGGTCTGCCCCAACGGCCGCGGCTCCGGGCGCGACCCCGCCGCCGGCTCGCGCCGTAGTGCCGGTAGCGGCTCGCGCCGTAGTGCCGGTAGCGGCTCGCGCCGTGGCGCCGGCGCCGGGTCCGGCCGCCCCACCGGCCCCCGCCGAGGCCGTCACGCCGTCACCGCCAGCGGAAGGACCGCACGCACCTCGAAGCCGCCCTCCTCGGTCGGTCCGGACCGCAGCTCGCCGCCCAGCAGCGCCACGCGTTCACGCATGCCGGTCAGCCCGTGCCCGGCCCGCCGACCACCCGCCTCGGCCCGAACCGCGGTCCCGGCCCGAACCGCCGCCTCGGCACGGCCAGCCCCATTCACCACGCTCAGCCTCACCGCGTCCGGTGCGAAGTCGATGACCACCTCGACCGCCGCGCCCGCCGCGTGCCGGCCGGCGTTGGACAGCGATTCCTGCACGATCCGGTACCCACAGACGCCCACGGTAGCCGGCACCCGGTCCGCGTGCCCGCGCACCGACAGGTCGACCCGCACGCCCGCCCGTCGGGCCGCCTCCACCAGTTCGGAGACCCCGCTCAGGTCCGGCTGCGGCGCGCGCTGCGCCGCCGTGTCCTCGCTGCGCAGCACGCCCAGCAGCCGGCGCATCTCGGTCAGCGCCTCCCGCGCCGCACCGCTGATCGAGCTGAACTCGTCGAGCAGCGGCTCCGGTACCCCCTGATGCCGGTACGGCGCCGTCTCCGCCTGTACCGCGATCAGGGACATGTGGTGCGCCACCACATCGTGCAGTTCCCGGGCGATCCGGGTGCGCTCCTCCAGTGCCGCGCGCCGGCTGGCCTCCAGCTCACTGAGGTCGGTCTGTACCCGCAGCTCCCGCTGGGCGCGCGAACGCGCGGACCGCGTGTCGAGCAGCACCACGACTATCGTGAGGGCCACATTGCCGCCGACGGCGTCGCTCATATCCGGAACCCAAATGAACAGCAGCGGCACCATGAGCGCCCACATCGCCCACCGCAGCGGCCGGGCATACCGCAGCCCGGCCACGCAGAAGGCGAGCCCGAACACCGGGATCTGCGCGGGATCCCACACCCAGGTCCCCCATGGGCGCTCCGGCAGCAGCGGGGCCAGCAGGGCGGCCAGGTAACCCAGCCGCCAGGCCAGCAGCGGGTACCGCACGATCAGCGGCAGCGGCAGTACCTGTACCAGTGCGATCAGCGGCGCCCACACGCCGACCGACGGGTGCGCGTGGCGCACGATCTCGGCCTGCGTCCTGAACAGCCCCACGGTCAGCACGGTGAGCGCGGAGACGACCAGCCAGCGCGTCGCGCGCGACCGGGCGGCCAGCCAGGACGGCCGGGTGTCGGCGCCCAGCAGCAGCGTGCGCAGCGCCAGTCCGGCCGTGCCGAGCACGCGCCGCGCGCCGACCGGCCAGCTGGCGCGCGGCCAGATCCCACCCGCCACCGTCGCGCCCGCGCCGTGGCCCGGTGCCGCCGCCGCGCCGGCCGGCGCGTCCGCCGGTGAGGTGGGTGGCCAGTCGCCCGAGGTCCGCATAGTTGCCCAGGGTAGGCGCGCCGACCGGGCCGCGACCTGACCCCATGGGGGGATTGGCTCGTGGTACCGGGGTATCACGACGCCCCGTACCCGCGTATCACCCCGCCCGGCGCAACTCCGCTCTCCGGTGGGACGCGCCCCACCCGGTCGCGTTCCTAGTGTCGGAGCCCATCGAGGACACGACACGACTAAGGAGAGTCACCATGAGGCACAGCAACGACCGGTTGGCCGGGTCGGCCGCCCGTCGCGCCAGGGGCGCCTCGGCGGTGCTGGCCGCCGGGCTGGCCGTGGCGGCCGGGATGGCGGTGACCGGCGTGGCGCCCGGAACCGCCTCGGCCGCCGTCGCGGACGGTACGGGCGCGGGGGCGACGGTGGTCCACGGGCAGGTACGGGGGAGCCTGCCCGCACTGACCGGACCGTACCGGGTGGGTACCGCGTCACTGCACCTGATCGACCGGTCCCGGCCCGATCCGTGGGTCGACGACCCGCCGTACCGGGAGCTGATGGTCAGCCTGTTCTACCCCGCGTCCGGTACCGCCGGCCGGGCCAGCGCCCCCTACATGCTGCCCAAGGCCGCCGCGCACTTCGACTCGGTGGACACCAACGACTACCTGGGCCTGAGCCTGCCGACCGGCGCGGTGGACTGGTCCGCCACCGACACCCACGCGTACCCCGACGCGCCCGTCGACCGCCGGGCCGGCAAGCTGCCGGTGGTGCTCTTCTCGCCCGGGCTGGGGGAGCCGCGCACCTGGTCGACCACGCTGGTCGAGCAGTTGGCCAGCCGGGGGTACCTGGTGGTCACCATCGACAACACGTACGAATCTCCGGAGGTGCAGTTCCCCGACGGCCGGCTCGAGGTGCTCACCGATCCGCAGCCGACCGTGGACTGGGTCACCAAACTCATCACCACCCGGTCCGCGGACACCTCGTTCGTACTGGACGAACTGACCGCCATCGACCGGGGCGGCCACCGGGATTCGGCGGTGCCGGCCGGCCTGGCCGGTGCCATGAACCTGGCCGAGGTCGGCATGTTCGGCCACTCCGCGGGCGGGTTCGCGGCGGCACAGGCGATGTACGACGATCCGCGCATCAAGGCCGGGGTCAACCTGGACGGCACCATGACCCTGAACCCGGACTCGTCGGCCGCGAACGATCCGGCGTACTTCCCGGACGTGGTCACCTCCGGGCTGGACCGCCCGTTCCTGCTGATCGGCAGCGACGGCGAGGGCGGCGAGAGCGTCACCGACGACGCCTCCTGGGCCTCGTTCCGGGCGCACAGCACGGGATGGCAGGCCGATCTGACCCTGCGCGGGTCCGACCACGCCTCGTTCACCGACGCCGAGACGCTGGTGCCGCAGATCGCCTCCGCGCTGCACCTGCCCGCGCAGACCGTGACCGGCGACATCGGCACCCTCGACCCGGACCGGGCCGTCACGGTCGAGGACGACTACCTGAGCGCGTTCTTCGACCGGTTCCTGCGACACCGCGACGGCCACCTGCTCGACGGCCCGTCGCCGCGCTACCCGGAGATGTCGTTCGTCGGGTGACCCGAACCGCCCCGGTGGCCCCCGTCGCGATCGCGGCGCGGGCCACCGGTGACTCACCAGATCGGGCGCAACGGCGGTACCGCGTCGCCGGCCAGCGCCCGGATCAGCCGGGCCAGCTCCACCCGGGTGCCGGCCAGGTCGGCCGCCGGCTCCTCTCCCGGCCCGTGCTGCCCGTGCTGCGCGTCGAGCCGCTGGGCCAACTCCGCCTCCAGCTCGTGCAGGATCCGGCCGGCCACCGCGAGATGCCGGTGCGCGTTGTCGGTGAGCACCACCAGTCGCCGCCGACCGCCGGCCGGATGCGGCTCGCGGCGCACGTAGCCGCGCCGCTCCAGGTCGTCGACGAGCTGGCCGGCGGCCTGCTTCGTGACGCCCAGCCGCTCGGCCAGCTCGGTGCTCGTGGCGCCCGGCCCGCGCAGCGCCTGAAAGACCATCCCGTGCAGGGGCCGCAGATCGGCGTACCCGGCGGCGGAGACCCGCCGGACGAACTCGCCGAGTACGAGCTGGAACGCCATTCCGAGCAGGAAGGTCAGCTCGGTCCTGGCCAACGGGTCGTTCGCGCCGCGCGGCTGGGTGTCTCCGATGTCCACGGCTCCATCTTGACACGGATGAGTCAAGTAGCTTTACTCAGTGTCGAGTAAAGCTACTTGACTTGAGGAGGAGCCATGCGCGTGGTCAGCGTGACCGAGGAGCGCACCATCAGGACCCCGGGCGGCGAGGTGTTCGCCCTCGCGGGCCCCAGTCAGGGCAGCGCGGAGCTGAGTACCTGGCGGGTGCGGATGGAGCAGGCGAACGAGGGGCCGGTCCACGAGATCGACCGCGAGCAGGTGTGGATGCCGATCACCGGAGCCTTCGCCATCACCATCGACGGCCAGGTCACCACGGTCGGTGCCGGTCAGGCCGCCATCCTGCCGGCCGGGGTGACCCGGCAGGTCCGGGTGGCGCAGGGGCCGGCCGAGGCGCTGGTGTGCATGCCGGTCGGAGGCACCGCGTCCACGCCGGACACCCCGCAGCGCCGCGAACTGCCCTGGGCGCACTGACCGAGCCGCCCGCCGGCGCACCACGGCTCCGGCGGGCGCCGCCCGATCGGCTAATTAGCAACTGGGCGAATCGGGCTTCGCGCGGTGGAGAACCGGCTGTGTCTTCGGCCGGGCTCGGGTTCGGCGACTACCGCAGGCGGGTCACTCCGCGAGGTGGGGCAGATCGGGTTGCGGGCGTGCCGTTTGGTGCCGCGGTGCGCGCTCTGTTGGTAGCCGGCATGTCTCACCGAAGATCGGGTATCGGCGGTGAGAGGTCCGGGCCGGCGTGGCGTCCCGGACGGCGCGACATGCCGGGGACGGACTCGGCCACGGGGGTGTGGGCAGTGGCTTCGCGAACCGCCAAGGGCGCACAGATCTGGGTGGTGGTGGTAGCCCTGATCATCGTCGGCATCATCCTGGCCATCGCCTTGATGTGAGGCGGAGGGGCTGACCACCTGCGCGAACTCCGCGAGGAGTCCCAGAATTCAGGACGAGTGTTCCACATTCTGGTGAACCGAGACATGCTCGCCGGGTGAGTGACGGCGATGTGGTGATCGTGGGCGGAAGCCTGGCCGGCCTGCAGGCGGCGCTGACGCTGGGACGGGCACGGCGGCGGGTGGTGGTCGTCGACGACGGCCGGCCGCGCAACGGCCCGGCGCGGCACGTGCACAACTTCCTTGGGCAGCCGTCGATCACGCCGGCGGGCCTTCTGGCGTCGGCCCGGGAGATGCTCGCGCCCTACGACGTCACCCTCGTGACCGATCGGGTCGAGGAGATCAAGCCGAGTGCGGGCGACTTCCCCCGGTTCGACGTCCTGACCGGCGGCGGCGATCGGTGGTCCTCGCGGGCGATCGTGCTGGCCACCGGGCTGACCGACGAGTTGCCGGACGTGCCGGGGGTGGCGGAGGGCTGGGGCGATCAGGTCGTCGCCTGCCCGCACTGCCACGGCTGGGAGGTCCGCGACCGCCCGCTGGCCCAGCTCGGCATGCGCGGGCTCCCGGAGCGTGGGGTCGCGCGGGCGCTGCTGCTGAGCCGCTGGAGCGACGACGTGCTGCTGTTCACCGACGGGGACGACCTCGGCGCCGAGGACCTGACTCGGCTGGCCGCCGCAGGGGTGCGGGTGCGCACCGAGCGGGTGGCTGGCGTCGAAACGCGGCCGGACGCGATCGATGTGGTGCTGCCCGGCGGGGAGCGGATCGAGCGGCGCGCGTTGTTCGTGGTCACCCGCCAGCACCAGCAGAGCGACCTGGCCGCCCGGCTCGGCTGCCGGCTCGTCGGGGCCGGCGCGGGTGCCGCCGAGACCGACGCGACCGGGCGGACGAGCGTGCCGGGGGTGTGGGCGGCCGGAACGACGGCCATCCCGGCGCTGCTGGCCATCGGCGCCGCCGGCCACGCCAGCACGGTCGCCACCGACGTACACGCGGTCCTGCTCGACGAGGACGTCACGGCCGCCCTGCGCCAGTGACGACGTCACCATCGCCTTGCGGCGGGAGGCGTCGGCCGCCACAGTGAAGGCATCGGCCAGTCCAGCGCGGTGAGACAACGTCCGGGCTGCGCGACGCACCGGACGGGACTGCGCGCAGTGTTCGACTCTGATGGGATCGGAAGCATGACTGCTTCTGCTGGCCAGCACAGTTCGGCGACGGCGACCTACGATCGCATCGGCATCGGCTACCGCGCGGTGCGGCAACCGGATCCGCGCCTGGCCGCCGTGATCCGGGAGGCATTGGGCGGGGCACGCGAGGTGGTCAACGTGGGAGCGGGGGCTGGCTCCTACGAACCCACGGGGATGAACGTCACCGCGGTGGATCCCTCGCGAGTCATGCTCGACCAGCACCCCGGCCAGCGGAAAGTCCTGGCCGGTGCGGAGCGGTTGCCCTTCGCGGACGGTGTGTTCGACGCCGCGATGGCGGTGATGACGGTGCACCACTGGCCCGACCCGCGCCGTGGACTGAGCGAACTGCGGCGGGTCTCGCGTCGACAGGTCGTCTTCACCTGGGACCCGGGGCACCGGCCGGAGCTTTGGGCGATCGAGGAGTACTTCCCGGAGATCCGGCGGCTCGAACAGGCCCGGGTCACCCCGCTGTCCGAGGTCGTGGAGGCGCTGGGTGCCCACACGGTCGTTCCGTTCGCCATTCCGCACGACTTCACGGACGGGTTCCAGATCGCCTTCTGGCGGCGCCCGGAGTGCTACCTCGACCCCGTCATCCGGCGGGCGAGTTCCACCTTCGCCCTGCTTCCGGACTCCGTCGTCGAGCCGGCGGTGGCGCGGCTGCGCGCGGATCTGGCCTCGGGTGCCTGGCAGCGTCGTCACGCCGAGCTGCTGAGCCGGGACGCCATGGACTATGGCTACCGACTGCTGATCGCCGGTTAGCCGGGCCCATGAGCCGGCCCAGACCGGACACGCCACCGGCAAGATCGTCCGCGCGGTGAGCGCCTGACGGAGGTCCCGGTAGCTTCGCTCAGTCCCGCTCGGGCACCGACGAGATCCGCTCCATGGTGAGCTCGCTCAGGTTGTCCAGCGTCAGGTCGGCCAGCGCCAGCGCGTCGAACTGGGGCGGATAGGACGGGTGCGGGATCGCGATGACCGCCATGCCGGCGGCCGAGGCCGAGCGCAGCCCGTTGCTGGAGTCCTCGACCGCGATACAGGCCTCGGGCCCCAGTCGCAGCCGATCGGCGATGGCGAGGTACACGTCCGGCTCGGGCTTGCCCCGGGCCACCTCCTCGGTGGAGATGGTGACCTCGAACGCCTGGGTCAGCTCGGCGCTGTCCAGTACCCGGTCGATGAGCGAGCGCGGCGACGAACTGGCCAGGGCGCGACGGTACCCGTCGCCCATCCGGTACACCGTGTCCACCGCGCCGGGCATCAGCGGCAGGTCGACCTCGTACCGCCGGCCCATCTCGGCGATGACCTCCTCGGCCACTACCGCGGGATCCTTGCCGACCCCGAGGTCGCCGGACAGGTACCGGGCCCACTCGGACGTGCTCATGCCCATCAGCCGGGACTGGCTGTCCGGCTGCCACTGGCCGCCGTTGCGGTCGACATAGGCGCGCCGGACCTCCTCCCACACCGGTTCGGAGTCGATGAGGATGCCGTCGAGGTCGAATACGACAGCCTGGATCATGAGCTACCTCCCATGCTTGCCATGGTGGCACGGCCGCGGCCGGCGCGGACCGGGCCCCCTCCTCCCCGCGCCGTCCGGGTCAACCGGAGGCCGGCTCGGGTCGGCCGGGGCGCGGCGACGGCATTGCCGCGCCGGGCCGGCCAACCTATCGTCGGGCGATGGTCACCATGACGGGCTCCGAGGTCGCCGCCTTCGCCGACTCGGTGCGTGGGGTCCTCGGCAAGCTCTGGCCCGGCGCCCGTGCCGCCGAGACGGGGGCGGTCGGGGAGGTCTGGGACGCGGCCGTGGCGCACGGCTGGTTCGAGCTGGGGCCCCAGCGCGCGCTGGCCGCCGCGCTCGCGGCGGTGCGGGAGTGTGGCCGGGTCGCCTGCCCGCTGCCGATCGTGGACGGCTACGTGGCCGGCGCCATCCTGGGCGACGACGCGACGCCTCCGGGCCGGGCCGGGCGGGTCCTGGTGGCGCTGGACGGCGGCACCGACACGGTGCGGTACGCCGAGGCCGGCACCGCGGCCACCCACCTGCTCGCGTTGCCGGCGCCCGGCGGTACCGCCCGGCTGCGCCCGATCCTCGCGGCGCGACCCACGCCCGGTCTGGCCGCACCGGCCTGGTGCGAGCTCACCCTCGGGCCCCAGACGTCCACTGTGGAGGTTGATGCGTCCGGGGTGGACGACGCGCTCGTCCTGATGCGGCTGGGCCTGGCCACCCGGGCGCTGGCCGCCGCCGAGCGCGCTCACCAACTGGCCGTCGAGCACGCCAAGCTGAGGCGGCAGTTCGGCCGGCCGGTCGGCGCCTTCGGCGCGGTCGCCGGGCGCATCGCGCGGTGCCAGATCGAACTGTCCGCCGGCAACCTGCTGATCGCGGACGCCGTGCGCCGGTGTGAATCGGGTGCCGGCGACTGGCGGCTGGCCGCCGAGATCGCGACCCATCACGCCCGCGCCGCCGCGCCCCGCGTGCAGTTGGGCGCGCACCACACGCTCGCCGCCACCGGGTACTTCGAGGAGCACGACGCGCCGTGGCTGTTCCGCCGGGTACACGCCGACGTGACCCGGCTCGCCGAATTTCCCCGGGCGGCGGGGACAGTGGCCGACGTCCTGGTGGAGTCGACCGCCGGCCTGCCCACTGTGTCCACAGTGGATGAGATGCGTGGTCGGCTGCGTGAGCTGCTCAGCGGGTACCGGGGCGGGGAGCGCACCGGTGAGGCGTTGGACGACGATCCCGAGCTGGTGCGCCTGCTGGCCGAGCACGGGTACCTGGAGCTGGGCCCGGCGGGACAGCTGGTGCTGCAGGAGGAGGTCGGGTACCGGCGGCTGCCCGCCAATGCCGCGCTGGCCGCCACCACCATGCTGGGCAACGCCATCGACCGGCACGGTACGGCCGAGCAGCGGGCCGCCTTCCTGCCGCTGATCCGGCAGGGCCGGCTGCGTTTCTGCCTCGGGTACAGCGAGCCGGAGGCGGGTTCGGACCTGGCCTCGCTGCGCACCCGGGCCCGGCGCGACCCGGACTCGCCGGGCTGGATCATCGACGGGCAGAAGGTCTGGACCACCGGTGCGCACCTGGCCAACTACGTCTGGCTGGCCACCCGCACCGACCCGGAGGCCAGCCCGCCGCACGCCGGCATCACCGTGTTCCTGGTGCCGATGGACACGCCCGGCATCACGCTGACCCGGCACCGGGCGCTGTCCGGCGAGACCTCGTGCACGGTCACCTACGACGGCGTGCGGGTGCCGGACACGGCCAGGGTCGGCGCGGTCAATGGCGGCTGGGCGGTGATCACCGATGCGCTGTCCGGCGAGCGGGTGGTGATGGCGGGCATCGCGGCGGCCCTGCACCGCCAGCTCGACGACCTCGTCGCCGCGGCCCGGCCGGACCCGGTCGCGGTCCTGGGGCCACGGGGCGGCGCGGCCCGCGAACGGCTGGCCGGGCTGGCGGTCCGGGTGCAGGCGACCCGGGCGCTGGTGGTCGCCGCGGGGGAGGCGATCGAGCGCGGCGCCGGTGGCCGGCTGGAGGCGCCGATGGCCGCGGTGCTGGCCGGGGAGCTCGCCGAGGACTTCGGGGAGGCGGTGCTGGAGATGCTCGGGCCGGAGGCGGCGCTGTCCGGGGTCTTCGAGTACGGGCTGCGGCTGTCCATCATGTACGTGGTCGGCGGCGGTACCAACGATGTGCAGTGCGGCCTGATCGCCCGCGGTCTCGGCCTGCCCCGCCCGGCCTAGCCATTCTTGCGCGGGTCACCGCGACCCCAGTGGGACGACGAGAGCCGCGGCCGGGTTGGCCGTTCTCGCGCGCTGACTCGTCCGCCCTATCGGCCGCTGTCGTGCAGGAACGGCAGCATGGCGTGCAGGAAGTCGCCGGTGGCATGCACGTCCGCGGTCACCGCCACCGCGGCGAGCCCGGCCAGGGCCAGCACGGCGACGTGGCGGGACCGGGCCGGCGGGGCCTGCAGCGCGGCGACCCGGGCGCCGACCCCGGCGCCGTGATAGCCCAACTCGGCCGGTGGGCTCGGGGCACCGGCACCGGCGGCGGCGAGCGCGGCCCGGGCCAGCGAGGTGGCGGCCAGCCGGCGGTCGCCGACCGTGCGCGCGGCGGCCTCGTCCGCCCACCGCTCGCACAGGTACCGGGAGGTGCCGGCCAGCGGGTGCAGCAGGGGAGTGACCGAGGCGGCGGCGCGCACGATGCCGGTGTGCCAGTGGTGCCCGGCGGCGAGGTGCGCCCGCTCGTGGGCGATGAGCACCCGGCGCTCCGGCCCGCTCAGCGCCGCGAACATGCCGCTGCTCACCACGATGTGCCCACCCCGACCCGGTACCGCGAAGGCCTGTGGCGTGGAATCGGCCAGCACCACCAGCCCGTCGAGGCTGTCCCCGCAGAGTCGCCGCAGGTCGCGATGGACCGTGTACCGGCGGCGCAGGTTGATGGCCAGCCGCACGCAGCCGGCGATGAGCAGCCCGACGGCGGCGAGGGCGACCAGGTCGTTGACCGGGGTGGGGTCGTCGATCACCCCGAGATTCGGGTAGTTGTCGGGCAGCAGGTCGTCGGCCAGGGTGGCGGCCAGCAGCCCGAGCGACCAGGTGGTGGCGACCGCGCACAGCGCCGCGCCGACGGTCAGCGTCCACGCCCCGACGGCCGGCGTCATCCTGCGCACGGCCAGGCGCGGCAGCGCGACCGCGAAGATCAGTGCCGCGACGATCGGGATGTAGACGGCGATCCTCATTACGGCGAATCTTCGCTCAGCGCCGCCCGCAGCGCCCGTTCGTCGGCCGGGTCGAGCGAACTGACGAACCGGTGGAGGATCGCCGTGCGGTCCGCGCCCCGCTCCAGCACCGCGCGCATCTGGCCCGCCGACCACTCGGCGGCACCCTGCGCCGGGGCGTAGGCCGGGTGGCCGTCCAGGGTGGTCCGGACAACGAGGCCTTTCTCGCGCAGCCGGGTCAAGATCGTGTGCACGGTGTTGTACGCCAGCTCGCCGCCCAGCGCGCCGAGCAGTTGGGTGGGGGTCAGCGGGCCGCCGCCCGCCCAGAGCGCGCCGAGTACCTCGGCCTCCAGCTCACCGGCGCCCCGACGCGGTGCCGGGGCGGCGCCGACCCCTCGGTCGTCCGCGTGCTTCGCCATCAGCACTCCTTCCAGGCTCCGGCCAGCCTACGGCGCACGGTCGACCCGAGCCACCGCCCCTCGGGTGTACCCCTCGACCGGCCGCCCCATCCGGGCTGCCGGTCAGCGCAGCCCGAGCCAGGCCAGGCTCGCCACCCCGGCGGCGGCGCAGTAGATGGCGAACGGGGTCAACGTCCGGGTCTCGAAGTACCGGGTCAGGTAGCGCACCGCCAGGTACGCGCAGACGAACGAGGCGGCACTGCCGGCGAGCACCTGGCCGTGGATCCCGTTGCCGAGCGGCCCGAACAGGTCCGGCACCTTGAGCGCGCCGGCCGCCAGGATGACCGGGGTGGCCAGCAGGAACGCGAAGCGCGCCGCGTCCTCGTGGGACAGCCCGCGCCACAGCCCGGTGGCCATGGTCACGCCCGAGCGGCTGATGCCGGGCAGCAGCGCGAGGATCTGCGCGGCCCCGATCAGGGTGGTCTGCCCGAAGCCGCGGGACGCCACCCGGGCGTCCGACGCGATCGCCTCAGAGCCCTCCGTGACGGAGCCCTCCGTGACGGAGCCGTGCTGGGCCGGCGCGGACGCCGAGGCAAAGACCGCGCCGGCGCCGGCCCGGTTCACCAGTGCCGGTGCGGGCTGCGCCGCGGTCGCGGCGGCGGATCGGCGGCGCAGTCGTTCGGCGCCGTACAGGATGCAGCCGTTGATGATCAGGAAGATCGCGGCCGGGACGGGCCGGCCCAGCACCGTCCGGAAGGGGTGCTCCAGGGCCAGCCCGGCGATCCCGACCGGGATGGTGGCAATGATGATCATCCAGGCGAGGCGCTCGTCGGCGTTGCTGACCCGGCGGTACCGGATCGAGGTGAACAGGCCGGTGATGATCCGCACCCAGTCCCGCCAGAAGTACAGGATCAGGGCCAGCGCGGTGGCCACGTGCAGCCCGACGATGAACGCCAGGTACGGCGACTCCGGCGCGGCCACGTCGAGATCCCTGGCCCAACTACCGCCGACCAGCGCCGGCAACAGCACGCTGTGCCCCAGGCTGGAGACCGGGAACAGTTCCGAGGCACCCTGGAGGGCGCCCACCACGATCGCCTCGACAAAGGTCAGGTGACCACTCACCGGACTGTCCCCCTTCGTGCCTTCTTGTCCCTTGACCGACCCAGACCGGACCGGCCTTCACCAGGTCAGGAGCATAACCCTACAATTTGTAGGGTAGCGGTTCCCTCCTCAGCGGCACCTCAGCGGCACCTCAGTCGGCCCGCCGATGCGCTCGGGGTGGCGGCCGGGCGACGCTCCGGCTGGCGGCCGGTGTCGCGGAGGGCAGCGGTCGGGTGGCGTGCGGTGCGGCGGCGGGGGATTGCCGCGTCGGGAGAGGCCGGGTCGGGTAAGACTTGGGTCATGGCAACCGATTCCACGCCCCCGCAGAGCCATCTCGACCTTCTCGACCGCCCGCTGTTCGCGCACCTGGCCACCGTCCGTCCCGACGGTGCTCCGCAGAGCAACGTCATGTGGTTCGTCTGGGACGGCCAGCGGATTCGCATGACGCACAAGAAGAGCCGGCAGAAGTTCCAGAACCTCCAATCCGAGCCGCGGGTGTCGCTGTCCATCGCCGACCCCGACGACCCGTACCGGTTTCTGGAGATCCGGGGGGTCGTCGAGAGCGTGGAGGCCGACGACGAGAAGGCGTCGTTCTACCGGACGTTGCAGGAGCGATACCACAACGTGTACGAGATCCACGATGCTCCGCAGCGCGTCGTCGTGACCATCCGACCCGAATCCTTCGTCACCGTCAACGGCGGAGAGGTCATCAAGAACGAGTAGCCGCCACGGCGCGGCCCGGGTTCACGGTCGGCCGTAGACCAGCCGGTTCGCGGCCCGGACCGTCGCCGCGTAGCCGCCGCCCAGGCGGTCCCTGGCCAACGCCGCCCGGGCCGCGTTCGCCCCGGGGCCGCCATGCACCCCCGGACCGGGATGCGCCGCCGCGCTGGCCAGGTACAGCCGGTCGACCGGGGTGTCCGCCCGGCCCAGCCCCGGCACCGGACGCAGCACCAACTGCTGGAACACCGCGGCCGTACCGCCGCCGAGGGCGCCGCCCACCAGGTTCGGGTTCTCCGCCTCCAGCTCCGCCGGGCCGGCCACGTGCCGGGCCAGCACCGAGGCGCCGAAGCCCGGCGCGTACCGCTCGAGCTGCGCCTCCATCCGCGCGGCCACGTCCTCGACCGCGGTGCGCGGCCACTCGGGCCGCTGCGGCAGGTGGGTGTACGCCCAGAGCGACTCGGTACCCGCCGGGGACCGGCTCGGGTCGCACGTGGTCATCTGGCCGCAGATCATGAACGGCTCCTCCGGTACCGAGCCGGACGCCAGGCTCGCCGCGTACCGGTGCATCCCCGGCAGGTCGGCGCCCAGGTGTACCGTCCCCGCTCCGGACACCTCCGGATCGGACCACGGCACCGGCCGGGACAGCGCCCAGTCCACCTTGACCGTCGCGCCGTCCATGACCATCCTGCGTAGGTCCTCGCGTAGCCGCTCCGGCAGCGCGTCGGCCGGCACCAGGTCGAGGTAGAGCGCCGCCGCCCCGACGTCGGCCAGCACCGCCCGCCGGGCCCGGTACCAGTGCCCCCCGGCCGTACCCACGCCCAGCGCGCGGCCGTGCCCCACCACAATCCGTTCGGCCGTCTCGCCGCACAGCACCGCGCCGCCCCGGCCGCGCAGCCGGGCCACCAGCGCGTCGGTCAGCGCCCCCGCGCCGCCGCGGGGCACCGGGAAGCCGTACTGCTGGCCGAGCATGGTCAGCAGCCACCCGTACCCGCCGCTGGCCGCGTCGGACGGGCCGACGTCGGTGTGCAGCGCGCAGCCGGCCAGCAGCAGCCTGGCCCCCTGTCCGGAGAACTCCTCCGCGCCCAGCCGCGCCACCGGCAGCGTGAAGGACCGGGCCAGCCGCAGCGCGCGGGCCACCCCGGCCCGGCGCAGCAGCGCCGCCATCGGCCGCACCGGCGGGAACGGCGTGAACATCACGCGCAGCAGCTCATCGGAGACCGGCAGCCAGCTCCGGTAGAACTCCAGCCACCGCCGGCCGTCCCCGGCCGCGAACCGCTCCACCGACTCCGCGGTGCGCTCCGCGTCCCGGAACAGCACCGCGGCCGGCAGGTCCGGCGCGACGTGGGCCAGCACCGCCGGAGCGTGCTCCCAGCTCAGCCCGTACTCGGTCAGGCCGAGCCCGGCCAGCGGCGCGGGGCCGTTGGTCAGCGGGTAGAAGGCGCTGCACAGGTCGTTGCGGAAGCCGGGCGCGGTCAGCTCGGCGGTACGCGCCCCGCCACCAGGGGTGGCGGCGGCCTCCAGAACCAGCACGTCCCAACCGGCGTCGGCCAGCAGGTTGGCGGCGACCAGCCCGTTGGGTCCCGACCCGATCACGACCGCGTCGGCGACGTCATGGCCCCCGGTCATCCGGCGAGCGTACCCCGGGCCGGTCGCGGGACAACCTGGGTGCCCGCTCCGCGACCGCTCACCCCGCCGAGCCGCCGGGTGGCTCGGCGGGGCGACGGCTGGGGGAGGGGTCGGCGGTGTGCCAGCATGTGCGGCATGGCGAGCATCCACCGGCGGTCCGACGCGGCGGCGGGGCGCGTAGATGGATGAGGCGGGAGTCGACCCCCACGGGCAACCGATCGGCATTCAGGTGCCGCGGTCGTTCCTGGAGATGCCTCGTTGGTGGCGTGAGGGATCGTTGTGGTTGGAGCAGCTGCCGGACATCGTTCGTTCGATGTGTTCACGGTGGCGCCTGAGCATCACCGGGGATCCCGTGCATGGCTCGAACGCCCTGGTGATACCGGTTCGCCGGGACGGTTCGAGGTTCGTCCTACGGGTGACGCCGCCGGGGACGGAGGTGGCTGAGCAGGCGTCGGCCCTGCGATTCTGGGATGGGCGCGGCACCGTGCGGCTGATCGACGTCGACGAGGATGCCGGCGCGCTGCTGTTGGAGCGGCTGGAGATCGCGGGTTCGTTGCTGAACGTACCGGCCCGCGAGGCGATGGTGGTCCTCGGCGCGATGATGCGGCGGCTGGCGGTCACGGCACCGACCGACGTGCCCAGCACCACCACGGTCGTGGCCGACCGGATGATCACGCTGGAGGCGGATTGGCGCCGGCTGGGCCGCCCGTTCGATGAGCGGTTCCTGCGGCGGGCGATCGAGGCTGGATCACGGTTGTGTGAGTGCGATTCGACGCTCGCGGTGAACGGGGATCTGCACTCGGCGCAGGTGCTTCGAGGCAGCAGGGAACCCTGGCTGACCGTCGACCCCGTGCTGATGCGCGGCGACATCGCCTTCGATCTCGCTCGAGTGCTCTGGACTCGCGTCGACGAGATGCGCGACGAGGAAGACATTGTCGAGCACTTCGACGCGGCGGTGGCGGCGTCCCGAACAGACCGGGACCGAGGTCGAGACTGGGTCCGCTTCCGTGCCGTCGACTACTGGCTCTGGGGGCTCGACGCGGGGCTCACCGAAGACCCCCGGCGTTGCCGACGACTGGTACTCGCGTTCGCCGGATAGCCCACGGCTGGGGCGTGCCCACCCGAAGATATCGGGTCTTCATCCGCTGTTGCCGCGATGACGGTAGAACACGTAGCCGTCAGCTGACAGGTTCGGTGCGGAAACTGACCGAGAGGATGGTTGGGTGGATTCCGCGACGTTGCACTGGGCGACACGCCGCTATCTGACGACGCGATACGAGGAACTCCAGAGGGAGTACAGCCAGCTGCCCAACGGTGGCCGTCAAGCCGATGGGTACCGGTACAGCACCGAAGCGAAGCAGATTTTCCCCCGCTACAACATCGTGGACGCCATGCTCGTAGAGGTTGAGCGGCTCGATCCTGACCGGCTCCCCGGCGTCAGCGGAGTGGCCAGCATGATGCTCGCGGCCGCCGAGAGCGCGGACTCGCCGTTCACCAGACCTCCGGACGACGAGACCCAGGCACGGGCCATGGCCGATGAGCGCCGGCTGTTCGCCGCACAGGTGGAGCGTTGGCGGACGCAGCCCGATTTCCAGACCGAGCCGGTCCCCTATCGGCGCGTGCTGACGCCCGAGGAGTCATCGGACTGGCGGACGTCGCTGACGCGGCGATGGGGCGTCCGGGACGGCTGGTGGTACCCGTTGCTGAGCGGTTCCGTTCCGCCGGACGTCCTGGTGCTGACCGGGGAATCGATGTGGGCGGACGACGGCGTCGACCAGGTCCGCCGGGTGCTGCGGGAGTTGGGCCGCCCGCGGGTGGTCGAGTTGCTTGAGGACGGCGCCGACTACCAACTGGATGCCGAGATTTTCGCCCCGCGATACACCGGACTGGAGGGCTTCTGGACCGATGAACGTCACGACTGGATTGCCTACGCGTCCCACGAGGGGACCGTGGCATTCGGTGGCGTACTCTCCGTCGGCCTTCTGAAGGGCTGGCCTGAGGTCGACGGTTGGCGATGGCCCGGCTGGCAGTCGCTCGGATATGGGCCGACCCTGTCCTCCTGACGAAGCCGCTTCCCCCGATGTAGCCGCGCGATCTATTCGGTCGGTTACGTGAAAGACGGAGAGCGCAAGCCGCAATGCTGATCGATCGATCACGCGGGTGCCGCGGGTGGCGGCGGCGGTGACGCCGGGGCGGCATGGTGAAGGGCCGCTGCCTACGAGCGGCAGACGGCCCCCGTCCATTGGTGCTGGTGAGGTTCGGGGGTGCTGGTGGTTCACGCGGAGGCGAACTGGGAGCGCAGCGTCCGGCCGTTGACCAGTGCCACGACGGCGAGCAGCAGTAGTCCGCAGGTGCCCTGTTCGAGTTTCATCCAGAGGGGGAAGGTGCCGGGCAGGGTGATGATGACGGTGATCGCGGCGACCATGACGCCGGAGATGATGCGGAGCCTGCGGTAGGC
>NZ_BAABJQ010000053.1:0-30249 GCF_039543385.1 Rugosimonospora acidiphila
GCTTCAACTCCGCCGCCTGCGCCTCAAGCCGATCCGCCAACCCCGGATCGTTCCAGAACTCCCGCGCCAACCGCGCCGCCCGCCGCTTCGCGTCATACGCATACCCCTGAAGCTCACACGTCGCCCGGGGGGCCGGTGGGATCCGGCCGTCCCGGTACGAAATCGAGTCGGGGCTCTCCTTCCAGCACTGGTTCTCCAGCCCGGTCTGCTCGTTGCGCCGCCGGTAGTAGACGTACCCGTTGCCCATCAGGTCGGCGTAGCTGTCGATCCAGTCCAGCGCGGTCCGGACCTCGGGCTCCATGTACCGCACCGTGCTCGAGTCGCCGGTCCACCGCTCGTACTCGTCCAGCAGGACCACGAACAGCGCAGGCAGGTCGGCCGCGCCGAAGTACGGCGAGTGTGGCCGCTCCTCGAACGCCGTCAACTCCCCGTACCGGAACTCCCGCAGGATCTTGCCCGGCTCCTCCTCCCGGAAGTCGTCCAACCTGACCCCCTGGCCCGAGCCCAGCACCTGGATCGTGAAGGCGGCCAGGTCGGGCGCGAACGGCAGCGCCTGCAGGCTGGTGAAGATGCTGTCCCGACCGAACAGGCTCATGAACCAGGGCAGCCCGGCCGCCGGCATCTGGATCCTCGGATCGGTCAGCGGCGTGAACCGCAGCGCGGCCAGGTCAATCAGGCTGCGCCGGTAGGTGGAGACCAGCAGGTCCCAGTCGCTGTCCAGCCGCGGAGCCCGGTCCAGCCACTCGTCCAGATCCTGCTGCAGCTCCGCCTTGCTGCGGGGGCGGCCGGTGCCCAGGCTGTCCCGGATGTCGCGCCCGTCGCCGCCGAATATCGTCGGATGCACCCGCAGGTCGGTCGACCAGCTCTGCTGCGGCCCGATGTCCACGCTCCAGAACAGCCCCCGCTCGTCGACCTCCGCCGGCTGAGAGGAGGAGATGGCCACCTCGCGGTGCCACCGCTCCCGGCGGTACACGTAGCGCAGCACGCCGTCCTCAACCCGGATCTCGCGGTCGCGCTGACGCACCGATCCCGCCTTCACCTCGAACAGGTCGGCGAAGTCACAGTCGACCTCGATCCGCAGCTCGACGCGCGCCGCGGTCCGGTCATGGTTGAACACGGTCAGCTTCTCGTTCAGGCCGGCGACGATCTCGCGCTGCCGGATGACCGAGATGGTGGAGTCGATGTAGTGCGTCGGCCCACCCGGTACGAGGAAGAAGCGGGTCTCGTAGTACTGCAGGTCGTCCACTGACAGCGCCTGCAGCCGTTCCTGGCCGACCGTGAGCACCCACATCGACAGGAACCGGGTGTCGAAGGAGAACATCCCGGTCGCGGTGGCCGTCGACTCCTCGATGTCGCCGTTGGCGTCGCTGACGGCGAACGTGTTGCCGTCCAGGATCCGGACGAAAGCGTCGCTCGTGCGCCCGGTCTCACCTCGCTCGCCCGTGCTCATGAGCGCCGTCCGGCGTGTGGCACCAGGTCGCGGGGATCGTGCCCGCCGGGCGGCCCGGGCAGCATCCGCTCTATCACCAGCAGCAGACGGAACGAGCCAACGACGGTCACCTGGTTGCGCAGGAACGCCGCCAGCGGCCGCACCTCGCCGCGGGCGAGCAGGTCGAACGTGGCGCGGTCGCCGTCGATGACGCAGTCCGTGGGGCCCTCGTCGTGGGACACCCTGATGTCACCCTTGTCGACCGAGACGAGCCAGCGGTGCAACCCCTCATCGTCGTGCAGGTCGAAGCGGACCGCTCCGGAGTACTGGCCGAGTTGGCCGATGTGACCGACCCGACCGAGGCCTTCGAAGAACTCCACGGTCGCGTTCGGCATCCTGACCCCTCCTCCCGGTGCGGACCCGTCCAGCGGCGCCGGCCGCCGCACCACCCGCGCGGTAGCGTGGCGCGGGTCGGGCGGCGGTGGCCCGACGGCGGTGGCCCGACGGCGTGGGCCGGGGTGCCGGTGGCCCGACCGGGTGGGTCGGGCGGCGCCGGTGTCGAGGGTGCCCCGCACTCCGGTGGCCGGTCATCACCCGGAGAGGATGAGCTTCACCGCCGTGCCCTGCCCGCGACCGGCAGGGTCCGCGACCGGCGGTGCCCGCGACCGTCAGGGTCCGCGACCGGCGGTGCCCGCGACCGGCAGGGTCCGCGACCGGCAGGGTCCGCGACCGGCAGGGTCCGCGACCGTGTCCGACCGACGGGCGTGCGTTGAGAGCCGGCGTGCGCGTCGTTCAGGCGCTGGGGCTGTGCTGGTGGCTGGTCGCGCCGGTCAGGACCAGGCGCGCCCGGAGTCCGTCGGTGCGGTCGTGCGCGCCGGACCCCGGGCGAACCCCCGCGCGCACAGGCGCTCCGACCGGGCCCCGTTCGCGACCCGAGGCGCCGTCGAGGCCCCGATGTCCGGTCTCGCGCCCAACGTCCCGCGAGAGTCGTGTGTGCGCCGACGCTACCCGTTGTCCTCGAGGCGGGGCGCGGCATCTCAACCAGGGCAGGGGATTCCGGCCGGATTCGGGCCGTGCGTGCTGCCCGGACTGCAATCATGAGGGCGTCGCCACCCGGCGAACCGGGCCGTCGCGGAACACCGCCGGCGCGGAAGGCACAGAAGGTGATCCGGCATGCCGCCAGTCAAGCGGCGACTGCTCGTCCTCGCCGCCGCGGCCAGTCTGGTCGTGACCGGTACGGGCTGCGTCGCCCAAGGGGAGCAGCGCGACCCGCCGCCCCCGCGACGTTCGGCGTCCCCGACCCCGACCCGGATCGCCATTCCCAACGTGGTGGGACAGAACGCGTCCACCGCACTGGACACTCTCAGAGGGCTCGGCTTCAGCAACGTGGATCTGAACACCGTCGACGGGCACATCATCGTGCTCATCCCCGAGCACTGGACCGTGCAGACCCAGACTCCGCCGCCCGGGCAGATCCGGCAGCCCCGGACGAAGATCGTGCTCGGCTGCGCCAAGAACCCCTGACCCGCGCGCCCCGTGCGCCGCACAGCCGTGAAACGAGGTGACGACGATGACCTTCGCCGACCGCGTCGATGCCGGCGCGCAACTGGCGCGGCGACTGGAGCACCTGCGCGGGCAGGACATCGCGGTGCTCGGGCTGTCGCGTGGCGGCGTGCCGGTCGCGGCGGAGGTGGCCCGGGCGCTGTCCGCGCCCCTGGACGTCGTGGTGGTCCGCAAGCTGGGCACGCCCGGCCAGCCCGAGCTGGCCATGGGCGCGATCGGCGAGGACGGCGTGCGGGTGGTCGACGACGACGTGCTGAGCCGGGCCGCGCCGAGCGCCGAGGACCTGGCCGAGGTCGAGGGCACCGAACGGGTCAACCTCGACCGGCAGCGGACCCAGCTGCGCGCGGGGCGCCAGGCGCTGCGGGTCACCGGCCGCACCGCCGTGGTGGTCGACGACGGCGTGGCCACCGGTGCCAGCGCCCGCGCCGCGTGCCGGGTGGCGCGGGTACGCGGGGCCGTGTGCGTGGTGCTGGCGGTGCCGGTCGTCGCCACCCAGGTACTGCCGGTGCTGCGGGAGGTCGCCGACGAGGTGGTGTGCGTGACGGCTTCGGACACGCTGTCCTCGATCGGCGCGTGGTACGAGGACTTCGAACAGATCAGCGACGACCAGGTGACGGACCTGTTGAGCCGAGGCGGCGACGGGGGTTCACGGCCGCCGGCGAACGCCGGGGCGAGCGCGGGCTCCGCCGCGGCGCCGGCGAGCGCCCCCGACGTTGCCGGGAAGGCGGGGTACGGCAAGTCCGGTGAGCCGGCCGGCGGGAGTGGCGGTACCGGTGCGGCCACCCTGCACCACGCGGCCGACCTGGACGCCGAGGTAACCGTGTCGACCGGCACCGTGCAGCTGCCCGGTCGGCTGACCGTACCGTCCGGCGCCACCGGCGTCGTGGTGTTCGCGCACGGCAGCGGCAGCGGCCGTAACAGTCCACGCAACACGTTCGTGGCGACCCTGCTCAACGACGCGGGCCTGGGCACCCTGCTGCTCGATCTGCTCACCCCGGGCGAGGAGACCAACCGGGAGAACGTGTTCAACATCGACCTGCTCGCCGGCCGGCTCGGCGAGACGGTCGAGTGGCTGCGCGGCCAGCCGGTCGGGGGCGACGCCGCGGTCGGACTGTTCGGGGCCAGCACCGGCGCGGCGGCGGCGCTGACGGCGGCGGCGGTGCCCGGCTCGCGCATCGGCGCCGTGGTCTCCCGTGGTGGCCGCCCCGATCTGGCCGACGGGAACCTGGCCGGAGTTCACGCGCCGACGCTGCTGATCGTGGGCGGGCAGGACACCACCGTGCTCGGCCTGAACCGCGAGGCGCAGGCCCAACTGCGCGGGCCCAGCCGGCTCGACGTGGTGCCCGGTGCCACCCATCTGTTCGAGGAACCCGGCGCGCTGCCGCGGGTCGCCGAGCTGGCCCGTGACTGGTTCGCCGAGTACCTGCGCGGGTAGCGGGCCATGGTGTCGTCGCCATCCGGACGTGGCCCCGAGCACCGGCGCGCCTGCCGGGCCCGCCGCCGGACCCGCCGGCCCGGGCGCGGGGGGAACGCCACGCGCCGGCTCGCGGGGCGCGAGAACCCGCGGCTCGGTGACGGCCGGCGCGCGGACAACCAACGGACATCCGGTCGGGCGGCGGTTTCCGCCCGGTCGGCGAACAGCGGCGGCGGCCAGCGGGCGCGCGGGGATGGCGTCCCGCGCGGACAGTCACCGGCGCGGGCGAGCACGAACCGAGGGGGCGGTGTGATGGCAAGGGTTAACGAGCGTCTGATGGCGGGGGTCAACGACGAGGCCCGCTGGCATGGGCTGTGGTGGGAGTGGGCGTTGCTGACCGGGATCACCGCGGCCATCATCGCGGGGGCCGGGTTCCAACTGGCCGACCACACGGGCTCCGCCCACATCTCGTGGATCGTCGCGACCGCGGCCGGGCTGCTGCCCGCCGTGGCCTGGCTGGCCGTGTCGCTGATGCGCCGCAAGATCGGGGTGGACGTGATAGCGGTGCTGGCGCTGGCCGGCACCCTGGGCGTGGGCCAGTACCTGGCCGGTGCCCTGGTGGCGCTGCTGCTGATGCTCGGTGCCGCGCTGGAGTCGTACGCGCGGGGCTGGGCCAGCGGCGACCTGCGGGCCCTGCTCAACCGGGCGCCCCGCGTCGCGCGCCGGGTCGCCGACGACGGCAACGAGGAGATGGTCGACCTCGACACGGTGCGCCCGGACGAGCGGCTGATGGTGTACCACGCCGAGATCGTGCCGGTGGACGGCTACGCCGAGGATTCGGCGGTGCTGGACGAGTTCGCGGTGACCGGCGAGCGGGAGCCGGTCGAGCGGGCGCCGGGGGAGCGGGTGGCCAGCGGGGCGATCAACGCCGGTGCGCCGTTCACCATGCGTACCACGACGACCGCCGCGCAGAGCACCTACGCCAGCATCGTGCGGCTGGCACGGGAGGCGACCAGCCAGCGGGCGCCCACCGTGCGCCTGGCCGACCGGTACGCCATCGTGTTCGTGCCGTTCACCCTCCTGCTGGCCGGCCTGGGCTGGGCGATCGCCGGGGACTTCGTACGGGCCGTCGCGGTGCTCGTGGTGGCCACGCCCGGGCCGCTGATCCTGGCCGCGCCGATCGCCGTGGTGTGCGGCCTGTCCCGGTCGGCCCGGCGCGGGCTCATGCTGCGCGACGGCAGCGTGCTGGAGCGGCTGGGGAGGATCGGCACGGTGCTGGTGGACAAGCGCGGGACGCTGAGCCTCGGCCGGCCCAAGGTGACCGAGATGGTCAGCGCCCCCGGCATCGACGCCGACGACGCGCTGCGCCTGGCCGCCTCGGTCGAACAGCTCTCCCAGCACGTGCTCGCCGGTGCGGTGGTGGGCGAGGCGGCCCGCCGCGGCCTGTCTCTGTCCACGCCCGAGGACGTGCGCGAGGAGGACGGCCGCGGCATCGGCGGCCGGGTCGACGGTCACGCGGTCTGGGTCGGGCAGCTGGACGGTGACCTGGAGCCGTGGGCGGCACAGGAACGCAGCCGGGCCGAGCTGGACGGTGCCGCGGTGGTCTGGGTGAGCCTGGACGACAGGCCGGCCGGCGCCCTGCTGGTGCAGGACCCGGTGCGCTCGGACGCGCGGCGCAACGTGCGGCGGCTGCGGGAGGCCGGCCTGGCCCGGCTGGTGGTGGTCAGCGGCGACCGGCCGCAGGTCGCCGAGGAGATGACCCGGATGCTCGGCGCCGACGACTTCATCGCCCAGTGCGACCCGGAGGAGAAGGCCGAGCGGGTACGGGCCGAGTCGCAGCACGCGGTGACCGCGATGGTCGGCGACGGCGTGCGGGACGGCGGGGCGCTGTGCGCCGCGCACGTGGGGGTCGCGCTCGGCGCCACCGGGGCGAGCGCCGCGGCCGAGGCGGCGGACGCGGTGCTGACCGTGGACCGGCTCGACCGGTTGGGTGACGGTGTGGAGATCTCCCAGCACGTTCGGCGGGTCGGCATGTTCACCGCGGCCGGCGGGATGTGCCTGGTCCTGGCCGCCATGGCGATCGCCATGACCGGGCTGCTGGTACCGGTGGCCGGCGCCCTGGTCCGGGAGGGCATCGAGGTGGCGGTCATCGGGGGCGCCCTGAGCGCGCTGACCGGCGGGCTGCGCCACCGGCGCCTGCCCACCAGCACCGACGAGCTGATCGACCAGTTCACCGTCGAGCACGAGAGGCTGCGCGATGCCCTGATCCGGCTGCGCAGCACCGCCGACCTGGTGGCCATGGAGCACGACGGGTCGGTGTGCGTCGACGCGCTGCGCGACGCCCACCACCGGCTGCGCCGCCAGATCCTCAGCCACGACGAGGCCGAGGAGCGCCGGCTGTACCCGATGCTCACCGATCCGGCCGGCGGCCCCGAGGCCACCGCGACGATGACCCGGGCGCACACCGAGATCCGGCGGCTGGTGGACCGGGTGGACGGGCACCTGTGCCTGACGTCCGACTCCCGGCTGGACGCCGAGCAGGTACCCGACCTGCTGGCCACCCTCTACGGGCTGGACGCGATCCTGCGCCTGCACTTCGCCGAGGAAGAGGAGAACCTGTTCTCCCTGACCTCGGCGAGCAATCCGATCGCCGCCGAGCCGGTGCCGCAGGCCCAGTAGCGCACCGGCGGCGTCTCGCCGGGCCGACCCGGGCCGACCCGGCGGCGGTGATGGTCGCGCGGTGTGGGCCCGGTCCGTGCCCGCGCCGCGCGGCGAATACAGTGCACGGGTGGTAAATCTCCTCAAAGGCGTAGCGGCCACGCTCCGCCGGACCCCGGGCCGTGCCGCCACCCAGGCCGGCGCCGCCCAGCCGAACGCCGCCGTGCTCGCGCGCCGGCGCCAGGTCGCCGCGCTGCGGCGCCGCCGCCTGTCGTACGCGCCCGAACTCGACGGTCAGGCCGACCCCGGCGAGATCGTATGGACCTGGGTGCCCTACGAGGAAGACCCGCACCAGGGCAAGGACCGCCCGGTGCTGGTGGTCGGGCGGGAGAGCCGCACTCTGTTCGGGCTGATGCTGTCCAGCCAGTCGGAGCGCGACGGCCAACCGCACTGGCTCGCCCTCGGGCCGGGCGAGTGGGACCAGGGCCACCGGCCGAGCTGGATCCGCCTGAACCGGGTGCTCACCATGCGCGAGGACAGCATCCGGCGGGAGGGCGCCGTGCTGGACCTGGCCCGCTTCGACCGGGTGGCCCAGGTGCTGCGCGCGAGGTACGGCTGGGCCTGAGTGCGGCTGGGCCTGACCGCCACCCCGCGCGCGCCACGGTCCCGGAGGCCGGCGCGGCACCCGGTCAGCCGTCGCTGCGGCGCGCGGCGGCGAGCCGCCGCGCTTCGGCCTCCGCACGGGCCCGCTCGTCGCGCACCCGCTGCGGCACGACCTCCTGCCGTGGCGCGGTTGGGCTGAAGTCCAGCCGGTCGACGCCCAGGCCACGCAGGACCGCCCGTTCCACGAGGGAGAAGTCCGCCGGGTCGGGCCGGTCGAACCGCATCGGCCGCCGCAGCGCCAGCGGCGGGTTGGTGATCATCCGGGCGACGCCGAGGACATTCTGCGACACGGCGTGCAGCGTGTACGGGTGCAGCAACACCACGTCGCCGGCCTCGCCGGTCATCTCCACGAAGTCGTGGCACCGCCCGACGAGGTCATCGAAGTCGAACTCGTCGGGCAGCACACCCTCCGGGTGCTCCCGCAGGAAGCGCGCCACCACCGGTACCGAGTCGGCGGCGACGAACGTGCCGCCGCCCCGGTGTCGCATGTCGGTCCACAGCACGAACGTCAGCAGGCCCTGCTCGGGCGAGTCCAGGAAGTGCCGGAAGAAGTCGCCGTCCTTGTGCCACCCGCCCACGTCGGCCGACGGCGGCTGCCAGGGCCGGTCGTCGCCGACACCCAGGTTGGCGATCAGGGAGTCGGCCCACTCCCACGGCAGCCGCATGCGGTCCTGGCCGCCCAGCAACTCGCGGGCGGCGTGCCAGGCCGCCGGCGCGAATTCGCGGGCGTCGACCGAGGACCGTGGGGCCAGGTGGATGCGCTTCTCCGCCCAGCCGGACGGGTCGTCGGGGTCGTACCCGAAGCGGATCCAGGCGGTGTCCAGCCACTCGCGGGCCGCCTCGGCGGTGAAGCATCCCCTGATGGTGACGAACCCGCGCCGCAGGAAGTGCTCCACCTGTTCGTCGGTCAGGTACTCGAATGGCATTCCGGCTCCTTCCAACGCGGATCACGGTTTGCGGGCGACGGCCCCGTACTGCGGCACCGGATCGGGGAGCCGGCCGTCCTCGCCGGACCCGGCTCGCCACCGTGAGCACGACACCAGCCCCGGCTCCATGACGTCGAGGCCGGCGAGGAAGCCGGCGAGTTCCGCCCCGGTGCGGGTGCGGATCGGTGGGTCCGCGTTCCGGTTCCAGAACGTCATGGCCTCGGCGTTCGACTCGCCGCCGAGCTCGGTGGTGGGGTGCGTCAAGGCCAGGTAGCTGCCGGCCGGCACGGCGTCGACGAGCCGCCGGACGATGGCGTCGGCCTGCGCCGCGTCCGTCACGAAATTCAGCACGCCGAGCATCATGACCGCGACCGGCCGGGTGAAGTCGAGCGTCCGCGCGGCGGCCGCGAGGACCGCGTCGGGGTCGCGGAC
Organism: Rugosimonospora acidiphila; assembly: GCF_039543385.1. Taxonomy (NCBI): domain Bacteria; kingdom Bacillati; phylum Actinomycetota; class Actinomycetes; order Micromonosporales; family Micromonosporaceae; genus Rugosimonospora; species Rugosimonospora acidiphila. The sequence continues at coordinate 9,086 of NZ_BAABJQ010000053.1, forward strand.
GTCGGCGTCGAGGTAGTCGGTGGCTTTTCGCGGGCCCTCGGCCAGCAACGCGCGGGCGTGCGCGAGCACGAGGGGATCGTTGTCGACGTAGACGACGCGGCTGCCGGGCGCGATCGCCCGGGCGACCTGGTGGGTGTTGTTCGCCGCCGGGAGGCCGGAGCCCAGGTCGAGGAACTGGTCGATGCCCGCCTCGCCGGCCAGGAACCGCACGGCCCGGAGCAGGAACTGGCGGCTGGCGCGGGCGACCTCGCCGATGACCGGGAACAGCCGGCGCACCCGGTCGCCGACCTGCCGGTCGACCGCGAAATTGTCGGTGCCGCCGAGCCAGTAGTCCCAGACCCGGGCGTTGTGGGCCACGCTGGTGTCGATGGGTGGCCGTGAATCGTATGCCGGCACGCTGACTCCTGTCATCGCCTCACCATGCCAAAGAAGGTACGCAGCTCCCGGACGAAGGCGTCGGGTCGTTCCAGGGCAGGGAAGTGGCCGCCACGGTCCAGCACGTTCCAGTACCGGATGTCAATGTAGCGCTTGGCCGCCCACCGACGCGAGGGGCGCGGAACGTCCCTGGGGAAGATGGAGCACCCGGTGGGCACGGCCACAGTGTCCACAGTGGAGGAGGTGAACCACTCCGACACCTGAGCGAAGCTCTCCCAGTACAGCCGGGCGGATGAGGCGCCGGCGGCGGGCAACCAGTAGAGCATCACGACGTCCAGCAGTTCGTCGGGGCTCATCACGGCCGTGAGGTCACCGTCGTGGTCGGTCCACGTCCAGTACTTCTCGGCGATCCACGCGCACAGGGCGGCGGGCGAGTCGACCAGGCCGTACCCGATGGTCTGCGGCCGGGTGGACTGCTGCGCCGCGTACCCGGACCCGTCGCGCTGCTCTTCCGCGAGCATCGCCAGGCTCTCCCGTTCGAAGTCGGTGAGGTCGTCGAGGGTGGCCGGGTCGGGTGCCGCGATCGGCGGGACCGGGTGAATGCCCACCACATGCTCGGCATCCCGCTGCCCGATGGCGGTGGTGACGCTGTTGCCCCAGTCGCTGCCGTGGGCGCCGTACCGGTCGTACCCGAGTCGGGCGGCCAGGCGGGCCCAGGCTTCGGCGATGCGCCCCACATCCCAACCGGCGCCGGTCGGCTTGTCGCTGAACCCGTACCCCGGCAGGGTGGGCAGCACGAGATGGAACGCGTCGGCCGGATCGCCACCGTACGCGGTCGGGTCGGTCAGCGGGCCGATCACCTTCGTGTACTCCGCCAGCGAGCCGGGCCAACCGTTCGTCACGATCAGCGGAAGTGCCTCGGGGTGCGGGGAGCGCACGTGCGCGAAGTGGATGCCGAGCCCGTCGATGACGGTGCGGTACTGGGGCAGCGCGTTCAGCCGCGTCTCGGTGGCCCGCCAGTCATACTCTTCGGCCCAGTAGCGGCACAGCTTCCGCAGGTATGCCAGCGGTACCCCCTGGGACCAGTCGGGCACCGTCTCCGGCTCCGGCCATCGGGTGGCGGCCAGCCGCCGTCGCAGCTCGGTCAGCTCGGTCTCGGGAACCTCGATCCGGTACGGAACGATCCCGTCATCCATCGTGCTGTCTCCCTCCTCGCGAGCGGCCCGACGGCAACGCGGCCCGACTGCAACGCGGCCCGACGGTGGCGTGGCCCGACGGTGGCGCGGCCCGACGGTGGTGCGGCCCGACGGTGGTGCGGCCGACGGTGGCGTGGCCTGAGGTCGGCCCGGTCGGGGCGGCCGGCGCCGCGCACGCCTCGCCTGTCATCGTTGCACCTCTGTTCGCGATCGGCTGGGAACGATCGTCTGGAGGGGATCGGCTGCGGGCGATCGGCTGCCTCAGCAGTCGCAGGAGGTCCCGATCGCGGTGAGGTCGTCCACCGGTCGGCGCCGCGTGCCGCCGGCGGTCCGCACGGGAAAGCCCTCCCGGACCCAGTACTCGTAGCCGCCGAGCATCTCCTTGACCGGGAATCCCAGCGCGGCGAAGGCGAGGGCGGCGCGGGTGGCGCCGTTGCAGCCGGGACCCCAGCAGTAGGTGACCACGACCGCCCCGGCGGGAATCACCTGTCCGGCGCGGGCCGGGATCTCAGCGGTTGGCAGGTGGACGGCTCCGGGCAGATGCCCGCGTTCCCAGGCCAGGGTGCCGCGGGTATCCACCACTACCAGGCCGTCCACGGCGGCCTCCAGGTCGGCGTGGACATCGCTGACGTCTGTCTTGAAACGCAGGCGGGCGGCGAAGTGGGCGGCGGCCCGTTCGGGCGGCGCGGGCGGAACGGCAAGCACGTTCGACATGGAGAACATCCTCGGGTGGCGCGTGGCGGGCGGCCAGTGGCGCCAACGCCGCGCTCCGCTAAGATCCCGCCATGCTCCAGGTCGCCCGGCGCGGGCCCACCGTGTCGGTGCTCGCCTATGAAGGGATGTCGGTCTTCGAGATCGGCATCGTCACCGAGGTGTTCGGCCTGCCCCGGCCGGAGTTCGACGTGCCGTGGTATGAACTGAGCGTCTGCGCCGAGCGGCCCGGACCGGTCCGAGTCATCGGCGGCGCCAGCCTGAGTACGCCGCACGGTCTGGAGACCTTCGCCGCGGCGCAGACGGTCATCGTGGCCGGCGTGTCCGACGTGGGCGCCGACCCGTCACCGGAGTTGGTCGCCGCGCTGCGCCGCGCCCACCGGCGGGGCGCCCGCATCATGTCGATCTGCTCGGGCGCCTTCGCTCTCGCCGGGGCCGGGCTGCTGGACGGGCGCCCGGCCACCACCCACTGGCGCTACGCCGAACGGTTCCGCCACCGCCATCCCGCCGTCGACCTGGACCCCGACGTGCTGTACATCGACGACGGCACCGTGCTCACCAGCGCCGGCAGCGCCGCCGGGCTCGACCTGTGCCTGCACGTCGTGCGGCGCGACTACGGTGCCGCGATTGCCAATGCCGTCGCCCGGCGCCTGGTTATCCAGCCGCACCGCGACGGCGGGCAGGCGCAGTTCATCGAGGCGCCGATGGTCGAGGACCCGTCCGACGACCGGGTCGCCGCGAGCATGGCCTGGGCCCTCGCGCACCTGGCCGAGACCATCACCGTCGACACTCTCGCCGGCCGGGCGCACCTGTCCGCGCGCAGCTACCTGCGCCACTTCGCCCGCGCCACCGGCACGACCCCCATCCGCTGGCTCATCGGCCAGCGGATCCAGGCCAGTCTCGCGTTGCTCGAAACGACCGGCACCCCAATCGAGAAGATTGCCGAGGTGGTGGGGTTCGATACCGCCGTCACCTACCGCCACCACTTCGCCCAACGCATGCGCACCTCGCCATCGGCGTACCGTCGGGCGTTCCACGCGGTCACGTGACCGGGTTCCGGGCGCGCAGACCGTCGAGCAGAACCTCGAACATGCGCTGTCGCTGCTGGGCGGAGGCGAAATTCACCGCCGCCGCGCCGATGAGGCAGCGCAGGACATCGTCGATGTCGACGTCGGCGCGCACGACCCCGGCCTGCTGCGCCCTGGTGAGCAGGGCGCCACCGGCCTCGGCCAGCGCCCGCGCGCACGCCAGGTGGATCTCCGAGTCGCGGTTGATGGCCGCGGAGACGGCTCGCCTGGTGGTGACGTAGTCGACGAAGCGCTGCAGCCAGCTCGTCACCGACTGCCACGGGCGGAGCATGGCGGCATTCACCGCGTAGGCGCACACCGCCTCGACCTCGTAGAGGTAGACGTTCTCGATGAGGCTGTCCCGCGTCGGGAAGTTGCGGTACAGGGTGGCGATCCCGACCCCTGCCCGGCGGGCGACTTCGTCGAGTGCGACGTCGGTGTAGTTGCGTGCGGCGTCGGCGCGATGCGGCCGCGGGGCGCGGAGCCCCTCGAGCTGCGCGAGGGTCATCGGATGGTGCTCCCAAGGGTTTGAGCTGTTCGCAAACCGGTCTTCCGGTCCAGCAGGCCCGGTGACCGGTACGGCCGGAGCCATCGACCGTCGCGCGGGGCCGGATATTGACGGTGCTTCCTCTAAGGGTTACGTTAATCGCCACCAAACATCGACTGTTGTCTCTGCTGTCGCCCGGCGCGCATGGCGTTCGCTCAGCGTCGAACCGCGTCGGGCGCGCGCCGCCCGATCGCCGCGGCACCGGTCCCCGATGCCGCGCGCACCGTCCCCGGTGGCAAGGTCACGAAGGGCTCGTCATGAGGAAGCGTCTGCTGCTCCTACCGCTGGTTGCCTCGACCGTCCTGGCGTTCACCGCGCAGCCGGCGCACGCCGCACCGGTCACCATCACGCCGGGCACGGTGTGGAACGACACCTCCGGCCACGCGATTCAGGCGCACGGCGAGGGGATCACCAAGGTCGGTAACACCTACTACTGGCTCGGTGAGGACAAGACCAGCGGCTCCCCGTTCCAGAACATCAAGTGCTACTCCTCAACGGACCTGAGTCACTGGACGTTCGTGGCGAACGTGCTGACCCGTCAGGCCAGCGGCGACCTCGGCCCGAACCGGGTCGTCGAGCGCCCGCACGTCATCTACAACGCCAGCACCGCCACCTACGTCATGTACATGCACATCGACAACAGCGGCTACTCCGAGCGCAAGGCCGGCGTGGCCACCAGCGGCAGCGTGTGTGGCAGCTACACCTACCGCGGCAGCTTCAAGCCGCTGGGCCACGACAGCCTGGACGACAACCTGTTCCTCGACGGCGCGACCGGGTACTTCATGAGCGAGGACCGCACCAACGCCAAGCTCCAGATCTACCAGCTGTCCCCGGACTTCCTGACCGTCAGCGCGCTGGTGAAGACGCTCAACCAGTACGAGGCGCCGGCGATGGCCAAGATCGGCGGCAGCTACTTCCTGTTCGGGTCGCACCTGACCGGCTGGTCCACCAACGACAACCAGTACGCGACGGCCACCTCGATCACCGGTACCTGGAGTTCGTGGCGCAGCTTCGCTCCCGCGGGTACCAACACCTGCAACTCACAGGCCACCGCCATCCTGCCGGTGTCCGGCACCAGCACGACCAGCTACGTGTTCCTGGGCGACCGGTGGAACTCCGGCAACCTGGCCGATTCCAGGTACGTCTGGGAGCCGTTGACGGTCAGCGGCACCACGGTGTCGATGGCCTGCCAGACGAGCTGGACCATCGACCCGGCGACCGGCGCGGTCGGCTCCAGCTCCGGCGGCGGGACGGGCACGGGCACCTCCATCCTCCGGGGTGTCGGTTCGAACCGGTGCCTGGACGTGCCCAACTCGTCCACGACGGCCGGCACCCAGGTGGAGATCTGGGACTGCAACGGCGGCGGCAACCAGTCCTGGACCCTCAACTCCAGCAAGGAGCTCACGGTCTACGGCAACAGGTGCCTGGAGGTCGCCAACCAGTCCACCGCCGCCGGCGCCGCGGCGCAGATCGCGACCTGCACCGGCGCGGGTAACCAGCAGTGGAACCTCAACAGCAACGGGACCATCACCGGTGTCCAGTCCGGGTTGTGTCTCGACGTGATCAGCGCCGCCACCGGCAACGGCGCCAAGGTGGAGATCTGGACCTGCAACGGCGGCACCAACCAGCAGTGGGTGCGGTCGTAGCCGCCGGCGCGGCGCCGTCCCACCCCGGCGGCCGGTGGGGTCAGCCGAAGCAGTTGGGTACGGCGACCGGGCTTCCGGCGCAGTTGGTCGGGCGGTTGGCGGCGATGACCGTACCGGAGTCCACGGTGACCGTCGGGTCGTCGGTGGACACTCCGCCCGGCGGCGTGGTGGAACTGTTGCCGGTCACCTGGGCGCCCTGCAGCGAAAGGCTTCCGCCGCTGTTGGCCACCCCGCCGGCCGCCGAACCCGCGCCGGTGGCCCGATTCGCGTCGACGCCGCTGTCCCGGACGATCGCGTTGGCCCGCACGTCGGTGTTGCGCAGCCCGCCGCCGTCGCCGCCGGCCGTGTTGCCGGTGATCCTGCTGTCGACGAAGACGAGCGTCCCCTCGTTCAGGATGCCCCCGCCGTCGCCCGAGGCGGTGTTGCCGCTGACCGTGCTCTGGTTGAGGGTGACCAGCACGGAGCTGAAGATGCCGCCGCCGGTCGCCGACGTGTTGCCCTCGACCGTACTGTGGTCCAGCGTCGTCGAGGTGCTCGTCAGTTGGGCCGCGATGGCGCCTCCCTCGGTCGTGGCGTGGTTGCCGCGCAGCGTCGTGTTCGTCAGGTTGGCGACGCCGAAGTTGAGGATCGCGCCGCCGATGGCCGCGGAGTTGCCGGACAGCGTCGAGTTCTCCACGGTCAGGTCAGCCGTGCTGTAGATCGCCCCGCCGAGGTTGCCGGTGCTGTTGTCGGTGAGCGTGGAGTCGGTGACCCGCAGGACGCCGTCGAGGTTGAGGATGGCGCCGCCGCGCTGCGCCGATCGGTTGTGTGTCAGGGCGCAGTGGATGACCGTGACCCGCGCGCCGGACTCCATCGAGATGGCGCCGCCCTGTGGCGGCGAGTCGGTGTTGTTCCCGCCGGTCAGCGTCAGGTCCCGCACCGTCAGGTCGCCGCCGAAGGCGACGTCGAACAGCCCGAACGCGGGTGCGGCGGCGGCGCGCTCGATCGTCGCGCCGTTGCCGGCGATCGTGATCGGCTGGCTGATGACCGGCAGTCCGAACTGGTTCCCCGCGTCGGCGGCCAGGGAGTAGACGCACCGCCGGGCCAGCGCCAGGGTCGCGCCGCCGTCCGCGTTGGCCTGGTCGATCGCGGCGATGAGCGCGTCCGGGTCGCACGGCACGGGGGTACCACCCGAAACGCCGCCGCCGACCGCGCGCGAGGCGTCGCCGGCGCCCGGCAGCGGCAGCATCACCGGGCTCATGCCGGGATGTGAGGTACCCGCGGGCCCGGCCACCGCCGCGACCAGGGCCCCGGCGACCAGTACCCGTACCGCCCGCCGCCGGACCGTGCCCGGTCGCCGCGGTGCCACTGTCACTGACATCGGAGGTTCCACCTTTCGCGAGCCGGCCGCCGTCGCGCCGGACGTCAGCCGAAGCAGTTGGGCACCGGAGCGGGGCTACCCGCGCAGTTGGTCGGCCGGTTCCGCACGATGGTCGAGGCGCTGTCCACGGTGACCGGCGTGGTGGTGAAGACGCCGCCCGGCGCGGTCGTCGAGGCGTTGTCGGTGATCCGCGACGAGTTCACCACGAGCGTGCCGTCCTGGTTGGCGATGCCGCCGCCCACGCCGCCGGTACCGAGGGCGGTGTTGCCCGTGACCTGGCTGCGGCGTACCACCGCCTGGGCGCTCACGCTGCCGTTGTCGATCCCGCCACCGGCCCGCGTCGCGGTGTTGCCGCTGATCTGGCTGTCCTCGACCACCAGATCCTGCAGGTTGAAGATCCCGCCGCCGTCCTGCGCCGCGGTGTTCCGCTCGACCGTGGTGTGGCGCAGGAAGGTCTCGCCGGTGGTGAGGATCGCGCCGCCGCTGCGCGCGGCGGTGTTGCCGCTGATGGCGCTCTGGTCGATGGTCAGCGAAATCGGGCCGATCCGGGTGTCGATCGCCCCGCCGCCGATCGCGTGGTTGGCGGTCAGCGTGCTGTTGGTGATCGTGACCTTGCCCTCGGCGGTGATCGCTCCTCCGTTGGTGGAGGAGTTGCGCTCCAGCCTGGAGCCGTCGATGGTCAGCACGTTGGTGTTGAAGATGGCTCCGCCGTCCACCTCGCTGCTGTTGCCGGCCAGCGCGCACCGGATCAGGCTCAGGCTGCCGGCGTTGTAGACCGCGCCCCCCTGCGCTGCGGCGTGGTTCCCGGAGAGGGTCACATCGGTGAACCTGCCGGCCCCGCCCTGGTCGATCCGGATCGCGCCGCCGTCCACAGCCGTGGCCGGGGTGGCCGATCCGCCCGACAGCGTGAGGCCGGCCAGCGTCAGGTCGCCGCCGGCGCGTACCTCGAAGAGCCGGAACGCCGCCGCGTTCGCCGCGCGCACGAGCCGGGCGTCGTTGCCCAGGATGCTGACCGCCCGCGTGATCGGAGGCAGGCCGTTGCCGTCCTGGTTGGCGGTCAGGGTGTACGTGCACCCGGGGGCCAGCGACAGCGTGCCGCCGGAGCCGGCGTTGGCCAGCAGCAGCGCCGCGATCAGGGCGTTCGGGTCGCAGGCCACCGGCCGCACGACCGACGGGTCCGGACCGGCGCCCAGCGCGGGCGCTCCGGACACCAGCGCCACCCCGGCCAGCCCGGCCGCCACGGTACCGGCGACGAGCCTGCGGGCCAGCCTTGACCGCGTCGGGACGGCGCCGCGCGGCGCCGGGGGCCGGCCGGCCGTGTCCTGCGTCATCTGAGCCACCCGCCTCTCCACGCCCCGAACCCGGGCCGTGTTCCCCAATCCCGGCGTGAGCGTCGTAAAGCGCCCTTCAACCAATGGCTCGACCATATGGTTTGCGAAGGAACTTCAAGTACAAATTGGCGAAAAGGCCTCACTGGTCGGCCACGATCGCACATCGGGGATTGCGTTTCGAACACCATAGGTGTTTGGATCGAACACATGTCAGTCGACGCTCGGCATCAGACCATCATCGAGCTGCTCCAGGCCCGTGGCCGGGTCACCGTCGCCGAGCTGGCCGGACGGGCCGCCGTGTCGGAGATGACGATCCGGCGCGACCTTGAAGCGCTGGAGCAGGAGGGGCTGCTCCAGCGGGTGCACGGCGGTGCGGTGAGCACGATTTCCGGCAGCTACGAACCGACCTTCGCGGTGCGCAGCCGACTCGGCTCCGAGGCGAAGGCCCTGATCGGCAGGGCGGCCGCCGCGCTCATCGGCGCGAACGAGACGGTGGTCATCGACGCGGGCACGACGGCGTTGGCGGTTGCCCGCGCCCTGCGGGGCCGGCGCCAGCTCACGGTGTGCGCGCTGAGCGTGCCGGCGGCGGCCGAACTCGGCGACGAGCCGGGCATCAGGCTGATCGCGGCCGGCGGTGATGTGCGGGCCGGCGAACAATCGTTCGTCGGACCGCTGGCCGAACGGATCTTCGAGGAACTGCGGTTCGACACCTTCATCCTGTCCGTCGGCGGGGCACACGCCGTGGACGGCCTGACCGACTTCAATCCGGACGACGCGCGGCTCAAGCGCGTCGCGGCGGCCAGCTCGCGGCGGCGGATAGTGGTCGCCGAGTCCGCGAAGCTCGGCCGGGTGTCCTTCGCCCGGATCGGCCCCACCCAGTTGGCCGACGTGCTGGTCACGGACGGCGCGGCGGACCAGGACGAGGTGACGGCGCTGCGCGCCGCCGGGGTCAACGTGGTGATCGCGTGACCATCACCGCACCGGTCAGGCCCGCGCGCCTGCGGCTGCCGGCATTGTCGGGGGCGCTCGCGGCCTTCGTGCTCATCGGGGCGCAGCAGGCGCTGTACGGCCCCGCCATCCCGCAACTGCGCCACACCTACGGCATCTCTCCCGCGACCGCCGCGGCGGCGCTCAGCGTTCATTTCGCGGGCGCGATCCTGGGTGTCTTCGCGCTGCCGGTGGCCCGCCGCCGCGGCATCGCCGACGGCCACCTTCTCGGCGGTGCGCTCGCCTTGATCGCGGCGGGGTGCCTGGCGTTCGCGGTCGCCCCGAACTGGCCACTCGCGCTGGCGGCCGCATTCGTCGCCGGGCTGGGATTCGGCGCCATCGACGGCGGCGTCAACCAGGTCTTCACGGAGGTCTACCCGGGCGGCCACGGCAGGCTCAACCTGCTGCACGGGTGCTTCGGGCTCGGAGCCATCGGCGGGCCGATCGCGGTAGGGCTCGCCGGAAGCTACGTTTCGCCGTTCGCGGTCCTCGCGGCGCTGGCCCTCGTGGCACTGCCGCTGCTGGCGCGCGTCGCCGGGGTAAGCGCGCCGGCGCCGAGCGGGAACGCGCCGCGGTACGGGATGGTGGGCGCCGTCGGGCTGGCCTTTGTCGCGTTCTTCGTCCTGAACGTGGGGCTCGAGACGGGGGCGGCGGGTTGGGAGACCAGCCACCTGATGGCGAACGGGCTGTCGGAGCACGACGCCGGGCTGGCGACCTCCGGTTTCTGGCTGACGTTCACCGCCGTGCGGTTCGCCGTCGTGCCGCTGTGTCACCGGTACTCCGCGCGAACCATCGTCATCACGTGCGTGGTGCTGACCGTGCTCGCCGCGCTCACGACGACGTACCGGCCCATCGCGCCGCTGGGCTATGGGCTGCTGGGCGTCGCGATCGGCCCGCTGTTCCCGACGGGTCTGGTGTGGCTCGCGCAACTGCGGCCGAGGCTGACCGCAACGGTCGTCGCCGCCTCGATGGTCGGTGGGATCGCGTTCCCGCCGGGCATCGGACTGGCCGTCGGGACCTTCGGGCCCACCGCCGTCCCGCCGGCGCTGATCGCTCTCGCCGTCGCGGGCCTGGCCGCCGTCCTGGTCATCGCCGGCCGGCGCGGCGCGCCCGTACCGGCCGAGGAATGAACGGTCGCCGTCCCGCCGTCCCGCCGTCCCGCCGGGCGGCCAGGCGAACGCCGGTTGCCCGGCGGCGGCTCACCGGCCGACGGGGAAGGTGGTGCCGGGAGCGGCGAAGTCGACGGGGCCGTCGAACCGGGTACGGGCGCGCGCCACGGCCTGCTCCGACGTCAGGAACGGGCCGACGTGGGTGACGATCAACCGGCCCGCCCCCGCGGCGGCGGCGGTGGCGCCGGTCTCCTCCGGGGTGTGGTGCACCCGATCCGGACCGCTGGCCGGCTCGGCGCTCTCCGCCTCGCACAGCAGCACGTCACACGCCCGCGCCAACTCGGTCAGGCTCCGGCACGGGGCGGTGTCACCCGAGTACACCAGCGACCCACCGGTGGTTCCCACGCACAGCGCGAAGGCCGGCATGCCGTGCGCCACCAGGCGGCTGGTCAGCGCCAGCGGGCCGACCCGCACCCGATGCCCGTCGTGCAACTCCTCGACCGCGAAGGCGGACTCGATGGGGCTGCGGGTCGCGCCGTTGGTGAGGAAGTGCGCGAGCCGGTCCGCGATGCCCGGCGGGCCGTACAGCGGGATCGGAGCGGGTAACCGCAGCTCGGCGTACACCGCGGCGTAGTAGGCGGTCAGCAGGTCCGCGGCGTGGTCGGCGTGCAGGTGGGAGATCCAGATCGCGTCCAGCTCGTCCAGCCGCGTGTGCCGCTGCAACTCGGCCAGCGTCCCGGTGCCGGCGTCCACCCACACCCGCGCCCCCTCGGCCGATACCAGGTAACCGGAGCAGGCGTTGTCGACGCGCGGATATGGTGTCGCGCTGCCCAGCACGGTCAGGCGAAGCGGATCGTTCGGCATCGCGGGAGTCTACGGCGCGGGAGTTTCGGCGAGAGAGGCTATGGGGCGAGAGGCTACGGCGCGCCGACGGACCGCGTTGGCCGCGCCGGTCCGCGCTGCCGACAACCCGGTCTCAGCCGACCAGGCCCGGCCCGGCGAGGTCGGTGAGGCGCTTGCGCACCGCGGCCACCGACGGCCCGGTGCGCGGGAAGTCGGCCCAGGGGTCGTCCCGGTCGAGAACGGTGCGCACGGTGTGGGTCCGGGCGGTCAGGCGCGGATCGTCCAACTCGTGCCAGTGCAGCGGGGTGGCCACCGGCGCGCGGGGCAGCGGGCGGACGGAGTAGGGGGCGACGGCGTGCTGGGCATAGCCGTTGCGCAGAGCGTCGACGTACAGCCTGCGGCCGCGGTTGGCCTTGCGGGCGGCGGTGGTGAGGGTACGCGGGTACCGGGCGGCCAGCGCGTCGGCCAGCTCGCGGGCGAGGGCGAGCACGTCGTTGACCTCGTCGCGGCCGGCGATCGGCGCGGTGACGTGCAGGCCACGGGAGCCGGTGGTCATCACGTACGGTTCCAGGCCGACCTCGGTGAACAGCTCGCGTGCGGCCAGCGCCGCGGCGCGCGCGGCGGCGAAGCCGGCGGGCGGGTCCATGTCCAGGATCAGGCGGTCGGGCCGGCGCGGTGCGCGAGCCCGGGCCAGCCAGGGATGCAGCGTGATCGCGGCCTGGTTGGCCAGGTAGCGCAGGGTCGAGGCGTTGTCGCAGACCAGCATGGTGACCTCGCCGCCGCTGACCTTCGGCACGCTGGCCCGGTGCACGACGTCCGGAGCGCCCGCCGGCAGCTGCTTCTCCATGAAGCCGCCGTGGTCGATGCCGTCCGGGAAGCGTTGCCGGGCCAGCGGCCGGCCACGCAGGTGCGGCAGCATGCGCGGGGCCACGGCGTCGTAGTAGTCCGCCAGATCGGCCTTGCTGACGCCTGGCAGCAGCAGCTTGTCCGGCCGGCTGAGGGAAATCGTCATCGGGTCGCCCCGGTCGGACGCTCCCGGACGACCGCGCGCGCCGCCTTGTCCCGGCGCAGGCCGAGGAATCGGGGGTGGCGGAGCCGGCCGTCGCGGGTCCACTCGGTGAAACCGATCTGCGCGACCAGTTCGGGACGGACCCAGTGGGCGCCGCGTTCCCGCACGGCACCGTGGAAGGGTGACGAGGCGGTGGCCAGGGCGTCCATCCGGGATCGCAGCCGGGTCAGCGTCTGGTGGTCGAAGCCGGTGCCCACCTTTCCGGCGAAGCGCAGTTCGCCGCCGTCGTAGACCCCGACCAGCAGCGCGCCGAAGCCGTGCCGGCTGCCCGTGGGGTCGGTGAAGCCGCCGATGACGAACTCCTGTTCGCCCACGCACTTGAACTTCAACCAGTCGCTCGACCGGCCGGAGCGGTACGGTGCGTCGGCCCGCTTGGCGATGACGCCCTCCCAGCCCCGGCGGCACGCCTCGGCGAACAGCTCCTCGCCTTCGGTGTTGCGGTGCGCGGTGTAGCGCAGCGGCCCACCGAAGCCGATGGCGGCGCGCAGCCGGCGCTTGCGCTCCCGCAGGGGCAGTCCGGTGAGGTCCTCGCCGGCCAGGCTCAACAGGTCGAACAGGTAGAAGTGGACCGGCACCCCGGACGCCTCGGCCCGCACCGGGTCGGTCAGGCCGATGCGTTGCTGCAGCCGCTCGAAGCTGGTGCGGTTGCCGGCGAAGGCGACCACCTCACCATCGACGACGAAGTTCCCGCGCTGGCGGCGGAGCGCGCGCACCAACTCCGGGTAGGTGCCGTCGAGGATCCGGCCGGTGCGGGAGCGCAGTGTGGCCGTCCTGCCGCTGCGGGTGCCGATCACCCGCTCGCCGTCGAGCTTGCGTTCGAAGACCCAGTCCGGGTCGGAGAAGTACCGGTCGGTCAGCGTGGCCAGCATCGGCGCGGTCATGACGCCTGCTTGGCGATCTGGTGCATGGTGCGGCCGGTGAGCACCGACTTGGTGTCCGACTTGACCGGTACCCGCCTGGTGTTGGCGTCGTCGTCCCTCATCTTGACCAGCAGCCACTGTTCCCGCCGGCCGGTGCCGGTGCGGGTCAGCGCGAATCCGCCCCGCAGCTTGGTGCCGTTCAGCTCGAAGGTGAGGTGCCCCGCGGCGAGCGCCTCACCGGCGTCGCGCGGCTGCCCCCGGTGCGTGGTCGTGTTGCGGTAGGTGCCGGTGTCCCAGACCATCACCGTGCCGCCGCCGTACTGGCCCGCCCGGATGATCCCTTCGAAGTCCGCGTACTCTATCGGGTGGTCTTCGACGTGGACGGCCAGCCGCTTGTCGGCGGGATTGATCGAGGGTCCCTTGGGCACCGCCCAGGACGCCAGGGCGCCGTCGATTTCCAGCCGGAAGTCGTAGTGGTCGCTGGACGCGGCGTGGTGCTGGATGACGAAGATCGGCTCGTGCCGGCGACCGCGGCCGGTCCGCGAGGCGCCGCGCGGCTCGCCGGTACGGCTGAAATCGCGCTTGCGATCGTATTCGCTCAGCGTCATCCGCGCACACCTCCCAACCTCATGGCGTACCCGTCGCCAGCACCGGTAAACGATCGGCGGTGGGTCAACCGGGGCGGGTCAGCCGGGCGGCGCCAGATCGCGCAGATCCGGGCGGCCACCCGGGCGCCCCACGCTGTGCCCGGCCGCGGTGACCGCGTACCGGGCCGCCTCGGCCGGTGCCGCCCCGCGCAGCAGCGCCACGGTGAGCGCGGCGACCAGCGCGTCCCCGGCCCCGGTGGTGTCCACCACCCGGTCGCCGGTCAGCGGGATCAGCAGGCTGTCCTCGCCCCACCGCGCGTCCTTCCAGACGAACAGGTTCCCGTGTGGCAGCCCGAGCGCCAGCAGCCGTGGGCCGGCGGCGAGGATACCGCCGGCGGCCTCGCGAACGGACTCCTCGCTGTCGGCGGGCCGGCCGATCAGCGCCGTGGTTTCCCGCTCGTCGGCGCGCACGATGTCGGCCGCGGCGAGCAGCGGGCCGCATCGCTCGTCCGGGCGGGGCGCGCCGTCGAGAACAACCGCGCGGCCCGCGCGCTGCGCCACGCCGGCCAGCGCCAGCGCGGCGGGGGAGGGCTGTTGCAGCTGCACGAGCACCGCGTCCGCGCTGGTGATCGATCCCTGCGCGGCGGCGATGTCGGCCTCGTTGAGGAGGACCTCCGCCGGCAGGTGCTGCAGGTAGCGCCACTGCCCCTCGTCGGTCAGCGCGTCGACGATGAGGCCGGTGACCGCACCGCCGCGGCGCACGACGCCGGAGACGTCGATGCCGTCGGCGCGCGCCTGCTCCAGGAGGTCGTCCGCGACCCGGTCATCCCCGGCGACCGCGACCAGCGCGGGTCGGCCGCCGAGTTGGCCGACCGCGACCGCCTGGTTGGCGCCCTTCCCGCCGAGCATCTCCAGGCGCAGCCGCACGTCGGCGGCGGTGCCCGCCTCCGGCATCCGCGGGACGACCAGCACCAGGTCGCGGGCGAGCTGGCCGACAACGGTGACCCGGGGTGTGTCCATGGGCCCCGAGTACCCACCCCGGTGCGGTTCCAACGTCGCGATGCCGTTACCCGGCGGATGGCCGTTACCCGGCGGATGGCCGTTACCCGGCGGGTAATCGACGGACCGCGACTGTCCCGGCAGGGTGATGGGCGGTAGCGAACACACCACGGGAGGAAGCAGTGACAGTCACCAGCGATCCGATGACCGCCCGGCGCCCCGGCGCGGGCCCGCCCGACGCAGCGCCCGCCGACCGGCCGCGGCCGGGCATGTTGCTGGTCCTGATGGCCGGCGTGTTCATGACCGCGCTGGACGTGTTCATCGTCAACGTCGCCATCCCGGCGACCGCGCGCGAACTGGACGCCGGTCCGGACGCGATCCAGTGGATCGTCGCCGGCTTCAGCCTGGCCGTCGCGTGCGGGGTGATCACCGCCGGACGGCTGGGCGACCTGTTCGGCCGGCGCCGGCTCTACGCGCTGGGCCTGGCGCTGTTCACCCTCGCCTCGCTGATGTGCGGCGTCGCACCCGGCGTGACGGTGCTGATCGCCGGGCGGGTGGCCCAGGGCCTGGCCGCCGCCCTGATGTCGCCACAGGCGCTGGCCATCCTGGGCACGGCGTTCACCGGCCGGGCGCGGGCCCGGGCGTTCAGCGTGTACGGGCTGACCATGGGAGTGGCCGCCGTCTTCGGCCAGCTCATCGGCGGTGTGCTGATCCAGGCCGACCTGTTCGGGCTGGGCTGGCGCTCCTGTTTCCTGGTCAACCTCCCGATCGGGGCCCTCGCGCTGGCCCTGCTTCCCCGGCTGGTGCCGGAGTCCCGGGGCACCGGGCGGGCCCGGCTGGACATCGCCGGAATGGTTCTGGTCACTCTGGCCCTGATCGCCGCCGTCCTGCCGCTGATCCAGGGCCAGGCGGCCGGCTGGCCACTGTGGACCTGGCTGAGTTTCGCGGCCGCGGCCGTGCTGTTCGGCGGTTTCGTCGCGTACCAGATCGGGCTGGGCCGCCGCGGCGGGGCGCCGCTGATCGACCCGGAGCTGTTCCGCGCGCGGACCTTCAGTCTGGGGCTGGTCGCGCAGGTGGTCTTCTGGACCGGCCAGGCGTCGTTCTTTCTGGTGCTCGCGCTCTATCTTCAGGAGGGACACGGGTTGAGCCCGCTGAACTCCGGTGTCGTCTTCGTCGCGATCGGCGCCGGGTACCTGGTCACGTCGACCTCCGCGCACCACATCGCGGCCCGGCTGGGTCGGCTGACCGTGCCGGCCGGCACGCTGCTGATGGTCGCCGGGCTGGCCCTGCTGTGGGCCGGCGCCGGCCGGGCGGGCACCAGCGGCCCGGTGTCCGCGCTGGTACCGGGTCTGATCGTCGACGGTCTCGGGATGGGCATGGCGCTGTCGCCGTTGGTGTCGACCGTGCTGGCCACGGTGGAGCCGAGGCACGCCGGCGCGGCCAGCGGGGTGCTGTCCACCGCGATGCAGGTCGGCGGCGCGCTGGGAGTGGCGTTGATCGGGGTCGTCTTCTACCGGGCGCTGGCCGCGTCGGGCGGATACCCGCACGCCTTCCGGGCCGGGCTCGCGTTCCTGATCGTGGTGGAGATCGTCACCGCCGCGCTGGTGTTCGCGTTGGCCGGTGGCCGGAAGGTCAGGGGCTCGGGGCGGCGCTGACCGGGGTGGTGGGCATCGGCTGGAGCTGGAACTTCGTCACCAGAGTGGGCAGCAGGGTCTGCAGCGCGGTGATGGTCTGGCTACGGTCGCCGCCGCCGTCGTGCATCAGCACGATCGAGCCGGGTACCGCGTCGTTGAGCACGGTGCTCTCGATGCTGGCCACGCCGGGCGTCTGCCAGTCGTTGGTGTCGACGCTCCAGTCCAGGGGCGTCATGCCCCTCCGCATCGCCTCGGAGACGATGGTGGGGGACCAGTTCCCGCCGGGTTGGCGGTAGTAGTGGATGACGGCGTCGGGATCGGCCTGGTGGATGGCGTCAGCGCAGCGGGTGATTTCGTCGTCGATGTAGGACAGGGACTTGCCGGCCATCTGTTCGTCGTGGTCCCAGGAGTGGTCGCAGATGGTGTTGCCGCCGGCGACGATCTGTTTGACGAGGTCGGGGTAGGCCGCCACGTTCTGCCCGATGAGGCAGAACGTGGCGGTGACGTGGTACTTGGCGAGCAGGGCGAGGACCTGCGGGGTGTTGGTCGGGTCGGGGCCGTCGTCGAAGGTCAGCGCGAGATTGTTGTTCTCGGTGCTCTGCACGGCGCCGTCGGGCCCGGTGGGGTCGGTCGGCATGGGCGCGACGGGCGCCGGCGATCCGGACGGCGAGGGTGCCACGACCGCGGGCAGGTCGCGCGATCCGTCGGCGGCCCGGGCCGCCGCGGAGCGCTGGGACAGGGGCCGGGCGTGGCCGTGGTGGGTGCTGTGGACGACGAAGCCGATGAGGAGGAGGGCTACCGCGGTCGTCACCGCCGTGATCGCCGCGGTGTAGCGCCGCCGGTTCGTTGGCTTGTCCATAATGTGACGATATGTCCGCATCACCTGACGGTCTCTCACTTGCGCAAAGTGAGAGCCGTCCCCGACATCGGTGCGGCGCGCGGGTCGGAACGAGCCGGGCTTCGCGGCAGGGGTATCGGAACTTTCGAGGATTTACCGGAACCGGATGGCGCCTTGCGCCTCACCCGAGACCCGGCCCGTAGTGCCCGAACTTCCTCACCGGACACCGTCGGGCATGGGACGCTCGCCGCTCGTCCATCGAAAACTTGTCGCAACACTCATCGGAATGTTTCAATGTATCCCCGGCCTGCGACTCCCACCGGCCCGCGGGGCGCCAAGCGGCCCGCCCGGGCCGGCGGCCGGCACACACCCCATCCGATCGACCCCGCCGGCGCCACCGGTCGCGACCCGGTGGCGACCGGTCACCTGAGGAGAGGCAATGCCCCCCATCCGTCGCTTCACCCGACGGGCCCTGGCCGTCACCGTGGCCATGGCCGCCGTGACGGTCGGCAGCGCCGTCGCGGTCACGGTCGCCGCCCCGGCCTCCCACGCCGCCACCTGCAACGGGTACGTCGGCCTGACCTTCGACGACGGCCCCACCCCCGGCAACACCCAGAACCTGCTCAACGCGCTGCGGTCGGCCGGCCTGCGGGCCACCTTCTTCGACGAAGGCCAGAACGCCCAGCCGAACCCCTCGCTGGTGCAGGCCACCCTGTCGGCGGGCATGTGGGTCGGCAACCACACCTGGGACCACCCGCACATGACCCAGCTCAGCACCGCGCAGATGAATACGGAGATCGGCAACACCCAGCAGACCCTGCAGCAGATCACGGGTACCGCGCCCAAGCTGTTCCGGCCGCCGTACGGCGAGACGAACGCGACCCTCAAGTCGGTCGAGGCCCAGTACGGACTCACCGAGATCATCTGGGACGTCGACTCCCAGGACTGGAACGGCGCCAGCGTCTCGGCCATCGTGCAGGCCAACGCCCGGCTCACCAACGGCCAGATCATCCTCATGCACGACTGGCCGGCCAACACGGTCGCCGCCATCCCGCAGATCGCGGCGGGCCTGGCCAGCCGCAACCTGTGCGCCGGCATGATCTCCACGAGCACCGGGCGCGCGGTCGCGCCGACCGGTACCAACCCGCCCCCGTCGAGCCCGTCGCCCACCGTCCGGCCGACCGGCAACCCACCGACCGGTAACCCGCCGACCGGCTCGGGCTGCCGGGTCACCTCGGCCGTCAGCGCCTGGAACAACGGCCTGACCAACAACCTCACGATCACCAACACCGGCTCATCGCCGGTGACCAACTGGCGGCTGACCTTCACCCTGCCCAGCGGGCAGACCATCACCTCGGGCTGGAACGCCACCTACAGTCCGACCAGCGGTCAGGTGAGTGCCACCAACGCCGGCTGGAACGGCACCATCGCGCCCAACGCCTCGACGACCGTCGGGTACCAGGCGACGCACAACGGAAACAGCGCCGCTCCGACCGGATTCGCTCTCAATGGGGTGGCGTGCGGGACCTGACGGCCCGATCACGCCCAAGCCCGGGCCGGCGCGCGGACGAGGCGCGCCGGCCCGGGTCGTCAACTCCTCGGTCGAGGATCAGTTGGCCGTCAGCTTGCCGACCAAGCCGTGCGTCTCGTTGTCCGGCCCGGCGGTGAACACGACCGAGTCGGTGCCGGCGAAGGCCGTGTTGCCCACCAGCAACGCCCACAGGCCGTCGATCGCGATCGGCTTGCCGGACGAGTTCGTCAGCGACCCGCGCAGTCGACCCGTCGCGGGGTCGAAGACGTTGATCCTGCCGTTGCCGAAATTGCCGACCAGCAGTTCGCCGGAGAACTTGCCGAAGGAGGCCGGTGCGATGGCGACACCCCACGGCGCGTCGAGCGGACCGTGACTGACCAGCCGCTTGATCAACGTGCCGTAGTTGGTGAAGACGTCGACGACGCCCTCACCCTGCTTCTTGACCTCCCGGTGCGTGGCCGGGTCGACCTTCGCGTACGTCACGTAGACCTTGTCGCCCAGTTCCTGCACGTTGAACGGCGCGTACCCCCTCGGCACGCTCCGGTCCTGGAACAGCCCGTCCACCGACAGCCGGGTGAACGTCGAGTTGTACACGTCGACCTTGCCGCTGGAGAGGTTCGCGCCGAGCAGCAGCGGGCCGAACGGGCTGTGCGCCAGCGCGAGACCGGTGTACGCCGCTCCGGTCGAGCTCGCGGCGAGCGTCGCCGCGGAGCCGCTGGCCCACGCCGTGATGGCGCCGCCGACACCAGCGAAGATGAATCTCGCGGGCGTCGTGGTGCCCGGCACGTCGAAACCGGTGGTGTCGTTGAACACCTGACCGGTGGGCGGCCCGCCGGGAATGCTCACGACCAGCGGGTTGATGCTCGGCGCCGTGGTGCCGACGCCGCCCACGTAGAGGGTGGAGGTGCTCGTGCCCGCGTTGGATACCCAGATCGGGCTGGTCGTGCTCTGGGACGCACCCCACGCGTTGATCAGGTGCGGGTCGGTCAGCGCGGCCTTGCCGGGCTGGTCGGATACGAGGTTGGTCTGCAGGTAGCCCTGCGGTTGCGCGGGCCTACCCGAGCCGTGGGCGTTAGCGGGAAGCGGTACGGCAACAGCGGCCGCCGCCAGCACGCCCGCACCGATCAGGCCGACTCGTTTGAACATGAAACCCCCTTGGTATCGCGGTCACCGCTCGGACAAGGCGCGGCGACCCTCGCGAACAGCTACGGGCTCGGTCACGCTTCGGTTCACTTCGATATAGACGGACTGGCTGCTCTCTTGGGCAATCGTCGGAGATACGAGTTGGCGCACATCGTGCGGCTTCGGCGGTGCCCGCCCGACGGGCCCTGAGGCGCGACCGCCGGCTCGAACCGCACGCGGACCACGGCTTCAGGGGGTGCGGACCGCAGCCGGGCCGCGGCCGTTGGGTGCACCCGCCGGCTCGAGCCGGACACGGACCCCGCCCGCCGGCTCGAGCCGGACGCGGACCCGGCCCGTCGGCTTGAGCGGGAAATGGGCCGACCGCCGGCTTGAGCCGGTTACGGAGCTGACTGCCGGCCCGGGCCGGTTACGGAACTGACTGTCGGCTTGAGGCCGGTTACTGACCCGACCGCCGCTTGAGCCGGTTCCGGACCCGGCCGTTGGGTTCGGTCGGACATGGACCCGCCCCGCCCCGCCGGCAGGCCGGCCGGGGGAGCCTCCCGATCGGCCGGGGGTCACCGGCGAGGAGCCTGAGGCGGCGTGCGGGTGAGGGTGCGGCGGTGGTCGCCGGAGCGAGCCCCCGGGCCATCCAGCTAATGGTCATATGCCCGGATGGTCGTATTAACTGTTCCTACCGGTGTGGCATTTCGCACCCCACCGACCGCGCTTAGCGCGTACTCAGGGAACATCCGGTACCGTCTCGGTGTTGATCACAACGCCGCGGCCCGTGCGATGTACGGGTGGCGCACCTTTTACTCGGATCGTCCGGCACGTTCCTGCCGGTGGAAGGATGTAGCGCACCATGGCAACAGTGAGTTTCCGCGAGGCATCGCGGCTCTACCCGGGTAACCCCAAGCCGGCGGTCGACGCCCTCAACCTCGAGATCGGCGACGGCGAGTTCCTCGTCCTGGTCGGCCCCTCGGGCTCCGGCAAGTCCACCGCCCTGCGCATGCTCGCCGGCCTCGAAGACGTCGACGCCGGTGCGATCTACATCGACGACCGGGACGTCACCAACCTGCCGCCGAAGTCCCGCGACATCGCGATGGTGTTCCAGAACTACGCCCTGTACCCGCACATGACCGTGTACGAGAACATGGCGTTCGCGCTGAAGCTGCGCAAGACCCCGAAGGCGGAGATCGACGCGGCGGTCAAGAACGCGGCCAAACTGCTGCAGTTGGAGGAGTACCTCAACCGCAAGCCCAAGGCGCTGTCCGGTGGCCAGCGCCAGCGGGTCGCGATGGGCCGCGCGATCGTGCGTAAGCCGCAGGTCTTCCTCATGGATGAGCCGCTGT
>NZ_BAABJQ010000054.1:0-30125 GCF_039543385.1 Rugosimonospora acidiphila
CCACCTCCACCGCAAACAACGCCGGCTGCGCCCACCCCGTACGCTCCAACCCCACCCCCGACTCAATCACCTCACGCAAACCAGACCCGAACAGCCCACACACCTCATCCAACGCCTCCGCGAACACCGGAAACACCGCCGCCAAACCAGCACCCATCCCCACCCGCTGCGCACCCTGACCCGTGAACACCACACCCAACCGCGCATCCGAACCCGCCTCACCCGACACCACGAAGGGCGACTCGACGCCGTCGGCCAGCGCCCGCAATTCCTTGGCGAGTTCGTGCGGACCCGCGGCCAGGACCACCGCGCGGTGATCCAGCAGAGCGCGCCGATCGGTGAGCGCCCCGGCCCACGCGGTCACGGGTAGGTCGTCGCCCGCGGCGGTAACGGAGTCGGCCACCGCGGCGGCGAACGACCGCAACGCCTCCGGGTCCGCCGCCGACAGCGGCACCCCGGTGCGGCCGGTCGGCACGTCGGATCCGGCGACCGGCTCGGTCGACTCGGTCGACTCGGTCGACTCGGTCGACTCGGACGACTCGGACGACTCGGACGACTCGGACGACTCGGACGGCTCCTCGATGAACTGCTCCAGCAGGATGTGGGCGTTCGTGCCGCTGACGCCGAACGCCGAGACTCCGGCGCGGCGCGGCCGATCCGGTACCGTCCACTGCTGTTGCTCGGTGAGCAGCCGGACCGCGCCGCTCGACCAGTCGACCCGCTCGGCGGGCCGGTCGACGTGCAGGGTGCGGGGCAGCAACCCGGCCCGCATCGCCATCACCATCTTGATGACGCCGGCCACGCCGGACGCGGACTGGGTGTGCCCGATGTTCGACTTGATCGAACCCAACCACAACGGCCGGCCCTCCGGCCGATCCTGCCCGTACGTCGCCAGCAGGGCCTGCGCCTCGATCGGGTCGCCCAGGGTCGTACCGGTGCCGTGCGCCTCGACCGCGTCCACGTCGTCCGCGGCGAGACCGGCATTGTCCAGCGCGGCCCGGATCACCCGCTGCTGGGACGGACCATTCGGCGCGGTGAGCCCGTTGGAGGCACCGTCCTGGTTGACCGCCGAGCCACGCACCACCGCCAGCACCCGGTGCCCCAACCGCTGCGCGTCCGACAGCCGCTCCAGCAGCACCAGACCGACACCCTCACCCCAACCCGTACCATCGGCCGCCTCGGCAAAGGACTTGCACCGGCCGTCACCCGCCAGGCCGCCCTGCCGGGAGAACTCGGCGAACGCCATCGGGCTGGCCATCACGGTCACGCCGCCGGCCAGCGCGAGCGAGCACTCGCCGTCGCGCAGCGAGCGCACGGCCAGGTGCAGCGCCACCAGCGAGGACGAGCAGGCGGTGTCCACGGTGACGGCCGGCCCCTCCAGGCCGAACGTGTAGGACAGGCGCCCGGACATCACGCTGGGCGCCTCGCCGGTGAGCAGGTACCCCTCGTAGCCCTGCTCCCCCTGCAGCGACGCGCTGTACCCGGAGGAGTTGCCGCCGACGAAGACACCGGTGCGGCTGCCGCCGAGCGAGCGCGGGTTGATCCCGGCCCGCTCGAAGGCCTCCCACGACGTCTCCAGCAGCAGCCGCTGCTGCGGGTCCATGGCCAGCGCCTCACGCGGCGAGACGCCGAACGGGGCCGGGTCGAAGCCGCCCGCGTCGTACACGAACCCGCCCTCGATCGCCCGCGCGTCGGCGTCCGGCCGGTACATCCGGTCGGTGTCCCAGCCGCGGTCGGTCGGAAACTCGCCCATCGCGTCGACCCCGTCGGCGACGAGGTCCCACAGTTGATCGGGGTTCGTCACCCCACCCGGGTAGCGGCACGCCATGGCGATGATGGCGATCGGCTCCCGGCGCTCGGACTCCGCCTTTTGCAACCGCTGCCGGGTCTGGTGCAGATCCGCGGTGACGCGCTTGAGGTACGCGAGCAGCTTGTCGTCGTCCGGCATCGGGGGCCTCCGGTTCGTTGGTCAGGAGATTCCGAACTGGTTTTCGATGAAGGCGAAGACCTCGTCGGCGGAGGCTTCCGCCAGCTGGGTCTCGGCGTCGTCCCCGGCCGCGGCATCGTCGGCCTCGCAGCGTTCGAGCAGGGTGCGCAGGCGCATCCGCAGCCGCATCCGGGTGTTCTCGTCGGTACCGGCCGAGGGCAGCGCCTCTTCGATCCGGTCGAGCTGGTCGAAGATCTCGTCCCCGCTGGGCGCGATCTGGTCGAGCAGGTGACGGGCCAGTGCCGCGGCCGTCGGATAGTCGAACAGGGCGGTGGCCGGCAGCGCCAGCCCGGTCGCGGCACGCAGCCGGTTACGGACCTCGACGGCGGTCACCGAGTCGAACCCGAGTTCCCGGAACGGCCGGGAACTGTCGACGGCCTGCGGACCGGCGTGCCCGAGGGCGGCCGCCGCCGTGGCGCGGACCAGGGTGAGCACGGCGTCCTGCCGCTCCGCCTCGGGCAGGGCGCGCAGCCGGGCCAGCTCGGCCGGGGCGCCGTCGCCCGCCGGATCCGCCGCCGACTCGCCCGCGGTGGGCGCCTGCGCGCGTCGCGGAAGGTCGTCGAACAGCGGCCGGGGCCGGGCAGCGGTGAAGACCGGCAGGAAGCGGTCCCAGTCGACGTCGGCGACGGCCACGAAGTCCACGCCCCGGTCGAGGGCCTGGCGCAGCGCGGCGACCGCGTTTTCCGGATCCATCGGGCGCAGGCCCCGCCTGCGCAGCTGGTGTTCGCCTTCGTCGCCGGCCATGCCGCCGCCGGCCCACAGGCCCCAGGCCACCGAGGTGGCGGCCCGTCCCTGGGCGCGTCGCCGGGCGGCGAACCCGTCCAGCCAGGCGTTGGCCGCCGCGTACGCGCCCTGTCCGGCGCTGCCCCACACCCCCGAGTTGGAGGAGAAGAGCACGAACGCGTCGAGGCCGTCGCCGAGCAGTTCATCGAGGTGGCGGGCGCCGGTGACCTTGCCGGAGTACATCTGGGCGAAGGTGTCCGCGGTGTCGTCCGGGGTCCCGGTGGTCTCGTCGAGCGTGCTGGCCTGCGGGATGCCCGCGGCGTGCACCACCGCCGACGGCAGGTGGTCGTTGGCGCGCAGGTCGTCCAGCAGGGCGACCACGGCACCCCGGTCGGCCAGGTCACAGGCGGCGATGGTGACGCCGACGCCGGTGGTGGCCAGTTCGTCCCGCAGTTCCCGGGCGCCCGGTGCGTCCTCGCCCCGGCGGCTGGTGAGCACCAGGTGCTCCGCGCCCGAGCGGGCCAGCCAGCGGGCCACGTGCGCGCCGAGGGCGCCGGTGCCGCCGGTGATCAGGACCGTGCCCTGCGGCTTCCAGGCGCCGCCCGGGCCAGACTTGTCAGTGAATCCGGCGGGTACGAGGCGGCGGGCGTGCACCCCGCCGGGGCGGATCGCGACCTGGTCCTCGACGCCGTCGCCGGCCAGCACCCCGGCGAGGAGGTCGGCCGCGGCCTCGTCCCATGCCTCGGGCAGGTCGACGAGACCGCCCCAGAGCGCCGGATATTCCAGCCCGACCACGCGGCCCAGGCCCCAGAGGGCGGCCTGGTCCGGGTCGGGAGTCTCGTCCTCCGTGATGGCGACCGCGTGCCGGGTGATCAGCCAGGCCGGCGCGGTCAGCCCGGCATCGGCCAGGGCCGGTGCGAGCTCCGCGGCGGTGGCGAGCACCCCGTCTGCGGGGCCGGACGCGGCCAGCAGCGCCACGCCGCTCACCGGGCCGGCCGCGGCGAGCTGACCCAGCTCTGCCGCGAGGGCGGGCCGGCCACCGGCCGGTACGCCGAGCGGTACCACCTCGGCACCGCGTGCGGCCAGGGCGTCGAGGATGGCGGCGGCGTCCGGGCGGCCGGCGTCGGGCACGAGCGCGATCCACCGGCCGGCGAGCGTCGCCGGCGCGGCGGGCAGCGGCCCGTTCCACGCGATCCGGTAGCACCACTGCGCGGCCTGCGCGGCGGCGTGCCGGTCCCGCCAGTCGGCGAGCCCGGCCAGGTCGCCGTCGCGGACCGCGGCCCAGAAGGCCTCGTCCACGTCGAGCGTGGCCTGGCGGGCCGGCTGCGGGTCGAGCCAGAACCGGGTGCCGTCAAAGGCGTACGTGGGCAGCTCGACCGTGCGGTGGCCGGTGCCGGTGACGAGGGTCCAGTCGACCTCGACACCGCCGGTGTGCGCCTCGGCGAGCGAACGCAGCATCCGCTCGGCGCTGTCCTCGTCGCGCCGCAGCGAGGACAGGACCAGGCCGTCATGCCCGGCCGCGTCCAGGGTTCCGGACAGCGCGAGGGTGAGCACGGGATGGGGGCTGCACTCCACGAAGGTGTCGTAGCCGTCGTCGGCCAGTGCGCGCACGGCCGGTTCGAGCAGCACGGGCTTGCGCAGGTTGTCGTACCAGTAGCCGGCGTCGAGCACGGTGGGGTCCACGGGGCCGCCGGTGACGGTGGAGCAGAAGGTCACCCCGGCCGGGCTGGGCCGGACCGTGCCGAACAGCTCCGCGAGTTCGTCGCGCAGGCGCTCGACGTGCGGCGAGTGAGAGGCGTAGTCGACCGGGATGCGGCGGAAGCGGATGCCGTCGGCGGTCGTCTCGGCCTCGAAGGAGTCCATCGCGTCCACGTCGCCCGAGACGACTACCGTCTCCGGGCCGTTGACCGCGGCGACGACCAACCGGCCGTCGTACCCGGCGAGCCGGGCGGCGACCGTGTCGGCGGACGCGCCGACCGAGGCCATCGCGCCCACGCCGGAGAGCGCGACCAGAGCCCGGCTGCGCAGGGCGATGAGGCGGGCGCCGTCGTCGAGCGACAGCGCGCCGGCGACCACGGCGGCGGCGATCTCACCCTGGGAGTGGCCGATGACCGCGTCGGGGACCACCCCGTGGGCGCGCCACACCTCGGCGAGCGACACCATGACCGCGAACAGGGCGGGCTGGACGAGGTCGACCCGGTTCAGGGCCTCGGCGTCGGCGAGCAGCCAGGGCCACAGCCGCTCCGGCTCGGACAGCGGCGTCTCGAGATGCGGCAGCAGCGCCTCGGCGCAGGCCGTCATGCTCTGAGAAAACACCGTCGACACGTCGAGCAACTCCAATGCCATACCCGTCCACTGCGACCCTTGGCCGGGGAAGACAAACGCTGTCTTCCGCCGCCGGTTGGCGGCTCCGGTGACCACGCCCGGCGGCATTTCGCCGTCGGCCAGGCCATTGAGCAGAGCGCGGAAACCGCCTTCGTCGCGAGCAACCAGAACCGCCCGCCGCTCGAATGTAGAACGGGTGCACAGCAGCGAATACCCCACTTCTGCGAGGTAGCCCCCCTGGTCTGGGGCACCCCCTATCGCGGCGGCCAGCCGGCCGGCCTGCGCGCGCAGCGCGGTGTCGGTGCGGGCGGACAGGACCCAGGGCAGCGGCGCCCCGGTCGACCACGATCCGGTGGTGGGCCGCGGCGCCGGGTCCGCCACCGGCGGCTCCTCCAGCAGTACGTGCACGTTGGTGCCGCTCATGCCGAAGGACGAGACGCCGGCCCGGCGCGGGGCCTGACCGGCCGGCCACGCGCGCTCGTCGGAGAGCAGGCGCACGGTGCCGGCGGACCAGTCGACGTGGGTCGACGGCTGGTCGATGTGCAGGGTGCGCGGCAGCACCTCGTGGCGCATCGCGAGGACCATCTTGATCACGCCGGCGATGCCCGAGGCGGCCTGGGTGTGGCCGATGTTGGACTTCACCGATCCGATCCACAGTGGACGGTCGGGGTCACGGTCGCGCCCGTACGTGGCCAGCAGCGCCTGCGCCTCGATCGGGTCGCCCAGGGTCGTGCCGGTGCCGTGCGCCTCGACGACGTCCACCTCGTTGGCGCCCAGGCCGGCATGGGCCAGCGCCTGCCGGATCACCTTCTGCTGGGACCGGCCGTTCGGGGCGGTGAGTCCGTTGCTGGCGCCGTCCTGGTTGACCGCGGAGCCGCGGATCAGGGCGAGCACGGGATGCCCGTTGCGGCGGGCGTCGGCGAGCCGCTCGACCAGCAGCACGCTGATGCCCTCGGCCAGGCCCATCCCGTCGGCGGCCTCGGCGAAGGCCTTGCAGCGACCGTCGGGGGCGAGCGCCCGCTGCCGGCTGAAGGCGACGAACGAGCCCGGGGTGGACATCACCGCCACGCCGGCCGCCAGCGCCAGGTCACACTCGCCCTGGCGCAGCGCCTGGGCGGCCAGGTGCAACGCGACCAGCGACGAGGAGCACGCGGTGTCCACGGTGACGGCCGGGCCCTCCAGGCCGAGCGTGTAGGAGATCCGGCCGGAGACGACACTGGCCGCGCCGCCGGTGAGCAGGTGCCCGGCGGAGGTGTCCGGTGCGGCCAGGCCGATGCCGTAGTCCTGGTAGTTGGTGCCGACAAAGACTCCGGTCGGGGTGCCACGCCTGGTACGCGGGTCGATCCCGGCCCGCTCCAGCGCCTCCCAGGTGGTCTCCAGCAGCAGCCGCTGCTGCGGGTCCATCGTGACGGCCTCGCGCGGGGAGATCCCGAAGAACGCGGCGTCGAAGTCACCGGCGTTGTACAGGAAGCCGCCCTGCCGGGTGTAGCTGGTGCCCTCGTTGTCGGGGTCGGGGTCGAACAGGGACGCGTTGTCCCAGCCACGGTCGGTCGGGAAGACCGAGATCGCGTCGCGGCCGTCGGCCAGCAGCTGCCACAGGTCCTCGGGCGAGGCCACCCCGCCCGGGTACCGGCAGCTCATCGCCACGATGGCGATCTGCTCGTCGGCGGCGACCGGCCCGGCCGTGACCGTGTCGGTCAGCGCCGCGCCGGTCAGCTCCGCGTCGAGGCGGCGGGCCAGGTCCTCTGCGGTCGGGTGGTCGAAGACCACGGTCGACGGCAGCGACAGGCCGGTGGCGGCGTTGAGCCGGCCGCGCAGGTCGACGGCGGTCAGCGAGTCGAAGCCCAGTTCGCGCATTGCCCGGTCGGGCGGCACGTCGTCGGCCGAGGCGTGCCCGAGCACCGCGGCGGCGCGGGAGCGCACCAGGTCGACCAGAACGTCGAGGCGCGCCGCCGCGCTCAGGCCCGCCAGGCGTGCCCGGATCGGGGTGTCCGCGCCGCCGTCGGGCGTGGCGGACGGGGCCGCGGCGAGCGCCTGCCGCGCCTGCGGGATGCCGTCGAGCAGCGGGCGGGGCCGGGCCGCGGCGAAGACCGGCGCGAAGCGTGGCCAGTCGATGTCGGCGATGGCCAGGAACGTCTCGTCGTCGGCGAGCGCCCGGCCGAGCGCGTGCAGGGCCCGTCCGGGGTCGAGGAACGGCAGCCCCTGGCGGATCAGCCGCTGCGCGTCGACGTCCTGACCGGTGCGGGCCTCGGCCCAGGCGTTGACCGCGGCCCAGACGCCCCAGGCGATGGTGGTGGCGCGCAGGCCGCGGGCGCGGCGCCGCTCGGCGAGCGCGTCGAGGTGGGCGTTGGCCGTGGCGTACGACGCGTGTTCGCCGCTGCCCCACACCCCGGCGATCGACGAGAACAGCACGAAGGCGTCCAGGTCGCCGGTGAAGATGGCGTCGAGGTTCTCCGCCCCGGCCACCTTGGCGTGGGCCACGGCGGCCAGCCGGTCCGGGTCGGTACCGACGACGCTGTCCAGCTCGATCAGCGCGGCCGCGTGGATCACGGTCCGGATCTCGTGGCCGGCGTCGGTCAGCTCGGCCACGAGGGCCCGCAGCGCCTCCCGGTCGGCCACGTCGCAGGCCCGTACCGTGACCGGAACCTCCAGCTCGGCCAGGGCGGCGGCGCCGGGCGCGTCCGCGCCGCGGCGGCTGAGCATGACGACGTGCTCAACGCCGCAGCCGGCCAGCCAGTTGGCGATGTGCGCGCCGAGCGCGCCGGTACCGCCGGTGACCAGCGCGGTGCCGCGCAGGTTCAGCGGCCGGCCGGAGCGCGGCGGGCGGGCCCGCACCAGCCGGCGGACCAGCGCGCCGGCCGGGCGCAGCGCGATCTGGTCCTCGTCGCCGCCCCCGGTGAGCAGCGCGGCGAGCTGTGCGCCGGTGCGGCCGTCCAGGGCCGCCGGCAGGTCGATCAGGCCGCCCCAGCGGTCCGGGTGCTCCAGGCCAACGACCCGGCCGAGTCCCCAGATCTGCGCCTGGGCGGGGTCCGGCGGCGCGTCCTTGGCGCCGGCCACGACGGCGCCGGTGGTCAGCAGCCACAGCGGGGCGGACACTGCCGCGTCACCGAGCGCCTGCGCGAGCAGCAGCGTGGCGACCAGTCCGCTGGTCAGACCCGGGCGAGCCGGGTCCGGCCGGTCATCGACGGCGAGCAGGCTCACCACGCCATCGATGTCGGCGCCGTGGCCGGCGAGCTGGTTGGCCAGCCCGGCCCGGTCGGGGTCGGCCCCGACCCGCAGCACCTCCACGGAGAGGGCGGCGTCGCGCAGGGCGTCCAGGACGGGATGGCTGGGCGTCGCGGCAGGCAGAACGGCGAGCCACCGGCCACCGGGCCGACCGTCGGCGGAGGTGGACCGCGGCTGCCATTCGATCCGGTACCGCCACGAGTCCACAATGGACTCATCCTGCTGCCGGCGGCGCCAGTCCGACAGCGCGGGCAGCAGGTCGGCGAGCGAGGCGTCCTCCTCCACGCCGAGGACCTCGGTCAGCAGCTCGAGGTCGGCGCTGTCCACCGCCTGCCAGAAATCGTCATCCGCGGCGGGCGCCGCGTCCTGCTGCTCGGCCACCGCGTCCGGCTCCAGCCAGTAGCGGCGGCGCTGGAAGGCGTACGTGGGCAGCGCGGCCACCGGCGCGGCGGGGAACACGCTGGCCCAGTCCACCGGCAGGCCGCGCACGTGGGCGCTGGCAACCGACAACCGGAACCGGCCGAGCCCGCCGTCGTCGCGGCGCAGCGATCCGCCGGTCGCGGCGGTGACACCGGCGTCGTCGAGCACGTCGCCGATCGAGACGGTGAGCACGGGGTGCGGCGACATCTCCAGGAAGTGCCGGTACCCGGCCCCGGCCAGCGCCCGCACGGCGGGATCGAGGCGCACCGTGCCGCGCAGGTTGCGGTACCAGTAGTCGGCGTCCAGCCCGGTGCCGTCGACCCACTGGGCGGTCACCGTGGACAGCATCGGGATCTCGGCCGGGCGCGGCCGTACCGGAGCCAGCGTGGCGAGCAGTTCGTCGCGCAGCCCCTCGATCTGGCTGGAGTGCGAGGCGTAGTCCACCGGTACCCGCCGGGCCCGGATGTCCTGCTCCGCGCACCAGGCGAGGAGGTCGTCGAGGGCCGCGGGAGGTCCGGACACGACCACCGTGGCGGGCCCGTTCACCGCCGCGATCTCTACCGGGGCACCGGTCTGGGCGGCCCACTCGGTGACCCGCTGGGCGGCGGCGGACACCGACACCATGCCGCCGGCCCCGGACAGGGCCCGCAGCGCCTGGCTGCGCAGGCCGACCACGCGGGCGCCGTCGGAAAGGCTCAGCGCGCCCGCCACGACGGCGGCCGCGATCTCGCCCTGGGAGTGGCCGACCACCGCGTCGGGCCGTACCCCGTGCGCGCGCCAGAGCTCGGCCAGCGACACCATCATCGCGAACAGGGCCGGCTGCACGACGTCCACGCGGTCCAGCGGTGGGGCGTCCGGGGCGCCGCGCAGCACGTCCAGCAACGACCAGTCGACGAAGGGCGCCAGCGCCGCGTCGCACTCGGTCATCCTCTGGGCGAACACCGGCGCGGTGTCGAGCAGGGCGGTGGCCATGCCGGGCCACTGCGCGCCCTGCCCGGGGAAGACGAACGCCACCTTGCCGCCGGGCAGGGCGGTGCCGGTGACCAGGCCGGGGGCGTCCTCGCCGGAGGCCAGCGCGGCCAGGGCCGCGCGTACCGACGACGGGTTGTCGCCGACCACGGCCGCCCGGTCGGGGAACTGGGTACGCGAAAGGGCGAGCGTGGCGCTCACCCCGGTCTGGTCGGTGGCCGGATCGCCGTCGAGGTGGGCGAGCAGGCGGGTGGCCTGGTCGCGCAGGGCGGCCGGGCCGTTGCCGGACAGCAGGATCGGCAGCGCCTCGGGCGCGGCGGGCTCGGCGGTCGGCTCCGGCTCGGGCGCCTCCTCCAGCACGATGTGCGCGTTGGTGCCGGAGATGCCGAAGGAGGAGACCGCACCGCGGCGCGGGGACCCGGTGGTCGGCCACGGTCGCCCGTCGGTCAGCAGGCGTACGGTGCCGTCGCCCCAGTCGACTTGGCCGCTGGGGTGCTCCGCGTGCAGGGTGGGCGGCAGGGTGGCGTACCGCAGGGCCTGGACCATCTTGATCACGCCACCGATGCCGGCGGCGGCCTGGGTGTGCCCCACGTTGGACTTGAACGAGCCCAGCCACAGCGGGCGGTCCGGGGTGTGCTCCCGGCCGTACGTGGCCAGCAGCGCCTGCGCCTCGATGGGGTCGCCGAGCGCGGTACCCGTGCCGTGCGCCTCGACCGCGTCGACCTCGGAGGCGGCCAGCCGGGCGTCGGCGAGCGCGGCCCGGATGACCCGCTGCTGTGACGGGCCGTTCGGCGCGCTCAGGCCACTGCTGGCGCCGTCCTGGTTGACCGCCGACCCGCGGATCACCGCGAGGATCGGGTGGCCCAGCCGCTGGGCGTCGGAGAGCCGCTCGACCAGGACTATCCCGGCGCCCTCCCCCCATCCGGTGCCGTCGGCCTCGTCGGCGAACGACTTGCAGCGACCGTCGGCGGCCAGGCCGCGCTGGCGGCTGAACTCGACGAACATGTCGGGGTTGACCATGATCCCGGCGCCGCCGGCCAGCGCCAGCGTGCACTCGCCGCGCCGCAGCGACTGCACGGCCAGGTGCAGCGCCACCAGGGACGACGAGCACGCGGTGTCGACGGTGATCGCCGGGCCCTCCAGCCCGAAGGTGTAGGCGAGCCGGCCGGACACCACGCTGGTGGCGTTGCCGGTCATCAGGTGCCCCTCGACGCTGCGCAGCGCCTCGCCGGCCCCGGTGCCGTACCCCTGGTAGGCGGCGCCGACGAAGACGCCCGCCCGGCTGCCGCGCAGCGTGCGCGGCACGATGCCGGCCTGCTCGAACGACTCCCACGCGACCTCCAGCAGGAGCCGCTGCTGCGGGTCCATGGCCAGCGCCTCGCGCGGGGAGATGCCGAAGAAGCCCGGATCGAACCCGGCGACGTCGTAAAGGAACCCGCCCTCGCGGACGTACGTCGTGCCGCTGTCCTCGGCGTCGCCGAACAGCCCGTCCGTGCGCCACCCGCGGTCGGCGGGGAAGCCCGCGATGGCGTCGGTCCCGGTGGCGACCAGGTCCCACAGGCCCTGCGGCGTGTCGGCACCACCGGGGAAGCGGCAGCCCATGCCGATCACGGCGATCGGCTCGCCCGCCGCGGCCTCCAGCTCGTCCACCCTGCGCCGGGCGCGGCGGAGGTCGGCCGTGACCTTGTTGAGGTAGTCGCGGAGCTTATCGTCGTTGCTCATCATGCCTCCAGCGGCATCCGTTCAGGACAGGCCGAACTCGCGATCGATCAGGTCGAACATCTCGTCGTCGGTGGCGGCCTCGAAGTCGTTTTCGGTCCCGCCGTCCGGTTCGTCGCCGGTCGAGCGCCAGCGAGACAGCAGGCCCTCAAGGCGGGCGGTCACCAGTGCGTGCTCCCCGTTCACGGCGTGCTGACCGGTCAGCAGCCGCTCCAGCCGCTCCAGCTCGCCGAGCAGCTGGGCGGCGCCCTGCGGCTGCGGGGTCAGTCGCTCGCTCAGCAGGCCGGCGACCGCGGCCGGGGTCGGATAGTCGAAGATCAGCGTGGCCGGCAGTCGCAGGCCGGTCGTGGCGTTCAGCCGGTTGCGCAGCTCCACCGCGGTGAGCGAGTCGAAGCCGAGGTCGACCAGGCCACGGGTCTCGTCGATCTCGTCCGCCGAGTCGTGGCCGAGCACCGCGGCCACCTGCGCGCGGACCAGGTCGAGCAGTTCCGCGTCGCGGCGCGCCGGGTCGAGCGCGGCGATCCGGTCGGCGAAGCCCGCCCCCTGCGCGCCACCGTCGGCCCGGCCGGCCGCGGCGACCGGCCGCACGGCGGTCTTACGCAGCGCCCGCATCAGCGGCGGCACGTCGTTGCCGGCCAGCACCGACAGGTCGAAGCGGATCGGCAGCAGCGCCGCGTCCGGCTCGCGCAGCGCCGCGTCGAGCAGGGTGAGCGCCTCCTCGGGCTGGAACAGTCCGATGGCCGAACGGGTGGCCCGCCCGGGGTCGCGCACCGTGGCCAGCATCCCGCCGCCGCTCCACGGGCCCCAGCCGAGCGCCGTGGCGGGCAGGCCGACGGCGCGCCGGTCGGCGGCGAGGGCGTCGAGGAAGGCGTTGGCCGCCGCGTAGTTGCCCTGCCCCGGCGCGCCCAGCGTGGCCGCGGCCGAGGAGAACAGCACGAACGCCGACACCGGCCGTCGCAGGGTGAGCTCGTGCAGCGCCAGGGCGCCGGCCACCTTCGGCCGCAGCACGGTGTCCAGCCGCTCGCCGGTCAGCGACGCCAGTACGCCGTCGTCGAGCACCCCGGCCGCGTGGATCACCGTGGTCAGCGGCTCGTCGCCGGGCAGCGCGTCGACCGCCGCGGCCAGGGCCGCCGGGTCGGCGACGTCGGCCGCGACCACCCGGGCGTCGGCGCCGGCCGCGGCCAGCTCCGCGACCAGTTCGGCCGCGCCGGGCGCCTCCGGGCCGGTGCGGCTGATCAGCAGCAGCCGCCGGAACCCGTGCTCCCGCACCAGGTGCCGGGCGACGTGCCGGCCCAGATCGCCGGTACCGCCGGTGATCAGCGCCGTGCCGGGTCGCACCGACGCGGGGATGGTGAGCACCACCTTGCCGATGTGCCGCGCCTGGCTGAGGTACCGGAACGCCTCCGGCGCCCGGCGCACGTCCCAGGCCCGCACCGGCAACGGCCGCAGGGTGCCGTCTTCGAACAGCCCCCGCACCGCGGCGAACAGCTGGCTGATCCGGTCCGGGCCCGCCTCGACCAGGTCGAACGCCTGGTACAGCACGCCCGGCCAGGCGGCGGAGACCTGCTCGGGGTCGCGGATGTCGGTCTTGCCCATCTCCAGGAAGCGGCCGCCGCGCGGTAGCAGGTCCAGCGAGGCGTCGACAAACTCCCGCGCCAACGCGTCGAGCACCACGTCGACGCCGCTGCCGCCGGTCACCTCGAGGAACTTCTCCCGGAAGGTGGTGTCCCGTGAGGAGGCGATGTGGTCCTCGGGCACCCCGAGCTCGCGCAGCACGTGCTGCTTGCCGGGGCTCGCCGTGGCGAAGACTTCGGCACCGAGGTGCCGGGCGAGCTGGATCGCCGCCATCCCGACGCCGCCGGCACCGGCGTGCACCAGCACCTTCTCCCCCGGCCGCAGCCCGGCCAGGTCGACCAGCCCGTAGTAGGCGGTCAGGAAGACGATCGGCGCCGACGCCGCCACCAGGAACGACCAGCCCTCCGGTACCGGGCTGAGCATGCGCTGGTCGGCCACGGCGACCGGACCGAAGCAGCCGGGGAAGAACCCGGCGACCCGGTCCCCGGGCACCAGGCCGGTCACGTCCGAGCCGCACTCGATGACGACGCCGGCACCCTCGATTCCGATGACCGGGCGGCCGGGGTACATGCCCAGCGCGCCGAGCACGTCCCGGAAGTTCATGCCGGCCGCGCGGATCCCGACCCGTACCTCACCGGGGCGCAGCGGTTCGCCGGCCTCCGGGTTGGGCACCAGGGTCAGCTCGGCGAGGCTGCCCGGCGCCCGGCTGTCCAGGCGCCACAGGTCGGTGCCGTCCGGCGGGCGCAGGGTGTCCCGGTCGTCGAGCCGGGTCAGGCGCGGCGCGAGCAGCGCACCGCCGCGCGCCGCGAGTTGGGGCTCGCCGGTGCCTGCGGCCTCGGCGGTCA
Source organism: Rugosimonospora acidiphila (assembly GCF_039543385.1). Taxonomy (NCBI): domain Bacteria; kingdom Bacillati; phylum Actinomycetota; class Actinomycetes; order Micromonosporales; family Micromonosporaceae; genus Rugosimonospora; species Rugosimonospora acidiphila. The sequence continues at coordinate 13,789 of NZ_BAABJQ010000054.1, forward strand.
GCGCCGGGGTGGCCGGTGCGTCCAGGTCGAGCAGGACCAGGCGGCCGGGGTGTTCGGACTGCGCCGACCGGGCCAGCCCCCAGACGCCCGCGGCGTCCAGGTCGGGTACCGGCTCGCCCGCGCCGGCGGACACCGCACCCCGGGTCACCAGCACCAGGCGTACACCGTCCAGCTCGTCCCGGGCGAACCAGTCCCGCAGCACGTCGAGCACCCGGTGCACCGCGCGGGGCGAGTGGGCGGGTACGGCGTGCAGCACCGTGTCCGGCGGGTCGCCGCGCTCGACCGCGGCGCTGACCGCTGCCGCGTCCGGGTAGCGGGGCGCGACGAACGCGTCCAGCAGCCCGGCGTCGTCCGCGCCGAGTACCGCCCAGCCACGCACCGCCAAGCCATCGGGGCCGTCCCCGGTGGCCGTCACCGGCATCCAGTCGACGCGGAACAGGTCCCGGCGCGAGCCGGTCCGGGCTCCGGGGGCGGCGGCCGGGCGCAGGGCCAGCGACTCGACGCGGGCCACCGGCGCACCGGTCGGGTCGGCCACGGTGACCTCGACCGTCCCGCCGCCCGAGGCACCGGCGATCCGGACCCGGATGGCGGTCGCCCCGGCGGCCCGCAGCGACACCCCCGACCACGCGAACGGCACCCGCGGGCCGGACTGCTCGCCGGGCATCAGGGCGAGCGCGTGCAGGGCGGAGTCGAGCAGGGCGGGGTGCAGGCCGTAGCCGGCCGCGTCCGCGTGGTACGCCTCCGGCAGCTCGGCCTCGGCGTACAGGTCCTCGCCGCGGTACCAGGCGGCGCGCAGGCCGCGGAAGGCCGGCCCGTAGCCGAAGCCCGCCTCGGTCAGGTCGTCGTAGCAGGTGTCGACGGGCAGCGGCGTGGCGCCCGGCGGGGGCCACTCACCGAGATCGTCGGCCTTGGCGTCGCCCGGCGCGAGCGAGCCGGCGGCGTGCCGGATCCAGGGCTCGCCGGTGGCGCCGTCGGGCCGGGAGTGCACGGTGAACGAGCGGCGCCCATCGCCGTCCGGCTCGCCCACGTTGACCTGGATCGCCACCCGGCCGGTGCCGGCCAGCGCCAGCGGCGCCTCGATGGTCAGCTCCTCCACGGTGTCGCAGCCGGTCTGCAGGCCGGCGCGGACCGCGAGTTCGAGGAACGCGGTACCGGGCAGCAGCGTCTCCCCGAGCACCACGTGCTCGGCGAGCCAGGGCTGCGCCGCCGGGGACAGCACGCCGCTGAGCACCGTCGCCTCGGAGTCGGCCAGGGCCAGCTCGGCCGGCAGCAGCGGGTGGCCGGACGCGACCAGCCCGGTGCCCGTGACGTCACCGGACCCGGCGCCCAGCCGGGGCCAGTACCGCTTGCGCTGGAACGGGTAGGTGGGCAGGTCGACGCGGTGGGCGTCGGTTCCGGCGTACGCGGCGGCCCAGTCGACCGGTACGCCGCGCACGTGGACCGTGGCGAGCGCGGCCAGCAGCGTCTGCTCCTCGGGGCGGTCGGCGCGGGACAGCGGCGCGACGGTCACCTCGTCGGGTTCGAGGACCTCACGGGCCATCGTGGTGAGCACGCCGTCCGGACCGGCCTCGATGACAGTCCGGACGCCGTACGCCTCGAGTGCCCGCAGGCCGTCGGCGAACCGGACCGCCTCGCGCACGTGCCGCACCCAGTAGTCGGGGCCGGTCACCTCGTCGCGGACCAGCGTCCCGGTCAGATTGGAAATCATCGGGATGGCCGGGGGCGCGTACGTGAGGCCCTCGGCGACCCGGCGGAACCGGTCGAGCATCGGCTCCATGTGCGGCGAGTGGAACGCGTGGCTCACCCGCAGCCGCCGGGTCTTCACGCCGCGCTCGGCGAACCCGGCCGCGATCCGCGACACCGCCTCCTCGTCGCCGGCGATCACCACCGAGCGCGGGCCGTTCACCGCGGCGACGCCGACCCCGGCGGCATCCGGGTCGCCGGCGATCGCGGCGTCGACCTCGTCCTCGGCGGCGGCCAGCGACACCATCGCCCCGCCGGCGGGCAGCGCCTGCATCAGCGCGCCGCGCGCCGCGACCAGGGTGACCGCGTCGGCCAGCGACAGCACCCCGGCGATGTGCGCGGCGGCGAGTTCGCCGATGGAGTGGCCGCCCACCACGTCGGCGCGCACCCCCCAGTGTTCGAGCAGTCGGTAGAGGGCCACCTCGATGGCGAACAGCGCGGGCTGGGTGTATCCGGTCTCGTCCAGCGGCGTGCCGGAGGTGCCGTCCGGCGGGGTGAGCACCAGGTCGCGCAGCGGCCGGTCGAGGTGGGCGTCGAAGTGCGCGCAGACCGCGTCGAAGGCGTCGGCGAACGCCGGGTAGCGCGCGTACAGCTCGCGGCCCATGCCGGCGCGCTGGGAGCCCTGCCCGCTGAACAGCACGGCGAGCCGGCCCGGGTCACCGGCGACGCCGGCGGTGACCGTGGCGGCGTCCGTACCGGCGGCGACGGCCTCGAGCGCTCGGATCCGGCCGTCCCGGTCGCCGGCCACGACGACGGCCCGGTGCTCCAGTGCGGCACGGCCGGCGGCCAGGGTGAGTCCGATGTCGTCGGCGCGGGCGGCGGGGTCGCGCAGCATCGGCAGCAGGGCGGCGGCCTGGTCGCGCAGCGCCTCGGCGGTGCGGGCGGACAGCGGCCAGGGCAGCGGCCCGACCGGCTCGGGCGCGCGCTCGACGGCCGGCTGCGGCGCCTGTTCGATCAGGATGTGCGCGTTGGTGCCGGAGATGCCGAAGGAGGAGACCCCGGCCCGGCGAGGCCGGTCCCCCGGCGCCTCCCAGGGCCGCGCGGCGGTCAACAGGCGTACCCCGCCGGCGCTCCAGTCGACCTGGCGGGACGGCTCGTCCACGTGCAGCGTGCGCGGCAGGGTACCGGCGCGCATCGCCATCACCATCTTGATCACGCCGGCCACCCCGGCGGCGGCCTGGGTGTGACCGATGTTCGACTTGATCGAGCCGAGCCACAGTGGACGGTCCGGGTCGCGGTCCTCGCCGCCGTACACGGCGAGCAGGGCGTGCGCCTCGATCGGGTCGCCGAGCCGGGTCCCCGTGCCGTGCGCCTCGACGGCGTCGATGTCGTCGGGCGACAGGCGCGCGTCGCTCAGCGCGGCACGGATCACCCGCTGCTGGGCCGGGCCGTTCGGCGCGGTGAGCCCGTTGGAGGCACCGTCCTGGTTGACCGCGGAACCCCGGACCACCGCGAGCACGGGATGCCCGTGGCGTACCGCATCGCTCAACCGCTCCACCAGCAGCAGGCCCGCCCCCTCGGCCCAACCGGTGCCGTCGGCCGCCTCGGCGAACGACTTGCACCGGCCGTTGGAGGCCAGGCCGCCCTGCCGGGAGAACTCGACGAAGGCGCCCGGGGTCGACATGACGGTGACGCCGCCGGCCAGGGCCAGGTCACACTCGCCCGACCGCAGCGACCGCACGGCCAGGTGCAGCGCCACCAGCGACGAGGAGCAGGCGGTGTCCACCGAGACGGCGGGCCCCTCCAGCCCCAGCGTGTACGAGATCCGGCCGGACACCACGCTGCTCGTGTTGCCGGTGAGCAGGTGGCCCTCGACGTCGTCGGCCGCCCTGGTCATCAGGTGCACGTAGTCCTGGCCGTTGGTGCCGGCGAACACGCCGGTCCGGCTGCCGCGCAGCGACCGGGGATCGATGCCGGCCCGCTCGAAGACTTCCCAGGCGCCCTCCAGCAGCAGCCGTTGCTGCGGGTCCATGGCCAGCGCCTCGCGCGGCGAGATGCCGAAGAAGCTGGCGTCGAAGTCCGCGGCGCCGGTGACGAACCCGCCGTCCCGCACGTAGCTGTGCCCGGGACGGTCCGGGTCCGGATCGAACAGGGTCTCCACGTCCCAGCCCCGGTCGGCGGGGAAGCCGGCGATGCCGTCGCGCTCCTCGGCGACCAGCCGCCACAGGTCCGCGGCGGACCGCACGTCGCCGGGGTAACGGCAGCTCATCGCGACGATCGCGATCGGCTCGACGGTCGCCGTGGACGCCACGGCGATCTGCTCATCGGGGGTGCCCGAGCCCAGCTCACCGAGCAGGAACTCGGCGACGGCCGCGGCGTTGGGGTGGTCGAATACCAGCGTGGTCGGCAGCGCGACGCCGGTCTCGGCGCTCAGCGCGTTGCGCAGCTCCACCGCGGTGAGCGAGTCGAAGCCGAGTTCGGCGAAGGGCCGGCCGGGGTCGATCGCGTCGGCGCCGGCGTGGCCGAGCACCGTGGCCGCGTGCCGGCGCACCAGGTCGGTGACGGCCCGGGGGCGCTCGGCGGCGGGCACCGCGGCGAGGCGCGCGTGGAAACGGTCCGCGTCCGCGCCGCCGCGCTGCCGGCCCTGCTGAGCGGCGGCGAAGTCGGGCAGCTCGGCCATGAGCGGGCGGGCGCGCTGGGCGGCGTATCCGGCGGCGAACCGGTCCCAGTCCACGTCGGCCACCACCACGGTGGCCTCCTGCCCGTTGATCGCCTGCCGCAGGGCCGCGAGCGCGGTCACCGGCGGCAGCGGCCGGAGGCCGCGGCGGCGCAGCTCGGATTCGGCCTCTTCCCCGGCCGCCATGCCGGTGCCGCCCCACGGTCCCCACGCCACCGCGGTCGCGGCCAGGCCGCGGGACCGTCGGTACAGGGCGAGGGCGTCGAGGTACGCGTTGCCGGCCGCGTAACCGCCCTGGTGGCCGCTGCCCCAGACCCCGGCGATCGAGGAGAACAGCACGAACGCGTCCAGCGGGGTGTCCCCCAGCGCCTCGTGCAGGTGCCGGGCGCCGAGCACCTTCGCGGCACTCACCTCGGCGAGGTCGGCCGGCGTGGCCTCGGCCAGCGGCGTGAACCGGCCGTACCCCGCGGCGTGGAACACGGCGGTGAGCGGTGCCTGTGCGGGTACCGAGGCGAGCAGGCGATCGACCTCGTCCCGGTCGGTGAGGTCGCAGGCGGCCACCGTCACGGCGGTACCGGCGGCGCGCAGTTCGTCGGCCAGGTCGGCCGCGCCGGGCGCCCGGTCGCCGGCCCGGCTGACCAGGAGCAGGTGCTCGGCCCCGTCGGCGGCCAGCGTTCGGGCCAGCGCGCCGCCGAGGGCACCGGTCCCGCCGGTGATCAGCACCGTGCCGCGTGGCCGCCAGTCTCGGGCGTTGGCGCGCTGCGGTGCGCGTACCAGTCGCCGGGCGGACAGGCCGGACGGCCGCAGCGCCAGCTGGTCCTCGGTGGGCCCGCCGTCCAGGACGCCGGCCAGCCGCGCGGCGGCCCGGTCGTCGAGTACCGGTGGGAGGTCGAGCAGCCCGACCTGCCGGTCGGTGATCTCCAGCTGGGCGACCAGGCCGAGTCCCCAGCTCTGGGCCTGCTCCGGCGCGGTCGGCGGGTCCGCCGGGCCGGTCGCGGCCGCGCCGCGGGTCAGGCACCAGAGCGGTACGCCATCGCCGTCGCCGGACAGCAGCGGCAGGTTCCCGGCGAGCTCGTTGCCCGGGGACAGCGCGAGGAGCGAGACGATGCCGCGCGGCTGCCGATCGGCGGCCCGCTCCGGCCACTCGGTTTCGGTGATCTCGACCAGGTCGTCGGCGTGGGCGCGGAGGGCCTCGACGACGTCCCGGCCGCTGCCGTCGGCCGGCGTGACGACCAGCCAGGTGCCGGCCAGCCGGGCGGGTGCGGTGTCGACCGGCCGCCACACGACGCGGTAGCGCCACGAGTCGACCGCGGACGTCTCCTGGCGCTGGCGCCACCATTCGGCGAGGGCGGGTCGGACGGCGTCGGCGAGGGCCGGCGTGACGCCGAGCTCGGTGGCGAGGTCGTCGCGCTCCACCGCCGACCAGAACGCCTCATCGGCGGCGGTGCTCGCGGCGGGCCTGGCCGACTTGAGCCAGTAGTGCTGGTGCTGGAACGGGTACGTCGGCAGCTCCAACTCCGGTGCCGCCGAGTTCGGCCACTGCACCGGCGTACCCGTCACATACAACCGGGCCAGCGCCGACAGGAACGTGTCCACCTCATCCCGGTCCCGGCGCTGCGCCGCCACCGCCGTCACCCCAGAACCCAGAACCTCCTTCGCCGCCGCCGTCAACGGACCATCCGGACCCAACTCCAACAACGCCGAAATCCCGGACCCCTCCAACGCCGACACCGCGTCACCGAACCGCACGGTCTTACGGACCTGCTCCACCCAGTACCCCGGATCCGTCCACAAACCCGGCTCCACCGGCTGCCCGGTCACCGTCGACACCGCCGACAACACCGGCTCACCGAACTCCAACGACTCCACCACCGCCGCGAACTCCGCCAACATCGGCTCCATCAACACCGAATGAAACGCATGCGACACCACCAACCGACGCGACCGCACCTCACCCAAAGCCTCAACCGCCGCCAACACCTCACCCTCAGCCCCGGACAACACCACCGAGGAAGGACCGTTCACGGCCGCGACACCCCCGGGCAGCACCCGCAGTGCCGCGTCCTCCGACACATTCACCGCCACCATCGCCCCACCCTCAGGCAACGCCTCCATCAACGACGCCCGCGCCGCCACCAACCGCACCGCATCCACAAGCGACAACACCCCCGCCACATGCGCCGCAACAACCTCACCAATCGAATGACCCGCCACCACACTCGGACGCACCCCGAACGACTCCAACAACCGCCACAACGCCACCTCCACCGCAAACAACGCCGGCTGCGCCCACCCCGTACGCTCCAACCCCACCCCCGACTCAATCACCTCACGCAAACCAGACCCGAACAGCCCACACACCTCATCCAACGCCCCCGCGAACACCGGAAACACCTGTGCCAGGCCAGCACCCATTCCCACCCGCTGCGCACCCTGACCCGTGAACACCACACCCAACCGGGACGGTGTCGGCAACGCCTCACCCGACACCACGAACGGCGACTCGCGGCCCTCGGCCAACGCCGCCAAACCGGCGCTCAGCCCCGACGGCAACACCACCGAACGGCACTCCCACAACCCACGGTTCAACAACCCCGCCGCCACCGAGTCACCACCATCGACCAACGGCAACAACCGACCCGCCAGATCCGCCACCGCACCACGACTACGACCCGACAACACCCACGGCACGGAAGGCCGCACGGCGCCGTCAACGGATGCGGTCCGCGCCGCCGCTTCCGGGCCCTGCTCCAGCAGTACGTGCGCGTTGGTGCCGGAGACCCCGAACGCCGAGATCCCGGCGCGGCGCGGGCCGTCGCCGACCCACTCCCGCTGCTCGGTCAGCAACCGGACCGCACCCTCGGTCCAGTCCACATGGGACGATGGCGCGTCCACGTGCAGGGTGCGCGGCAGCACGCCCGCGTGCATCGCCATCACCATCTTGATGACGCCGGCCACGCCGGCCGCGGACTGGGTGTGCCCGATGTTCGACTTCACCGAACCCAACCACAACGGCCGATCCTCCGGCCGATCCTGCCCATACGTCGCCAACAACGCCTGCGCCTCGATCGGATCACCCAACCGGGTACCCGTACCGTGCGCCTCCACCACATCCACGTCGGTGGTCGACAGGCCGGCGTTGGCCAACGCCGCCCGGATCACCCGCTGCTGCGACGGACCATTCGGCGCGCTCAGGCCGTTGGAGGCACCGTCCTGGTTGACGGCCGAACCACGCACCACCGCCAGCACCCGGTGCCCCAGCCGCTGCGCGTCCGACAGCCGCTCCAGCAGCACCAGACCGACACCCTCACCCCAACCCGTACCATCGGCCGCCTCGGCGAACGACTTGCACCGGCCGTCACCGGCCAGGCCCCGCTGCCGGGAGAACTCCACGAACGCCGACGGGTGCGCCATCACCACGACGCCACCGGCCAGCGCCGACGTGCACTCGCCCTGGCGTAGGGCCTGGCTGGCCAGGTGCAGCGCCACCAGCGACGACGAGCAGGCGGTGTCCACGGTGACGGCCGGCCCCTCCAGGCCGAACGTGTAGGACAGCCGCCCGGAGAGCACCGCGGGGGCGCTGCCGGTCAGCATGTAGCCCTCGGAGCCACCGGTGGAGTCGTCCGCGCCGACGCCGTAGCCGGACGAGGTGGCGCCGATGAACACGCCGATCCGGCTGCCACGCAGCGACCTCGGGTCGATCCCGGCCCGCTCGAACGTCTCCCACGACGTCTCCAGCAGCAACCGCTGCTGCGGATCCATCGCCAGCGCCTCACGCGGCGAGATGCCGAAGAAGTCCGCGTCGAACGCGCCGGCGCCGTCCAGGAAACCACCCTCCCGGGTGTGGCTCGCGCCGAGCCGGTCGGGGTCGGGGTCGAGCAACGTGTCCAGGTCCCAGCCGCGGTCGGCGGGGAACGGGGTCACCGCGTCGACCCCGTCGGCGACCAGCTGCCACAGCTGCTCCGGCGAGGTGACGCCGCCCGGGTAGCGGCAGCCCATCGCCACTATCGCGATCGGCTCGTCGCTGGCGGTCGCGACCTCGACGGCCTGCTCCGCGGTGCTGCCGGCCAGCCGGTCCCACAGGTGGGCGGCGAGTACCCGCGGGTTGGGGTGGTCGAAGACCAGGGTGGCCGGCAGGCGCAGTCCGAGCGCGGCGACCAGTCGGTTACGCAGCTCGACTGCGGTCAGCGAGTCGAAGCCGAGGTCGCGGAACGCGCGGTCGGGGTCGACGGCGGCGGCGCCGTCGTGCCCGGTCACCACGGCCGCCTCCGACCGGATCAGCTCCATCAGGTCGGGTACCGCCTCGGCGGCGGGCAGCGCGGCGAGCCGTGCGGCCCGCTCGTTGCCGGCCGGCCGGTCACCGCCCTCGTTCTCGGCCAGGAATTCGCGGACCCCGGGCAGCTCGTCGATCAGCGGGCGGCGGCGGGACGCGGTGAAGCCGGCGGCGAAGCGAGCCCAGTCGACGTCGGCGACGGCGACGAAGGTCTCGTCCGCGTCGAGCGCGCGCTGCAGGGCGTCGAGCGCCTGGTCCGGGGCCATCTCACGCAGGCCGCGGCGGCGCAGGTGCTCGCGGGCGCCGTCGGCCGCGGCCATCCCGTCGCCGGCCCAGGAACCCCAGGCCACCGCGAGGGCGTGCCGCCCGTTCGCGCGCCGGCGCTCGGCCAGCGCGTCGAGGTGGGCGTTGGCGGCGGCGTACGCGAACTGGCCCGCGCTGCCCCACACGCCCGAGTTGGAGGAGAACAGCACGAGCGTGGTGGCCGCGTCGCCGAGCAGGTCGTCGAGCACGTCCGCGGCGTCCGCCTTAGCGACGACGATCGCCTCGCACTCGTCCGCGGTGAGGTCGACCAGGGCGGTGGCCTGCGGGAGGCCGGCGGCGTGCACCACGGTAGCTGGTGACTCGGCGGCGATCAGGGCGGCGAGGCGCTCGCGATCGGTGAGGTCGCAGGCGACGACGGCCACCTCGGCGCCGGCCTGGGCGAGTTCGGCGCTCAGCTCGGCGACACCCGGCGCGTCCGGGCCGCGCCGGCTGGCCAGGACGAGCCGGCGGGCGCCGTTGCGGGCGAGCCTCCGGGCGACGTGAGCGCCGAGCGCGCCGGTACCGCCGGTGATCAGGGTGGTTCCCTCGGGGCGCCAGGGCGCGGTGACGGCGGGCGGCGGCGCGACGACCAGACGGCGCGCGAGGACGGCGTTACCGCGCACCGCCAGCTGGTCCTCGTCGGTGTCGGCGGCCAGGATCGCGACAATGCCCCCGGCGTAATCCGTGGACGGGTCGGCGTCCGTGGGCAGGTCGACGATGCCGCCCCAGTGCCGCGCGTCCTCCAGGGCGACGACCCGGGCGGCGCCCCAGACCTCGGCCTGTGCCGGATCGGGGACGGTGGGGTCGTCGGGTCCGGTGGTGACGGCGCCACGGGTGACGATCCACAGCGCGGCGTCCCGGTCCACGGCGGCCAGGCGCTGGGCGAGCGTGAGCAGCCCGCCGAGCCGGGGCCGGTCGGCGATGACGCCGGTGAGCTCCGGATCCGCCAGGTACGGCGTGGGGTCGGCGTCCCAGCCGAGAACCGTCACGCCGTCGCCGGGCGGCACGGGCAGGCGCCGCTGGTCCGGCTCGTCGCTGACCACCAGCCAGCGGCCGGCCGGGGTGTCCGCGGCCGGCACGACGACCGGCGTCCACCGCACGCGGTAGCGCCACTGGTCGGGGTCGGCCGTCCGGCCGCCGCCGTCGAGCGCGACGTCGAGCCAGTAGCGGCGGCGCTGGAACGGGTAGGTCGGCAGGTCGACGCGGGGCGGGTCGCCGGGCAGGGCGGGGCCGAAGTCCACGTCCACGCCGGCGCAGTGCGCCTCGGCGAGCGCGGTCAGGAAGCGGCGCGGGCCGCCCTCTCCGCGCCGGAGGGTGGCCACCGTGTGCACGTCCTCGTGCGCCGCGATGGCCGGCGTCAGCACGGGGTGGGCGGAGCTCTCCAGGAACCGGGTGTAGCCCTCGGCGATCAGGGTGGTGACGGCCTCGTCGAGCCGGACGGTCTGCCGCAGGTTGCGATACCAGTACCCGGCGTCGAGTTCCTCGCCGGACAACCAGCCGCCGGTGACGGTGGAGAAGAACGGCGTTTCGGCGCGGGTCGGCTCGATCTCGGCCAGCACGGACAGCAACTCGTCGCGGACCGGCTCGACCAGCGCGCAGTGCGAGGCGTAGTCGACCGGCAGCACGCGGGTACGCAGGTCGTCGCAGCGGGCCCGGAAGTCGGCGAGCGCGTCGACGGGTCCGGAGACGACCGTCGCACCCGGGCCGTTGATGGCGGCGATCTCGACACCGGCCGGCAGCAGGGCGCTCACCTGCTCGGCGGGTGCGGCGACGGAGACCATGCCGCCGGAGCCGGACAGCGCGACCAGTGCGCGGCTGCGCAGCACCACGACGCGGGCGCCGTCGGCGAGGCTCAGGGCCCCGGCGACCACGGCCGCGGCGATCTCACCCTGGGAGTGGCCGATCACCGCGTCGGGAACGACCCCGTACGACTGCCACAGCCGGGCGAGGGCGACGTGTACCGCGAACAGCGCCGGCTGTACCACGTCGACCCGCTCCAGGTCATCGCCGCCGCGCAGCACCTCGATCAGTGACCAGTCGACCAGGCCCCCGAACGCGGCCTCGCACTCGGCGATGGTGTCGGCGAAGACGGGCGCGGTGTCGAGCAGTTCGGTGGCCATGCCGGTCCACTGGGAGCCCTGCCCGGGGAACACCCAGACGGTCTGGCCGGGCACGACCCGGCCGGTCACCACGTTGGCGTCGGGAGCGTCCCCGGCCAGCGCGGTCAGGCCGGCGGTGCGCTCGTCGCGGTCGGCGCCCAGGACGACCGCGCGGTGCTCGAAGCGCGACCGGGTGGTCAGCAGTGCCCGCCCGACCGCCAGCGGCTCGTCGCCGGCTGCCCGGCCGAGCAGGTTCCGCGCCCAGCCCGCGAGGGCACCGGGCGAGCGCGCGGACAGCACCCACGGCACGACCGGCGAGTCAAGCTCCACAGTGGATGGTTCAGTAACCGGCGCCTCGGCACCGGCCGGCGCCTCCTCGACGATGACGTGGGCGTTGGTGCCGCTCACCCCGAACGACGAGACGGCCGCGCGCCGGGGGTGGTCGGTCTGCGTCCAGTCCCGGGCGGCGGTCAGCAGCCGTACCCCGCCGGCCGACCAGTCGATCCGGCCGGAGGGCTGGTCCACGTGCAGCGTGGGCGGCATGACGCCGGCCCGCATCGCGAGCACCGTCTTGATCAGGCCGGCGACACCGGCCGCGGCCTGGGTGTGGCCGATGTTCGACTTCACCGATCCCAGCCACAGCGGCCGGTCGGACGGGCGGTCCTGCCCGTAGGTCGCCAGCAGCGCCTGCGCCTCGATCGGGTCGCCCAGTACGGTGCCGGTGCCGTGCGCCTCCACCAAGTCGACGTCGCCGGTGGTGAGCCCGGCGGCGGCCAGCGCGGCCTTGATGACGCGCTGCTGGGATGGGCCGTTCGGGGCGGTGAGCCCGCTGCTGGCACCGTCCTGGTTGACCGCCGAACCACGCAGCACGGCCAGGATCGGGTGGCCGTTGCGGCGGGCCTCGGACAGCCGCTCCACCAGCACGACGCCCGCGCCCTCGCCCCAGCCGGTACCGTCGGCGGCATCGGCGAACGACTTGCACCGGCCGTCCTCGGCGAGCCCCCGCTGGCGGCTGAACGCGGTGAACGTGCCGGGCGTGGCCATCACGGTCACCCCGCCGGCCAGCGCCATGGTGCACTCGCCACGGCGTACCGCCTGCGCGGCGAGGTGCAGCGCGACCAGCGACGACGAGCAGGCGGTGTCGACCGTGACGGCGGGGCCCTCCAGGCCGAGCGTGTACGAGATGCGCCCGGTGGCCACGCTGCCGGCGTTGCCGTTGCCGAGGAATGCCTCGTACTCGGCGAAGGAGTCCGGGGCCAGCAGCAGGCGCGCCGCGTAGTCCTGCGACATCACGCCGGCGAACACGCCCACCCGCGTGCCGCGCAGCGTGTGCGGGTCGATCCCGGCGCGCTCGATGGCCTCCCAGGAGATTTCCAGCAGGAGCCGCTGCTGCGGGTCCATGGCGGCGGCCTCGCGCGGGGTGATGCCGAAGAAGTCGGCGTCGAACTCGGCCGCGTCGTGCACGAACGCGCCCTGGCGGGTGTAGCTGGTACCGGGAGCGTCGGGGTCGTCGTCGAAGAGCGCCTCGACGTCCCAGCCACGGTCGGTGGGGAAGCCGGTCACCGCGTCCTGGCCGGACGCGATCAGCTCCCAGAACTGCTCGGGCGTGTGGACCCCGCCGGGGTACCGGCAGCCGATACCGATCAGCGCGATCGGCTCGTGCTCGCGGTCCTCGCTCTCCTGCAGCCGGCGGCGGGTCTCACGCAGGTCGGCGGTGGCGCGCTTGAGGTATTCGAGGAGCTTCTCTTCGTTCGTCATCACGACAGTCCCAATTCGTTGTCGAGGACATCGAAGATGTCCTCCGCCGTGGCCATGGCCAGGTCGCCGGAGTCCTGCTGGGCCGGGCGCCGCTCGGTCCAGCGGGTGAGCAGATCGCGCAGCCGGCCCGCGATGACGTCGTGCTCGTCGGGGTCGGTGCGCAGGCCGCCGAGGACGGCCGCGAGTCGGTCGAGTTCGGCGTGCGCCGGATCGCCGGCACCGCCGTTCGTTCCGGCGCCGCCGTTGGTCGCGGCGGCACCGTTCGCCGTGGCGCGCTCCAGCAGGTGCGCGGCAAGGGCGTCGGGGGTCGGATAGTCGAAGGCCATGGTGGCCGGCAGCCGCAGCCCGGTCTCGTGGTGCAGCCGGTTGCGCAGCTCGACCGCGGTCAGCGAGTCGAAGCCCATCTCCAGGAAGCCACGGCCGGCCTCGACCGCCGCCGCCGAGGAGAAGCCCAGCACCGCCGCGACCTGCCGGCGCACGATGTCGAGCACGGTGCGCGCCCGCCGGGCCTCGTCCACCCCGGCCAGCCGCTCGGCCAGCCCCGGCCCGCCGCGCTCCGCGGTGTCCGGCCCGCCGGCCCGGCGCAGCGGCGCGCGGACCAGGGCCCGCAGCAGCGGCGGCACCCCGGCGGTGGCCGCCCGCGCGGAGAAATGGCTCAGGTCCAGCCCGACCGGCAGCAGCAGCGCGTCGCCCGTGGCGACGGCCTCGTCCATCAGGTCCAGGGCCCGCTGGCTGTCCAGCGCCTCGATGCCGGAGCGGCTCATCCGGCGCCGGTCGCCGTCGTTCAGGTGAGACGTCAGGCCGCTGCGCTGGGCCCACAGCCCCCACGCGAGTGCGGTACCAGGAAGGCCGTGCGCGGCGCGGTGCTGGGCCAGCGCCTCCAGGTACGCGTTGGCCGCCGCGTAGTTGCCCTGCCCCGCCCCGCCAACGGTGGTGGCGAAGGACGAGAACAGCACGAACGCGTCGAGCTTGCGGTTTTCGGTCTGCTGGTGCAGGTGGCGGGCGGCGTCGACCTTCGGCCGCAGCACGGTGTCGAGCCGCTCCGGAGTGAGCTCGGCCAGCAGCGCGTCGTCCAGCGCCCCGGCGGCGTGCACCACCGCGCCCAGATCGTGGTCCGCCGGGATCTTCGCGAGTACCGCCGCCAGGGCGTGCTCGTCGGCGACGTCACACGCGACGGCCTGAGCGTCGGCACCCACGCGCTCGAGGTCGGCGATCAGCTCGGCCGCGCCCGGCGCGTCCGGGCCCTGCCTGCTCAGCAGAAGCAGGTGGCGTACGCCGTGCCGGGTGGCCAGGTGCCGGGCGACCATGGCGCCGAGCGTCCCGGTACCGCCGGTCACCAGTACGGTGCGATCCGGGTCCCAGGTCACCGGCGTGTCCGCGGCGGCGGCCCGCACCAGGCGCGGGGCGTACCCGGTCCCGTCCCGCAGCGCCAGCTCCGGCTCGCCCGCCTCAAGCAGGTTGAGCAGGTCGGTGACGGCGGCCGGCCGGTCGATGTCGGCCAGCACGAGCCGGCCCGGGTGTTCCGACTGCGCCGAGCGGACCAGGCCGCGCAGCGCCGCGCCGGCCCGGTCCTCGACATCCTCGCCGCTGACGGAGACGGCCGCCCGGGTGACGACTACCAGAGTGACCTCCGAGAGCCCCTCGTCGTCGGCGAAGTCGCGCAGCAGGGCGAGCGGCTCGGACAGCCGGGCCCGCACGTCGTCGGGGTCACCGGCGCTGGTCACCAGCGCGTACCGGGCGTTGGGCCACTCGGCCAGCTCGGCGAGGTTGCGGAGCCGACCGGCGAGCGGCACGCCCGCCTCGGCCAGGCCGAACGCGTCGGACCCGAGCAGTACGGGCATCGGGGCGTCCGGGCCGGGCGCCACGGCCTGCCACTGCACGCCGTAGAGGCCGGAGCCCGCCGCGGCACCCACCGAGCGCAGCTGCTCGGCGGTCACCGGCCGCATGTCGAGCGAGCCGGCCGCCAGCACCGGCGAGCCGCTCTCGTCGGCGGCGACGATGCGGACCCCGCCGGAGTCGGTCGGGCTCACCGCCACTCGCAGCACCGTGGCGCCGGCCGCGTGCAGGGTCACGTCGGTCCACGCGAACGGCAGGCGGGCGGCCGCGTCGGCGGCGGAGTGCAGGAGCGTGGCCGGGTGCACGGCGGCGTCGAGCAGCGCGGGGTGCAGCAGCCAGCGCCCGGCCTCGCCGTGCAGTTCGGTGGGGAGCGCGATCTCGGCCAGTACCGTCTCGCCGTCGCGCCAGGCGGCCCGCAACCCCTGGAACGCGAGGCCGTAGTGGTAGCCGTGCGCCTCCAACTCGTCGTAGAACCCGGCGAGGTCGAGCGCCTCGGCACCGGCCCGCGGCCACGCCTGCGGCAGGTCCGGCGACGGCTGCTCCGGCGCGGGCTCTGCGTCGAGGATCGCGCTGGCGTGCAGCGTCCACGGTTCGTCGAGCCGGCCCGAGGGCTGAGAGTGGATCTGAACCTGCCGGGACGGGTCCGCCGCACCGACGGTGACCCGTACGGCCACGGGCGTGTCGGTCAGGGCGAGAGGCGTGTGCAGGGTCAGCTCGCGCAGTTCGGGGTGGCCGCTGTGCTGGCCGGCGTAGAGGGCCAGCTCCACGAATCCGGTGCCGGGGAACAGGATCGTACCGGCGACGGCGTGGTCGGCCAGCCACGGTGTCTCCCGGGTGCTGAGCAGCCCGGTGAACTGGTAGGCGTCCGGCTGGTCCGGCAGGGTCATCACCGCGCCGAGCAACGGGTGCCCCGTGGCCGTCAACCCCAGCCCGGCAGCATCCCCGGTCGAGGCGGCCAACCGCGGCCAGAAACGCTCATGCTGGAACGGGTACGTCGGCAGGTCCACGTGCGGATACCGGCCCGGCAACGCCACCGACCAATCAACCGGCACCCCCAACACATGCGCCTGCCCAACCGCGGTCAACATCTGCCGCCAACCACCCTGATCCCGCCGCAACGTACCCACCGCGTGAACCCCATCCCGCTCACCCAAAGCCACCGTCAACACCGGATGAGCAGAACACTCCACAAACACCCCGAACCCCTCACCCACCAACACCTCAACCGCCCGATCCAACAACACCCGCTGCCGCAAATTCCGATACCAATACCCCGCATCCAACTCCTCACCCGACACCCAACCACCCGTCACCGTCGAAAAGAACCGCACCGTTGCCGGCTGAGGCCGAATACCCTCCAGCACCCCGACAAGTTCGTGTTCCAACACCTCCACCGCCGGACCATGCGACGCGTAATCCACCGGCAACACCCGCACCCGAAGCCCCACCCCCTCACACCGCTCCCGAAACTCCACCAAGCCATCAACCGAACCCGACACCACCGTCGCCGACGGACCATTCACCGCCGCGATACCAACACCCTCCGGCAACAACCCCTCCACCACATCGGCCCCCGCCGCGACCGACACCATCCCACCCGAACCCGCCAACCCCAACAACAACCGCGACCGCAACACCACCACCCGCGCACCATCAGACAACGACAACACCCCCGCCACCACCGCCGCCGCAATCTCACCCTGCGAAT
>NZ_BAABJQ010000055.1:0-29375 GCF_039543385.1 Rugosimonospora acidiphila
AGGACCCGGCTCGCGGTCTGGATGATGCAGCTGGAGATCTGGTGCTCGATCGCGCGTGGGTTGATGATCTGCCCCTGGTCCTGGGCCACGGTCACCTCGGTGAGCAGCACCTGGCCCGTTGCCGGGGTTACCTGCAGCTTGACCACCCCGGCCGCGTAGGTGCCGTCGCGCAGGACGAACGCGATGCCCTGCCCGGTGACCGTGCCGTTGCTCGTGCTCGCGTCCGGCTTGGGCGAGGGCCGCGACTCCCACTTGCCCGCCTTCGCCGCCGCCTGCAGGACGGCGATCGCCCGCGGATCGGTAAGGTACCGCAGGCGCAGTTCGAGCGGGTCTTGTCCAGCCGCGGCTGCGATTTCGTCGACGAACGCCTCCTGCGCGAAGGTGATCTGGTACTGGCCAGGTGAGCGCAGGAAGGTGGTGCGGATGCCGAACGGGTACGGCGAGGTGCCCGCGCCGAACTCCGGCATCTGGTGCACGAGCTCCAACAGGTTCGGGAACTGGTACAGGTCGGGACCCGTCCAACTCCCGACCGGCACCCGGGTGGTCGAGGTCTGCACGCCGACCAGAATCGGCCCGAGCAAGGTGCCGTCGTTGTTGGGCGCCATGAAAGCCTCGTGCTTCCAGGCGACGATGTTGCCGGACTCGTCGAACCCGGCCGCCATGTCGTGAAGGGTGCCGGGGCCGTGCGGCTCCCAGATGTGCTCGTCCTGGCGGCTCCACTGCACGCGCACCGGCTTGCCCAGCTCCCGGGACAGGAACACCGCCTCCGAGGCCGCGTCATCGTAATTCGAGGACAGGCGCCCGTAGCAGCCGGCGCCATCGAACCAGAGCACCTCCACCTGCTCGACGGAGGCGTTCAACATCTGCGCGACGGCGTTGCGCAGACCCTGCGGGTACTGGGTGGCGGACCAGACCGTGACCCGGCCGTCGGAGCGCACGTCGGCCACGCCGCAGCTCGGCCCGATCATGCCGTGGTTCTCGAACGGGGTCTGGTACGTCGTCTGCATGGCGTTGGCGGCCGAGCCGAAGGCGCCGTCGAAGTCGCCCTGGCTGGCATGGGTCATGACATTCGCCGGTATCGCGCGCATCGTGGCCGGCCAGTCTTCGGTGGTGGGCAGGCCGTTCCAGTCCGACCAGGTGACCGGCAGGTTGGCCGCTCCCTTGATCGCGTCCCACTCCTGCTTCGCGACCACCGCCACCAGGTTGCCCAGCCGCACCACCTGCGCGTTGCTCCCGGCCGGCAGCTCACCCACCGACACGACGGTGGAGCCGATCCCCTTGGGATGGATGACGCGGGCATGGAGCATGTGCGGGACCGTGACGTCCTGGACGAACGTGGTCTTCTGGCTGACCTTGTCCACGATGTCGACGCGCGGAATCGACTTGCCGACCAGCTTGTACTCGGTGAACGGCTTGGGCGTGGCACCGACGGTCGTGCTCTGGCCGTTGATCACGATCGGCGTCACCGCGGTGAGCGCCTTGCCGTGCACCAGCTGGCCGTAGCTGACCTTCTTCGAACTGTCGCCCTTCGAACCGTGCCCCTTCGAGCCGTGCCCCTTAGAACCATGGCCCTTTGAACCGTGGCTCTTCGGATCCTGGCGGACGCTGACCACACCGTTTTCGACCGTGAGCTCACTTACCGGAGCGTGCAACTTCTTGGAGGCCAGGGACAGCAGGGTGGCCCTGGCTTCGGCGGCGATCAGCCGGGCCTGCGTGCCCGCCCTGGCGATGGTGGTGCTGCCGGCCGTGACGCCCTGGTCCGGGGTGACGTTCGTGTCGCCCATTATCAGGGTGACCTTGTCGAACGCGACGTCGAGTTCCTCGGCCACGATCTGCGCGAGCGCGGTCCGGTTTCCCTGACCCAGTTCGACGTGTCCGGTGCGCCAGGTGACGCTGCCGTTGGCTTGGACTGTCAGCCACGTGGAGAGGTCGGTCAGGACGGGGGTGGGGAAGGGCATGCCCGTCGCCGCCGCCTGGGCGACCGACGGCCGGAGCGCGACCGGTACCGCCGCCGACATCACGACCAGGGCCCCGCCGGCCTTGAGCAGGCCGCGTCGACTGATCATCCGGGGCTCTTCTTTAATGCTCATCGTCGGCTCCTTCGGCCATCAGCTTGGCGGCGCGCTGGACCGCTTTGATGATGGCGTCGTAGGTGCCGCACCGGCACAGGTGCGCCGACGGTCCCGAGGTGCTGAACGCGGTCATGATGTCGCTGACCGACGGGTCGGGGTTGCTAGCGAGCAGGTTAGCGGCGGTAATCATCATCCCGTTCTGGCAGTAGCCGCACTGCGGGACCTGCTCCTCGATCCAGGCCTGCTGGATCGGGTGCAGGTCCACATGCCGAAGCTTCTTGGCCTCCGCCCAGGCCGCCGGCAGTCCCTCCACCGTCGTGATGCTCTGCCCGTCGAAGTCCGAGACGGGCTTCACGCAGGAGCGCCTCGACGCGTTGTTCGCCAGCACCGAACAGGCACCACACTGCTCCAGGCCGCAGCCGAACTTCGGCCCGGTCAGGCCGAGCTCTCCGCGCAGCACGTACAGCAGCGGCGTGTCAGGTGACGAGGTGACCTTCTCCTTCTTGCCATTCACGACCAGCTCGATCGCCATGCACAACCTCCGTCTGTAGAGAAAGTGGCTGACCCGCGTGCGGGCCGAACCCCTGCTGCCCATAACAACCGTCGTCAGACGATCGTCATCTCGCCTTCGTTCCCTTCGGTCGGCGGGCTCCGACCCAGAGGCACGTACACGGCCGCCACCCTGGTTCAATCGAGGCAGTCACTGTTACTAACATGTGTTTATTCGTGACTTTCGGTAGCAACATTCGATCGCCCATAGAGCCGCCTCCACGAGCCGTGCACCGCCCGGTGGTGCTGGTGGCGGGGCTTGGGCCGAGGCGCGGCGGGGCTCTGTTGCATCGAGCGTTGGCAAGCTCGAGGCAGACTTGAGTAGTGGCTTCATCGTCCTGCCGTCGCCAGTGGTCGCCGCCGAGGTCGGCGTTCGCCGGGTTCCGGTTTCCGTCTGAGGTGATCGTCGTCGCGGTCCGCTGGTATCTCCGGTTCAACCTGTCCTACCGGGATGTCGAAGAACTCCTGGTCGAGCGCGGTGTCGAAGTCGATCACGTCACGATCTACCGGTGGGTACAACGCTTCTCGCCGCTACTGGCTTACGCAGCCCGGTCCCCGCGCCGGTCGCACCCACACCCACGCTCACGCCTGGGCGCGGAAGATAAGTTCATTCGACGCCATCGCCTTCGTCACTCCGGAATACAACGGCTCAGTCCCCGGCGCGCTGAAGGACGCCATCAACTTCTTGTACGCCGAGTGGAACGACAAGGCGACCGGGTTCGTCGGCTACGGCATCCAGGGCGGTATCCGCGCCGTCGAGCACCTGCGGCAGATCCTGAGCGATCTGGCGGTTATCGGCAGACGCTCAACGGTTGCCTGACGTTCGCCGAGGATTTTCAGGACCACACCCGCTTCACCCCCGGCGACCCTCAGCCCAAGAACGTCACCGCCATGCTCGACGAGCTGGTCGCACACGCCACGAAACTCAGGTGAGCGACTGGCCTGGATGCGATCGCCCGCTGGACCGTGGCGTGGTGGATGCTCTTCCTTCCGGCTATCGGGATGGCAGATGACCGTGTGGGACTGTACGTAGCCGGCGGCGGCGATGATCTCCGCGAATAGGGGCGACATGACGCCCGTGGGCGCCGAGCGGCGGGGTTTCCGTGAAGAATTCTTCTGGCATAGCGTCGGATCCGGGGTGAGTCGTTCGTAGAACAGGCGAGAGGCGGCCGGACGAGGCCGCCGGGACAAGGGAGTCATGGGATGACCCGGTACTTGATTTCGTTCAGTGACGGCGCGATGGACCACATCCCCGACGAGGAGTGGGCCGACGTGGGCAAGGCCTCGCACGCGGTGGTCAAGGAGGCTGTGAACGCCGGCGTGTGGGTGTTCGGCGCGGGACTCGAACGCCAGAGGGCGAGCGTCGTGGCCACGGACGGGATCGTCACCGACGGCCCTTACCCGGAGACCAAGGAGGTCATTGGCGGGTTCTCGGTCGTCGACGTGGCCTCACGCGAAGAGGCGCTGGCGTGGGCTGCCAAGATTGCCGCCGGTTGCCGCTGTGCGCAAGAGGTCCGGGAGCTCATGTCCGACCCTGAACAAGACGCGATGCTCCGCCAGGCTGACAGGCGAGGGTGACATCCCGACGATGTCTGATCGAGGAAGACCCGTTACGTTAGGGCAAGACTTGCGTGAACCGCGATTGACGAAGCGGATCCGCGCATCGACCTGAACTAGGACGCCGTGGCGGTGACCCCGGGGATCGGGCGTGAAGCGAAGCCCGGCCCCCGGGCCCGGTCGGATCCCCGCAACCACTGAGCACCTCAGCGGAGCGACAGCCGCCCATCGCGGCTGCAGGTAATCGCGGATGCCGGCGGTGGACGGCATCGAGGCCGCGCGGCTGATCTGTGCCCGGGCCGAGTGCCGGGTCATCATGCTGACCACCTACGACCGCGACGACTACGGCTACGACGCCCTCTACGTCGGGGCCAGCGGGTTCCTCCTGAAGAGCGTGCGCCGGGACGACCCCGTGCACGCGGTACGGGTGGTGGCGGCCGGCGAGTCGCTGCTGGCCCCGACGGTTACCAAGCGGCTGATCGCCGACCTCATCCGGCACCGGCGCGAGGGCGGCGGGCTGGACGGCCGGACGTGCTGACCGGCCGGGAGCGGGAGGCCCGGCGGCTGCTCGGGCGCGGACTGTCCAACGCGGAGCTCGCCGCCGCACTGACGGTCAGCGAGCATACGGTCAAGACGCACGTCAGCAACGTGCTGAGCGAGCTGGGCCTGCGCGACTGGGGGCAGGCGGTCATCGCCGCGTACGAGTCGGGCCTGATGACGCCCGGCGCGCCGGCGGCCTGAACGCGGCCTGGCCGAACCCCGCGCCTGGCTGGACGCGGCGACTGACTGGACGCGGGACTAGGTCGCGGGAGGGAGCCGGCCGGCACAATTCCCTCGCGGCCCGAATACCCGAAGCCGACCGGCTGATTCGCGCCCCGCAGTACCGGCCCACCCTGGTCGATCCCGATCGCGGACATCTGCGCCGTCGACGCCAGCAGGATCCCGCCACCCCGATCACCCAGCTGCTTAAAGAAAATCAGAAAGCTGGGCTACCACCACCTGGATCACCACCGCCCAAGCCGAGGAACTACCTCGCTTGCACGCCTTCACCCGCGGACTGACCAAGACCGCGACGCCATCAGCAACGCTCTCACCCACAACCACCACAACGGCACCACCGAAGGCGTCAACACCAAAACCAAGCTGCTGAAACGCCAGCTGTACGGACGCGCCGGCTTCGACCTCCTCCGACACCGCATCCTGCTCGGCTAACCTCACCCGCCGTTACCACCGAAGTGCGACAGAACAGAAAATCGGATAGCCCATTCACTGTGGGTGGCCCTGTTGTGGACGCCGACGAGCGTCCACAACAAGGCAGTGGATCAGGTGTGGGTGGCCGTCCACGTTTCGTAGTTCGGGAACAGATCCAGGAGGACATCGACGCTATAGACCGCGCCGGCGTTATCGCTGGTCCTCAGGTCATCACCGTTGCTTGGGCGCGCATGACGGCCAAGGCGTCGGCTCTTCGCGATCCTGGCAATGTCGGTGAGGTCGGTCAGTGAGCCATTCCGCGCAACGGTCAGGTCGCGAGAGCGCCACGGTGTGATTCCCGGAAGATGCCAGGCGCGTCGGCTCGACCGATGCGACCGCGTGCACGAAGGTATCGAGGTGCTCACCCGCCATTCATTCGGCCTTGCCAGGTACGCTGCTCACCGCGAAGTTCCGGCAACGACTACGTGACCATCGACGGGGGGTTTGGTCGAGACTGGTGTGCCATCACCGACCTGGTCACACCGCTGGCCGAACGCGGGATCGTGTTGTCCCGAGAGCAGGTGTTCCGCCTGGTCACCCAACCGCCGCTGGGTGCCGATGAAACAACCTCGCCGCGTTGTGTGACATCCTCAGCTGCACCCCGAACGACCTGATCGAGATCGAGGTGGTCAACACCGCAGGTGTCGGCGAGGACCTGCACGTCGACGCCGTGCCGCTTGTGCTTGCCCGAGTAGTAGGGCCGTCCTCGGCGAGCATCGTCCACTACACGAGCCTGCCGTGACTGTCTGCGCGCCCGCCGCCGGCGGGTCCGTTGCGGGACCGGCCGGCGGCGGGATCGTCCGCCCGTGTACGCCCGGGCTGTTGCGCGCGACTGGTTACGGCAGCAGATGCGCGTGCGCCGCCGCCTGCATGATCGCGGTGATCTGGGAGCTGGTGAGCAGGCCGGCATTCCCGAAGGCGACGGTCGCGGCCTCCACGGTGCTCACCAACTGACCGTGAGTCTTAAACGGCGCGGACGACCACACCACATCGAGGAAGGTCAGTCCGTCTTCGCGGGCCACGTTCGGTACTCCGGTGTTGTTCGAGCCGAACACGACGGTCGGCTCGACACGGTGGAAGTACACGTGGTACGGGGTCGTGTCGTCGATGTAGAACGGCCGGACGGTCAACCCATTAGCAGTGAACGTCATCGGCCCGGCCGGCGTCATTGCCCGGCTGACGTCACCGTCGAGCTCCAGGCCCGCGTAGAACGACCTCTCGAGGTAGGTCTTCTGCGTCGACAGTGTGACCATCGGTACTGGGCCGTAAGCCAGTGCCTGGGTCTCCGGCTGGTCCAAGGCCCGCTCCGCACGCATGGTGAAGGGCATCGAGATGTCGACGGTGTCGCCCGATTTCCACGTGCGGGTGATCGACACGTAGGTGCCGGCCTCCGCGTTCAAGGACTGGGTCCGCCCGTTGATCTGGACCGTGAAGCCTTTCTGCACCCAGTACGGCACCCGCAGCTTGAGGGTGAATTGGCCGCTGCCGGTGACGGTGAGGGTGGTGTCCCCGGCCGGGTCGGTCGGGAAGTTTGTCGCCTGGTCCAGCGAGATGCCCCGGGCCGCCCAGTTCAGCATTGAGGGGATGTACAGGTTGACATACAGCTCGGTGTCGTCGACGGAGGCGAAGTAGATGGAGTCCTGGAACTTCTCGTGTGACTCCAGACCGGTGCCGCCGCAGCAGGTACCGAGGTTGCCGTAGCCCCGGGTGGTGCCCGGGTTGACCGGGATGAAGTAGGTCAGGTTCGGGTTGGTGTTGCTGCTGGTGTTGCGCCGCGAGGCGAGGATCTGCCCGAACAGCGTGCGCTCGTAGTACTGCATGTACTTCGGGTCGGCCGTGTGGAAGAACAGGTTCCGGCTCAGCTTGAGCATGTTGTACTCGCAGCAGGTCTCCGCGTTACTCGTCTGAATCGTCGAGGCGATGACGTCACGTGCCCCGAAGATCTCGCCGGAACCGGCCATGCCTCCGTCGACATAGATGCGGTGCGGTACGACCATGTCCCAGAAGTTCTTGGCCGCGGTGAGGTACTGCTCGGCGGGCGCGCGGTAGGTCGGCTGGACCGAGTCGCTGAAGTTGTCGTAGATGGTCAGGTAGCTGCGGTACTGGGGGATGTGCTGGTTGGCATGCTCGCCGTTGATGGTGTCCTGGTTGGCCACCGCCGCGTCGAACAGATACGTGTTGACGAAGCACTCGGCCGTCTCGAGGTAGCCGGTGTTGCCGGTCACCGCGGCCAGTTCGGCGAGAACCTCGGGCATAGCGTTGTATTCGCCGGCGATGTAGATCTTCCACATGCTGTCCAGCGTGGTGCGCGGCAGCTTGGTCAGCCGGCCCTGCGCCCAGTCGGCCATCCCGGTCACGAGTGACAACGCCTGCTCGTTGCCCGTGTAGAGGTAGGCGTCCAGCAGACCCCGCATGATCATGTGGCAGGTGTACCAGGGCGCCCAGATCGGGCTGTAGGTCGACAGCTGCTCGAGCCGGATGTACTGGGTCTCCGGGTACGCGGCCAGGAAACCCGGGTGCCGCTGGCCGTCGGTCGGCGCGAGGATGTGCGCGTCCCGCCCGTTGCCCGAGGAGTCGGCCGCGGTCGGGCCGTTGGTCTCGGCGAACCTGTACCACACCACGTTGCCGCCGCCGGTGCTGCCGCCCTCGCTGGTGGTCAGGCTCTGCACCTCGTCCGCGGCCAGCGCGTGGTCGTAGACCTGAAAGTCGCTGACCTTCGCGTTCAGGAACTCGACCGAGCCCATCGGATACTGGTTGCGACCAATGTAGTTGAGCGTGGTCGCGCCGAGGCTCGCCGGCGACAGGGTCATCGCGGTGTTCGTGTTGACCGCGACTCCGTTGACGTACAGCGTCGTGGTGTTGCCGGCGTGTGTCACCGCGAGGTGCGTCCAGGTGCCGGTCGACAGCTTCGCGGTACCGGTGACCGTCTGCAGGCCACCTGTGCCGTTGGTGGTGATGCCGAAAACCGGGTGGTTCGAGGAGTTCGCCTGCAGGTACATGTGCGAGGTGTTGCTGGTACCGAAGTCGAAGATGGCCGTGTTGTTGGTGAGCGCGGTGGGGTTGATCCAGACCGCGACGGTGAAGTCGGTCAGGCCGTCGACGACGCCGGCGGGCAGCTGAAGGTGTTCGGAGTTGCCGGTGTTGGCGCTGCCGCAACCGGTCAGGTTGACGGCGCTGCCGAACTTGCCAGCCACCCGGGGCGTGGGCTGGGCCGCGGCCGCGGCCCACGCGTCCCGGCACTGCGCCAGCGTGGCGACGAAGTAGTTGGCCCGGTCAAGGAATGCGGTGTTGCCGCTGCCGGCGTAGCCCAACGCAAGGGCGCTGAGGAAGTGGCCGGCGTAGTGACCACGCAGGTTGCCGTCCGACGTCTCCCATCCGCCCGGCTGGCTCGACCCGGGCGGGTTGGGCAGCCCGACGGCGAGCCGAAACAGGTAGAGCATGTTGTCGATCGGGTAGTTGAGCAGGAACTGGTGGATGCGGTCGCGGTTGTCGGTGAACAGGCTGGGATGCAGCTCTACCTGGTTGTTGTCGAACGGCTTGACTGTCCAGCTGGCCGGGTTCGGGATGTTGCGCTGGGCAACCGTGCCGACGAGCGTGTCCGACCCGGCATCGCTCGGGGCGGCTACGGCCGGCGCTGCTGCGAGCATCGACGTGGCGCTGATCGCGACGGGCGCCGCGGCGCCTGCCATGCCAAGACGCAGAGCGTCTCTGCGCGAGATCTTCTCCATGCTGTGGTTGCCTCTCCCTAGCGGTTGGCTATGGACTCGTCCTCGCGGACCTGACTGCCACGCACTCCTCGCACTCGGCCGGGCAAGTGGAGCGGGCCGCGGCGGCGAGGTGCATCGCCTCGACACGGGCGCGAGGTGTCCGGCCGGACGCGCGGTCAGCCGCTTGTACGGATATGTGTTGCCGGTGTTGCCGGCACACCGGACGGCGGCGTGCCGTGCGCCTGGAACCAATGGAAGTCGTCATCGAGGGCCGATGGGAAGGGCTATTCGCGACCACGATCCAGCCAGTCGCCACCTGCGTACGTCATCGCAACAAAAAGGTTCTATGTGGACGCTGTGAGCGGTAACATTTCGGAACGCTAGTGAGGTCCTCGGCCTCGTGTCAAGGTCGCAATCAGCAAATTTCATCATTCGGTGACCGAGAGGTAACGAGTGCCGGCCATCTCCCGCGCTCGTCACCTGCTGAGCGACGAAAACAGTGTGTTGAGATCGACCAGCAGATGTATCAATCGATGGGAGTCTATACGGTCTGGTGGCGACAGTTGACGAGGCCGAAACTACGCTTGGTGCGCTTTCTTGTTAGCGCTCACATCGAGGCTGCGTTGGCCGCACGAATTGAGGGTTTTTTCATGGTTGACCCGGCGCCGACGGGAGGGGTGTGCCTATGTCTTTGTCAAGCTGCCGGAGCGGGTTCGGCGGGGGATGGCCGGTAGGGCTGTTTGTCGCGGAGCATGGCGTAGAGGACGTCGAGGCGGCGTCGGGCGAGGCAGATGAGTGCGGCGTTGTGGCGTTTGGCTGCCTGCTTCGTCGTCTGGATGAGTGCGGGGATGCCGGCGACCAGGGCCACGGCGATGGCCAGGGTTGCGCTGTCCTGCTCGATCACCTGGGCGCGCATGGCCGCCTTCGACCGGAATCGCGATCGTTGCACCTCCCGCCAGGAGTGCCCGCCGAGCAGGTCCAGCGGCGCCAACTGGCGCGGGTTGTCGAAGTCCACCGGCCCGTAGGTCTCAGGCAGGCGCAACTGCACACCGTGGCTGCGGAGGATGAGAGTTAGTTGTTTGAGTTGCTGACCGGGGGAGGCGCGTTCGTACTCGCCCACCACGATCGCGTCGAACCCCCGCGCTGGGTCGGTGATTGCCTTCAACAGTTGTGCGGCCTGTGGCCGATCCGGCCAGGCCGTCCGCCGGGAGACGCCCTCGTCGAAGAACTCGGCCACGATCCGACCATGTCCCGCGACCAGGTCGTCGGCGTACCCGCCGCGACACTAGCGCCGCCACCGACCATCGGCCGTTTGACAACCCTAGAGGTCGATGACGACCTTGCCGTGCACGTGCCGGCCGGCTTGAAGCTCGACCGCGGCGCGGATCTGCTCGACCGGGAAGCTTGCCGCGATGGGCACGCGGAGCTGGCCTGCCGCGACCAGGCGAGCAATCTCTTCTATGGCGCCGGGGGCAGCGTTAGCGCCGTTTGCCGGTGTGATTCCGTCGATCTGTGCGGCGATGGTGGTGATGCGCTCGTCTGGAACGCTAAGTTTCCGTGCCGCCTGCGCCGTGTCCGTCCCGTGCAGGTCGATGGCCGCGGTGACGCCGGCGGGAGCCAGGGCACGGAGCCGGTCGACCAGGCCGTCGCCATAGGCGACCGGCTCGGCCCCGAGGGCACGCAGGGCATCGGCCGATGTCGCCGATCCTGTCCCGATCACTCGCGCGCCCGCGAGGCGGGCGAGTTGCACGGCGAACACGCCGACCCCGCCTCCCGCGCCGCCGATGAGCAGCGTGTCGCTCGGGCCGGGTGTGACGACGGCGAGCGCGGCGGCGGCTGTGCAGCCCGCTATAGCGAGGGTGGCGGCGGTGCGGTCGTCGACGCCGTCGGGGGTATGGTGCGCGTCGCCGCCGGCCGCGATGGTCCCTGCCACGTCTATTACTACGTGGTCGGCGACCGCGCGCGAGAGGGCGCCGCCGAAGACTCGGTCGCCGGCCGCGAACTCGGTCACGCCGTCACCGACCTGGTCCACGATCCCGGCATAGTCGGTCCCGAACCCGGAGGGCAGGCTCAGGCCGAATCGAGTGGCGGTCTGCGCGTCGGAGGTCATGAACCAGTCCATCGGGTTCAGTCCAGCCGCGGTGACGCGCACGCGGATCTGCCCCGAGCCGGCCTGCGGTGCGGGTACCTCGCGGAGGCTGAGGACCTCGGGGCCGCCGAATGATTCGAGCTGGACCGCTCGGCTCGTGGTCGCCGACGTGTTGACGCTCGGTTGTTGCATGCTCACGTGTCTCCTTGGGCGGCGAATGAAGGCAACAAGAAGCGGACTATGCTCCGTTTACGAGAGGCACCGTACCATAACCGGAGCGTGATCCGTTTTGACAGAGTCAGACACCCGCGTGCTGCGAGCGGACGCGACTCGCAACCGCAACCAACTGCTCGACGTCGCGACCCGCGTGTTCGTCTCCGCCGACACCGAACCGTCCATGCGCGCGATCGCACGCGAAGCCGGGGTCGGCATCGCCACGCTCTACCGACACTTCCCCACCCGCGAGTCTCTCGTCGACGCGGTCTACCGCGATCAGGTCGCGCGGCTCACCGACGGCGCCCGCGAGCTGCTCGCCCAGCTTCCCCCGCCTGCGGCACTGCGACGCTGGATGGAACTGTTCGGGGAGTGGATCGCGACCAAGAACGGCATGCTCAACACGCTGCTCGCGATGATCGAGTCGGGCGAGATCGCCCACGCTCAGACCCAGACCGAGCTGCTCGCGGCCATCGACGAAATCCTCAACGCCGGCCGGGTGACCGGCGAGCTGCGCGCCGACGTCACCGCCGAAGACATCGCTGCCAGCCTCATCGGCATCTTCACCGTGGCCCGCCCGCCCGAACACCACGCCCGGGCAAGCCGCCTGCTGAACATCCTGATCGACGGCCTGCGACCCACACCCTGAACCGCCCATCTGCCCCATCCCACGTACGAACGCGCATGCCCGTCCAACCCCTCGCCCCGGCCGTCCGCGCCGGCAGCCGCGCCACCACCTCCAGCCAGCGAGATCACCGTCCTGGCCGGCGGACACCACGAACGACCCGTCCGGTCCGGCAGAGCTCGTGCAGTCCACACCCTCCGCCCGATGACCAGGACTCCTGATCTGCCGCTACCGGAGCCGGGCGACCGGCTGGCGCTCGTCACCGACGGTGAGCGGCCCACCGAGGCCGGGGTTGCGGGGCCTGGACTACGCGGAGGTGTCGTCGGACGGTGTGCCGGCGATGTGGCTCGTCCCGCACGGCGCCGACCTCGACCGTGCGATCGTCGCGCTGCACGGTGGCGGTTTCGTCGGCGGGTCGCTCTATACCCACCGCAAGGTGTACGGCACCTCGCGAAGGCGGCCGGCGTACGGGTGCTGCTCGCCACCTACCGGCTCGCTCCCGAGTTCCGCCCGTCAACCCTCGGGGTGAGACCAGATCAAGGTCGCTCCCCGTTGCCGTTCACATTGCGGGGCAGTTGACGTGGCGCGAACGAGCGCAGTCCGGGGTAGCCTTGACGTATATGGCTACCTATCGCAGCGCCTCAGTGCTTCTCTCCTCGGACGGCACCAGGATCCCCGGCACCGCCGCGCTCTTCGCCGAGCCCGCCCGCAAGGGTGGGACCCCGCCGTGGGCAGGCGACTTCCGGCTCGCCAACAGCGCCGGCAATGCCCCCAAAAACGCGGTCGGGAAGACCTTTACGTTGGAGTTGCCCGACGGCAGCACCGGCAAGGTCGTGGTCCAGGGCCTCAAGAGCGGGAAGGGCGGCGTCGTGCTGGCGTTGATGGGCGAGGACGCACCTCCCTTCTGATCAGGAAACTGATCGCCGCCGATGCCACGGGTTATAGGCGACCGCTAATCGACCCTGCCGATGTCAATGCGTTCGGATCGCTGCCGAGCGCATTGCCTCACCCGTGGCTGGGCATCGACGAAGATTAGGCGTACTGGTCTGCCGCCCAGAACGCTCGAGCCACTCGCCGCCCCCAACGTAGTCGTAGCCGATCCCGAGGCCCTTGACGTCTTCGCTGCGGCCGTGGGCTTTCCACCCGCGAGGCTGCGACGTGGGCCAAGGGTACGCATACCCTGCTGGCCGGAGCGACGGACAGCGCCGCAAATACCACGACGCTCACCGAGAAGATCACCATCATCAGCTGACGGACTCCCGCAGCCGGGGGAGGCGGCGGCGCGAGCCAGTGCTGCGACGGCTGCGGGACAAGACACCCGACCGATCGTTGAGCGCTACCCCGGGCGGGCACGGGTGAGGGCCGGTGGTCAGTTGTCGTCACGGGAGTGCTGGCGGTGGCTCGGGAACCGACGGGCTCGGTGTGAAGCCGTCGGAGACCGGACGGCTGATCCGCCGGCCGGAGCCAGCGACGAGTACCCCGAGGATCACCACGATGCCACCGACGACCTCGCCCGGCACGGGCCGCTCGCCCAGGACCAGCCACGCCGCCGTCATGCCGACCACCGGCACGAGCATCGAGAACGGCGCGACCATGCCAACCGGGTGCCGGCCCATCAGCCATGACCAGGCACCGGAGCCGGCGACCGTCGCGATGAGCACGGTGTAGGCCAGGCCCGCGAGGGCGGGCATCGCGGACGGCGCGTCCCAGGTCGAGAGCGAGGCGCCGATCCGGGCCGGGCCCTCGACGGCCAACGAGAGGACGAGCATCGGCACCGGTGGCACCACCGACATCCACAGGGTGAGGTGGAGCGGGTTGGATGCGCGTGCGCGAGCGTTGCACAGGTTGCCGATCGCCCACGAGAATGCGCCGGCCACGACGAGCAGGAAGGGGACCAGTGCCGCCAATCCCTGAATACGTTGCCATCCCACTGCCGCCAGCCCGGCGCAGGCGACCAGCACGCCAACGGCCGAACGCGGACCGAGGCGGTCCCGGAAGAACCCGGCGCCCAGCAGGACGGTGAACGGCGCGGACGCCTGGAGTACGAGCGAGGCCAGTCCGGCTGGCATTCCGGCGCTCATTCCCCAGTAGAGGAAGAGGAACTGGAAGGTGCCAAAACCCAGCCCGTACCCGATCAGCCAGCGGGCCGGTACGCGTGGGCGCGGTACCAACAGCACCGTCGGCACGGCGATGAGCGCGAACCGCAGCGCCACGAGGAAGAACGGCGGAAAGTGCTGGAGGGAAGCGTCGATGGCGATGAAGTTCAGGCCCCAGCACGCGGCGACGGCAGCGGCGATCAGGCGGTGACGAGCGGGCATGCCTCGATCGTCACCCGTACGTCCATGTAGGACAAGCGAAAAGATACGCACCCAATATGTAGGCTACCTTAATGGACGTTCGTTACCTCGAACTGCTTTGTGAGCTGGCGGAGCGCGGCAGCATCACGGGCGTCGCCCGAGCGACCCACCGGACGCCGTCCGCGGTGTCGCAGCATCTGCGCAGCGCAGAGCGTGCCTTCGGCGTACCGCTGGTCGAGCCGGCCGGACGCGGCGTCCGGCTCACCGACGCCGGCCGCGTCCTGGCCGACGCCGGCCGCGACGTCGCGCAGTCGGTCGCCCGGGCGCAGGCACGCTGGGATGACTACCGCGGTCAGCCGGCCGGCCGGGTCACGGTGGCTGCCCTGCCCAGCGCGGCGGCGTTCCTGCTGCCGGGCGTGTTCCGTGACCTCGATGGCATACCGATCCAGTTGCGGCTGACCGACCTCGACATCGCCGAGGCGCAATACGCCGCCCAGGTCGTCGACCACGACATCGTGATCGGCCACAGCCTCCAGCCCGCAGTCGCGGGCGCGGCGGCCGTGCACACCATCGAACTGGTGCGCGAGCCACTCGACATCGCGATGGCGCGCGGCCACCGACTAGCCTCACAGCCTGCGGTCACCGCCGAAGACCTTGCCGACGAAGAATGGATCGGTGTACCCACGGGGTATCCCTTCGACACCGTTCGGCTGGCGGTCGAGACGGCAGTCGGCCGGGCGCTTCGGATCGCGCAGAGGATACGGGACAACCGGCTGGTCGAGGCGTTGGTGGCCGGAGGCGATCGAGTCGCGGTGTTGCCGCGGTTCACCACTCCCATCGGGGAGGTCGTGCTCCGGCCGCTCGCCGGGATCGCGACCGGTCGGCACGTGTTCGCCATGCTGCGTCCCGACCGCGCCGAGCGGCGAGCCGTGCAGCGGGTACTCGACGCGCTCCTTCGCGTCGGCGCCTCCTTCGCGAACCGATGACCGCGACCTCCGCCCGGCTGACGCCCGCGCGAGACCGGGTGGGTCTCGCCATCGGTTCCGCCGCCCGGGGTGCGGGTGGCGATGATGGCCGCCGCGATCAGGTCGCGGTGCCCGGTGGTGTGGCAGTGGGGGCAGGTCGGGGTCCGGCCCCGGCCGGGCGCCCGCGGGCTTGTCCGTTCCGACGACGAGGCGCCCTACACAGCCGCCTTTCGTTCGCGGAGTTCTGCGCGCACCAGCGCGGCGTCGGGATGGTCCAGTTCGTCGAGGATCTCGAGCGCCGCGTACCTGGCGTCTGCCGCCGCGCTCGGGTCGCGTGCCGCGTCGTGTGCGTCCGCGAGATGGCGCAGGGCAAGGGATTCGTGATAGCGGTCGCCCGCCTGGCGGACCAGCTCCAGCGCCGTGCGATGGCAGTCGACCGCCCGGTCGTAGTGTCCGAGCTGGTGATGGATGTTCCCTAGCGTGTCCCAGGTGCTTGCCTCGCCCCAAGTGTCGCCTACCTTCTGGATCAGAGCGAGCGCCGCCTCACCGATGCTGAGCGACTGTTGAAAGTCGCCGAGTTCCATGTGGTTCATCGCGATGTTGTTCATGGCGTTCGCGCGTCCAGAGACGTGGTCGGCGCGTTCGAACAACGTCAATGCCTGCTCATGCTGGCGCAGGGATTCGTGCGTGCGGCCCTGCCGCTGGGCGAGCATGCCGAGGGACATGTGAATCCCGGCACGGCCGGCATCGTCGCCGAGCTCGGAGAACAGGGCGAAAGCCTGGCGGTAGTGGTGCTCGGCGTCATGGTCGCGGCCCAGCTCGGCGTAGGCCCGCCCGAGGCTGCGGCGGGCGAGAGCCTGCGCGGACCGGTCCCCGAGCCGCAGCGCGGCGTCCAGGCCCGCGTGCTGGACCGAGGTCTGGTCGGGCCACAGCCTCCGGCGGTCCAGGAAGTTGCGCAGGCTCCAGGCCAGGTGCCAGACATGAGCGTCGTGACCGTCCGCCCCCGCGCGCGCCAGCACGGCGAGGAGTACCAGGTGCTCGGCCGTGAACCAGTTCATCGCCGCGTCTAGGTCGGCGATGCTCTCTGGCTCCGCCCCCTCGCGCCGCGCGCCGGTCGCACCGGCATGGCGGCCCGGGTGGAGCAGGTTGGCGGCCCGGTCCGCGGTGTCCGTGTAGTGGTCGAGCAGCCGGACCGAGGCCGCGTACCGCTGCTCCTCGGTCTCGTCCAGCCAGACGAGTTCGGCCGCGTACGCGCGGAGCAGGTCGTGGAACGAGTAGCGACCGGCGGTGCGCTGCGTGATCAGGTGCGCGCGGCGCAGTTCGGCGAGCAGCGACCGGGCGAGGCCCGCCGGGACGCCGGCCAGGCTCGCTGCGGCGGGAGCGGTGATGTCCGGGCCGGGGTGCAGGCCCAGCAGCCGGAACAGGCGCGCGCCGGGTGCGCTGAGGGTGCGGTAGGACCAGGAAAAGACCCGGCGCAGGCCGCTGCGCACGTCGTCGGCGTCGAGGCTGCCCAGTGACCCTCCCATCTCCTCGGTGAGGTACGACAGCGGGACGGACGCCTCGCTTGCGGCCCGCGCGGCGACGATGGCCAGAGCCAACGGCAGCCCCGCGCACCGGTCCACAATCTGGTTGACCGCCTCGCTCTCCGCCGCCACCCGGTTCGCGCCCACCCTTCGGGCGAGCAACTGGCGCGACTCGTCCGGCGTGAGCAGGTCGAGTGTCAGCAGGTGGGCGCCGTCGGTGGCGACGAGGCCGGACAGCTGATCCCGGCTGGTCACCACGGCCACGCAGCCTGGCGTACCGGGCAGCAACGCGTGTACCTGCTCGGCGTCGCGGGCGTTGTCGAGCAGCACCAGCACGCGCTTGCCGGCCATCAGGCTCCGGTACAGGGCGGCCTGTGCCTGGATGCCGGGCGGCACCTGCGACGGCTGCACCCCGAACGCGTCGAGGAAGTCCCGCAGTGCCTCCGCCCGGCTCGTGGGCGACCCGGACGGGTCGAAACCCCGCAGATTGACGTACAGCTGCCCGTCCGGAAAGCGGTCGCGGATCCGCTGTGCCCAGTGCACCGCGAGGGTGGTCTTGCCGACGCCGGCGGTGCCCGAAATCGCCACAACGATCACGGCGGTGGTCGAGCCCGGGTCGCCGGACAGCAGCGAGTCGAGCTCGGCGAGCTGACCGGCCCGGCCGGTGAACGGAACGATGTCGCCGGGTAGCTGCGCGGGCGAGGTCTGGCCGAGGCCAGTTCGGGCGGGATGAGCCCGGTCGCCATCGTCGGAGAGGATGGCGCGCTGGAGCCCCTGAAGTTCGGGCCCGGGCTCCAGGCCCAACTCCTCGACCAGCAACCGCCGGGCCTCCCGGAAGCTCGCGAGCGCCTCGCCTCGCCTGCCGCCGCGGTACAGCGCGAGCATCAACAGCCGCTGGGACCGTTCGCGCAGCGGATGCTCGGCGACCTGGTATTTGAGCGGCTCCGTCACCTCGTCGTGCTCTCCCAGCTCCAGCCGGGCCTCCAACCAGTCCTCGCGCGCCTGCAGGTGCAGCTCGTCAAGGTCCGGGCACAGCCTGGCGCGCAGCCGCTCGTCGGCCACGTCGGCCAGCGCAGGGCCGCGCCACAGCTTCAGCGCCGCCGACAGCAGGTCCGCCCGCGTGCGCAGGGAGGTCGTCGCGCGGGCCTCGGTGACGCGGGCGCGGAATCGGTGCAGGTCGACGGTGTCGGCGCCGGTGGCGAGCAGGTACCCGCCGCCCCTGGTCACGACCTGCGGCCCGGCCGGCTCCGCCGACCGCAGGGCGGCCCGCAGGTGCGAGACCATGGCCTGGACCGCGGCGCGCGCCTGGAGCGGCGGCTGTTCCTCCCATAGCAGGTCGGCGAGTCGCTGGGCGGGCACGAGACGGCCTGGTTCGAGGGCCAGTATGGCCAGGACGCATCGTTCCTGCCGCCGTCCCAGCGGTACGAGCCTTCCGTCATGGACAGCCTCGACCGGGCCCAGCAGTCGAAACTCCATCGACGCATTTTAGCGGGCGATGCGACCGGTAGCCCCATCCCGGCCTCGACCAGCGGCCACCAATTGCCAAGGATTTGCCAAGCGGGTTCGGCGACGCTTCCGGTAACGCAAGCGACCTGGGCGGATGAGGGGCTCACCGAGTGCCGGGGCGCGACCGCAAACGGGGGTCGGCGGAATCTCGCCGTCGGTTCGCGGCGTATCCCGGCGCCGGTGAGCGATCCGTTGGCAGTTTGTCTCACCGACCGTCCTTCTGATCGGAGCCGCGCAATGAAAGTGAAGCGTTCAATCCTCGCCGTCGCCGCGGCCGTGGCTGGGGTGCTGATGACCGACTCGGCGGACACCGACGGCTGACCTCATTCGCAGAACCGATCAACGCGACAACTGAAAGCGAACGGTCCGTCGGGGATACCCGGCGGGCCGTTCGTGACTCGGCCGGGGCACGAGCGCGAGTGTCGCTCGCTCATCTGGATAAGGTCGGTCGAGACAGCTACAGCCTGTCTCAAAGTTCTTGATGGGACCTTGATTCATCGCCCTTCTCGGGCCCGCGGCGGCTTCCGTTGGTCAGGCCGGCGGAGCGCAGGACCGCGACGATCAGGACGCAGACCACCCCGAGCTGTATCGCGGCGCGTGGTGACGCGGTGACCGCTTGCCGGCCCACGCCGAGGCCCAGGCCGGCGACCAGCGCGGTGGTGAGGGTCAGCGTAGAGCCACGCCGGGCAGGCGGCCATCGACATAAGCACGCCCTTACCGAGTTGACGCCCGAGTCCTGGGGGCCGAACCACGCGCCGGTCGATGAGCGGTCACGGCGTGGTCGCAATGGCGCGGGCTGGCTATGTGAGCAGGCGGTGTGCGTACCAGTCGTTCGGGTTGGTGACGCCGGGCAGAGTGTAGAAGTAGCCGCCGCCGAAGGGTTGGACGTAGTCGACGAGGGGTTCGCCGGCGAGGCGATCCTGGACGGTTTCGAATTGGCGGTGGATGTCTTGTTGGTAGGCGATGAAGATGTGGCCGGCTTGCAGGTTGCCGTTGGGGTCGACGCCGAGGTCGTAGTTGTAGGAGCGACGGATCAGCCGCTGGTTGGCGGTCGAGGCGGTGCGGGGGTTGGCGAGGCGGATGTGGGCGTCGAGCGGGATCACGGCGCCGCTTGGATCGTTGCCGTAGTGGGGGGTATCGAATTCGGTGTTGCCGTCCAGCGGGGCGCCGGTGTCGCGACGGCGCCCAAACATTCGCTCTTGTTCGTTGATGGAGACGCGGTCCCAGAACTCGACCAGCATCCGGATCAGCCGGATGACTTGGTAGGAGCCGCCGTGTGCCCAGGCGGGTTCGGCCGGGTCGGCGACCCAGACCAGGTTCTGGGCCTGGCTGCCGGTGGGGTTGGCGGTTCCGTCTTTGAACCCGAGCAGGTTGCGGCTCGTGCCGGATGGTCGAGGTGGGGAATTGTAGCCCTCGATCTTCCAGCGAAGCTGCATGACGCCGCGGGTGTGCTTGGCGATGTCCCGGATCGCGTGGTGGATGGTGTCGGGGTGGTTGGCGCACAGTTGCAGCGACAGGTCGCCATGCAGCCACGCCGGGTCCGGGGAGTCGTCCGGGAACGCCTTCATGGGTGCCAGTCGCTGAGGTTTCTGGGCGGCGAGGCCGAACCGGTCGTCGAAGAGGCTGGAGCCGACCGAGACGGTGACGGTCAGACCGTCGGCCGGCAGATCCGGGCCGAGGACGTCGCTGTCCGAGGGCGGCTGCGAGACCCCCAGGTTCGCTGGGGTGCCACCGGTGGTCAGGAACCGGGTCCGCGCGGTCAGCGTCTTCATCAGGTCGGCCAGGGCGGCCTTGCCGGTGCCATCGACAACGTCGTAGGCGGCGACGCTGACATAGTTCTGCTTGTCGGCAGGCGCCGGGGTCAGGATCCCTGCCTGGTTGGGGCCATGGAACGGGTAGCTGTCGGCGGCGGTGGGTGTCCCCGTGGCCGGTCGAGCGTCGGCGTGGGCGCCGCCGAGCAGCGTCCCGCCGGCCAGGGCGGTCCCGGCCGCTCCGGTGGCAGCGCCTTTGAGGAAGTTACGGCGGCTGACACTCATCGCCGTTGCTCCGATCTGATCGTCATTCATCGTCCTGCCCGATCACGGGCCGGACGCTGGGCTGGTGCCGCGGCTATTGCGTGGGTGGGATTTCCAACAGCGTGGGCTCGGCCGACAGCGACTCGAGCACGGTGCCGAGGGCGGCGTTGACGCGTTGCCTCGCGGCCAGTGGCACCGCACTGACCGGCTGCCACTGCCCGGCCGATTGGGTCGCCAGCAGCGCAGCCTGCAGCGTGTCCAGCTGGGCGTTGATGGTCGGGACGAGGCGGGGCATGCGGGCGTTGAGAAGTCCCGATACCTCGCCGAGCACGGTGCGGGTGACCTGGCTGTCGGCGTAGGTCGCCGGGTAGGCCATCCCGGAGCCCTGGTCGTCGATGCCGGACAGGTGATCGCGCAGGGCGTCTTCGAGGATCTCGTGTACCCGCAGGGGCAGGTTGGTCGGATCCCCGGCCTCGTCGGTGCTGCTCAACTTGGCCCGCACCGTGGCGACGTCGTTGGCGAGTCGGTCGACCGCGGGCAGCAGCGACGCGGCGCTCTGGGCGTGGTAAAGGCCGTACTCGACCCGATGCAGCCCGATGAATCCGGGATCGTTGACGCCAGCGGGGAGCCCGTCCGCCAGGCCGTCCACGGCCTGCCCCGCATCGCCGAAGCTGTTGTAGGACGCGCCGACTCGTTCCCAGTCCATCTGCGCGGCAAGCCAGCCGATCTTCGCCTTGGCCCAATCGTCAGACGCGACGGCGGCGCGCAGGGTAGCGACGTCGCCGGCCAGTCGCGCCAGTATTCCGGAGGCGTAGGTCTGGTAGGCGTTGTTGGGGCCGGTCAGCTCGGCCACGGTGACTCGCTTCACCGCCATCGTGGCCGACTGCCCTTGCCCGGAGACCTGGACTGGCGCCCCGTGCAGGCTCACCCCGCCCATCAGGCAGGCGAAACTGTACTGGCCCGGTCCCAGGCTGGCGCTCATCGTGGCCGTAGTTCGTGGGCCGAGCGTCTCCACCTCGGCCACGATCGCTCCGGAGGAGTCGAGCAGGGTGATCTCTCCGGACTTGGACGAATTGTTGGTCACCGTGAAGGTCTGCGTTCCGGTATGCCCGACGGCCCATCCCTGCCCGCAACCAGTACCGGTCACGTTGACCGCTGTGATCGCCGCCGTACTCGGCGAGGGCAACAGTGCGATCACCAATCCGGCCACCAACGCCGGTACGATCACCAGCACGCCCGCGATCGGCCACGCCCGGCTGGCGACCAGCCGCTCCCATCGCCTGGCTTTCCCCCTACCCGCCGCGCTGGTGCTCGCACCGGCAGCGGAAGCGGCTGGTTGCGCCGGGGGCGCTGCGGAAGCCGCTGCGCGGCCGGCGGCCACGAACGCGGGGATGACCACGGCCAGGTAGGCGATCCAGGCCACCGACTGCAGTACCGTCATCTTCGACGTCAGTTGGGTGACGCCGGTGATGATCGACATCCACCACGAGTTCGGGTCCACATGCGCGGTCGCGTCGAACGCGATCCAGCGCTGCCCGGGCAGCCAGCCGGCCTCCTGCAAGTCGCGCAGCCCGTAGGCCAGGACTCCCGCCGCGATCACGATCAGCGCGATCGCGGTCCGATTGAAGAACTTGCCCAGGTTCAGGCGCACCGCCCGCTGGTACAGCAGCCAGCACACCACCACCGCGGCGGCAAGACCGATCGCGGTCCCCACCAACGGCGCCACCGTCGAGGTGGAGGCCTTGGCCGCGGTCCAGATGAACAGCGTGGTCTCCAGCCCCTCCCGGCTGACCGCCAAGAACGCGGTGATCGTCAACGCCCCCGCCCCCAGTGACACCGCCCGTGCTACATCCCCCCGTAGGTGCGAAGACAGGGTGCGGGCGGTGCGGCGCATCCAGAACACCATGCCCGTCACCAGCCCGACCGCCAGCACGCTCAACACCCCGCCGACCGCCTGCTGAGCCCGCGACGACAACGCATCCGTCGAATACGTCAGCACCGCCGCGAAACTGCCGGCCAGCATGACCGCGCCCAGCACCCCGAGCCACACCGGTGTCGACGACACCGGCCGCTTCGGCTCGCCGCCCTCGCCGACATCGGCGTCGGTCGCGCCGGCGCTCAGCTTGCCGACGGCCGCGAGCAGGATGCTCACCACCAGGCCTGCTTCCAAGCCCTCCCGCAACCCGATCAGCAGATTCGGTACCGCATCAGCCCACTGCACGCTCATTAAGGTAAGGCATGCCTTACTCGATGGCAACTACAAGCTGTAGTATCAGGGAGAAATTTCCACCGACCGGCTCGGCCCCCGACGTCAATGAGCCGGCGGTCGGTCATGATCGTCGCCCGCACCGCTCGGGCCGCGGGCCTCCAGTAGGGGTACTGGCACCGGATGCGAATCCGAGACATGAGGGACGGGGGCCGCCCGTGGTCCCGGCAGTTCACCCCTCGGTCGCAGTGACCCTGGCGTACCGACTGCAGGAACGAGCTTGGCTACCGGTCGGTTGAAGACGCGCAGGGAGCCGAAGGCCAGGGCACCGAGAGGAATCGGTAGCCAGTAGGCGATCACTCGCCAGGTGAGGATCCCGAGAACGGCGGCATTTCGGGACGAGCCGAACGCGATCAGTGCTGGGATCACTACGGCTTCGGAGATGCCCAGTCCACTTGGCGTGATCGGTAACCAGGCGGCCAGCGCCTGAATGCCGAACACTACCGCCAACGCCTCAAGCCCGACGCTCGAACCGTAGGCTCGCAACGACGCCCACAGCGCGAGCGCGTCGAACGCCCAGTTCGCCCCCGCCCACGATGCGGTGACCAGCAAGGCGCGTCGATTGCTGGCCAGAGAGCGCAGTTGTGCAACCACATGGCGGCGGTAGAGGTTCGACAGGAGATGGGAGAGCCTCGGCCCACACCAGGGGATCCGGCGTACCAGTTTGTTGAACCAATGACGGAATCTCACTCGTCGGACCGCGAGCACGGTCACCGCGCCGAACGTAAGGAATGTCGCCGATGCGGCGGCGGGCAGGAACTCCCAGCGTGAGGGCCCGCTTGTCACGGATCCGATCGCGTACGACGCGAGAAGCAGTCCCTGCAGCACGATTGCCGATCCGAGACCCTGTGCGACTTTGGCAAAGGCCGCCGTCGAGGAGGGCACCCCCTCGGCGACGAGCAGACGCCAGCACAGGGCGGTGCCGGCCGCCCCGCCGTCGGGTAGGCAGTGGCCCAGGGCGATAGCGCTGAGGTCTATGCGCATGACACGTTGCAGCGGAGGGCGGGTCTGGCCTGGAAGCATCGCTCGTGTCAGCAAGGTGTAGAAGCTCAGCGATGCGAGCTCGGCCGTCAACGCCAGCAGGATCCACGAACCGCCGACGTGGAAGAGCAGGTGTAAGGATTTCGCCGACCCACGTAGCTGAGGGAGGACCAGAAGCCAGGTCACCAGACCGAGCGCGAGCACCTGGGCGCACATGCGGATACCGCGCGTATGGCGGCCGGCCCACGCGGACATGCGCCGGGCAAAGGCCGTCATCGGCCACATACGGTGGCCGCTGTCGACAGGTGGGAGCGAGGTGTCACGAAGGCTCCTGCGCCTTCGATTCGTTCGAGCGCGGCCGGTCGCCCTGTCGGCGCCCGTGGGTGACGATGCGCCGCTCACTGCTGCGCGCGCTCAAGGCGACGGTTTTCGATTGCGATGCGCAGCGGGGAGAAGACCCCGGCGATTGCGACCGCTGGCGGTGGGCGCCCTGGGCGAGGCTCGACGGCTGTATCAGCGTTTGTCGCCACGACGCTGTGACCGCGATGGTGCGCGGGCGGTTGCGCATGCGATCGCTCCAGGTGTTCAGGGCTGGGGACCCTGAGAGGATAACCGCTGCAACTACAAAGTATGTAGTAGATGATTCCCGCTCTTTCAGCCGGCTCTCAGCATTCGTCGCGGTGATCGCAGGCTCGGTCGGGGGAGCCATCGCGGTCATCGCAGGGCGGAACGCGCCTTCGGGAGGGGCAATCGCTTGCTGTCACGTGGGATCCGCACCCGTCAGGCGGTCCACCCAGTCCGATCGATTCACGGATCGTCAGCCGGCGGCGACGAGCCAGACGCGGCTTGCAGAGGCCGGCCAACAAGGCCGTAGGTGGCGAACGGGGTCAGCGTGCGCGTCTGAAACGAGCGAGTAAGGAACCGCGGCGACAGGTAGGCGCCGCCCCCGGCGACGAGGCTGCCAGCCAGCCCTGGCCGAGGCTGCCGCCGAACTACCTGGGTACGACAAGGTGATTAGTGGCGGTTGTCGCCTCCGCGTGCTCGAAAAGGTTCTCGCCCGCGTGCTCCACACCGAGCGCGCCGAGCGTGACGGCCAGTGCCAGTGCGATCACCGCGGCGAGGTGGCGGGCGCGGGTACGTGGCGGCGGCTGTAGCAAGGCAACGACCCGGCGGGGTACCTCGCCTCCGGTGGCACCCGCCACCACGCTAGACGCGGGCGAGGGCCGGCTCAGCAAAGCCACCTGGGCGATGGTCTCGGCGACCAAGCGCCGGTTACCAACCCGAGCAGCGTCCTCGTCGGCCCACCGTTCGGTTGCCTCGCGGATGGCCCGCGCGGTGGGGCGCAGCAGCGGGTTGACCGCGGCGGCCAGATCGGCGGCCAGAGTCCACCAGGTATGGCGATGCGTGCGGTGGGAGCGTTCATGAGCGAGCAGGACCCGTCGGCCTGGGCCGTCGAGGGCCTCGAGCATGCCGGTGGTGATGACCGTCCGTGGGCGCAGCCCTGGGGTGGTGAACGCCTCCGGGTGTGCGCTGTTCACGAGCACGAATGGCGCGTCAACGTCAGTGTCGAGGTGCCGCCAGGCGCGAGAGGCGGACAGCAACGCCGAGCCGGTGCGCAGCACACTGCGCAGGACCCACAGCGTAATGGCTACCAGCAGCATCCCCGTTGCCACCGCGAACGGCGTGGGGATCGGGTCCAGCAGATGCAGGCTGTACGGGGACCAGGCGCCGACCTCGGCGACCTCGCCGAGTTGGCCTACCCAGGTGAACGCCACTGTAGCCAGGACGAACACCGAGGCGCCCGCGGCCAGCAGCGCACTGGGTACCAGAAATCGCACGGCGAGGTGGGGTGGCAGAGCCCGCGTCAGATACGGACCGGCCATGGCGAAGGCCAGGTACGCGGCGAACGAGGCCAGGACGGCGCTATCCACGGTTGCTCCTGATGGGCGAGCCGTACCCGTGGGCCGAGGTCGGACCGCCTTGGTCGGCGGTGATCTGGTGGAGCAGATTCCGCAAAAGCTGCTCGTCATCGGCGTTCAGTCCGTTCACAAAACGAGCGAGCACTCCAGCGCGGTTCCGCTCGATCTGGAGCAGACGGTGCATCCGCCGGGCGGTGACCATAGCCGGGTCGCTGAGAACGGTGTACGCGAATGCCCGTCCGGCCCGCTTACGGGCCAGCACGCCTTGATCGTAAAGCCGGACCATCACCGTCATCACGGTCGTGTACGCCAGGCGTCGGTCGAGGGCGTCACGCACGCGCGCGGGAGTCATCGGAGTGCCGGCCCGACCGATCAGATTCAAGATCTCCTGAGCGAGAACGCCATGGCCGCGCCGCTGCACCAGATCCACCTCCCAGTGGCCAACCTACTACAGAGAATTGTAGTAGGATCAACATGTATCACATGGAGATGCGGGATTGGCGAACTGCTCCGTACGCGCGGCCACGCCGCATGCTCGTGATCAGCAACGTCCCGGGCTCGACCGGTGACTGATCGCCCCGCGAGCGGTTGAGGCTGATCGCCCGTTCTATCCCAGCTTGCCCCGCCACGCGCCAAGCTGCCACATGCTTTGGTATCCAGTTCGCTCCCGACGACGCGATCCGGCACCGGCTGGCAACCGCCGTGGGTACAGGGCCCGCCCGCCCGCTACACTACAAGCTGTAGGGTGTCTCAGGTGAGGCGGGGCTGGTGCCTGCGGGTGTGAAGCGGGGCCGATCGGACCTCAGTCGTCAGCATGAGGAAGTCGTCAATGCGCGCAATCCGAGAGGTTCACAAGTCTGCGGCCTCGGCCAACCGTCGGCGCCCACCGGTGGCAACTGGCGTAATCACCACTGTCGTCCGGCGCCCGATGATGCGATTACGCCGGGTGCCCGCGGTTGACTGCTCAAGCGGTGGCTCGGCCGACGGGCGTCCGCTTCTCGGTTGGCTCTCAGGTTCCGTCGGTATGGTGCCCGACGGCCGCCAGGTGAGGGAACGTGCGCCGCGGTCGTAATCATCGTCGCGGGTTCGTTCGCCGTACCCGATATCGAGGGGAACTGTAGCCATGATTGAGGCTGTTGGCCTCACCAAACGATACGGGGAGCGGACAGCCGTCGATCAGCTGTCCTTCACCGTCAGACCCGGGCAGGTGACCGGGTTTCTGGGGCCCAACGGGGCGGGGAAGTCCACCACGATGCGCATGATCCTGGGTCTGGACACGCCAACCGGGGGTCGGGTCACCATTGACGGCAAGCCATTCCGGCAGCTGGATAACCCGATGCGGGAAGTCGGTGCGCTGCTGGACGCGAAAGCCATCCATGGTGGACGCTCCGCGCACCACCACCTGCTGTGCCTGGCGCAGACCAACAACCTGCCGAAGCGGCGCGTCGACGAGGTCCTGGATCTGGTCGGCCTCGCCGAGGTGGCGCGCAAGCGGGCGAAGGGCTTCTCGCTCGGCATGGGACAGCGTCTGGGCATCGCCGCGGCGCTGCTGGGTGACCCGAAGATCCTCATGTTTGACGAGCCGGTCAACGGGTTGGATCCGGAAGGCATTCTGTGGATCCGCAACCTGATGAAGTCGCTGGCCGCGGAGGGGCGCACGGTCTTCGTCTCGAGCCATCTGATGTCGGAGATGGAGAACACGGCTGACCATCTGTTGGTCATCGGCCGGGGACGGATGATCGCCGACTGCACGGTGCAGGAGTTCATCGACCAGAACTCGGAGCTGGCGGTACGGGTACGCACGCCGGACCCGACGAGGATGGCCGAGCTGGTCACCGGCGCGGGTGGACGGGCGGTGACTGACGGGGAGGGCGCGTTGCTGGTCTCCGAGCTGACCATGGACCGCATCGGCGACCTGGCCTTCGACAACGGTGTGCGGCTGCACGAACTGTCCCTGCTGCAGGCGTCGCTGGAGCAGGCGTTCATGGAGCTGACCAGAGACACCGTCGAGTATCACGCGGCGGTACCCGGCGGTCGGGAGGTGTCGTCATGAGCAGCATTGAGGGGCGGTCGCTGGGCGACGGAGCGGCCACACTGCTGCGCGTTCCGCCGCTGGCGCCACCGCGCGGCCGGGCGGGCCTGGGCGGCGAGCTGCGCAGTGAGTGGACGAAGCTGCGCACCGTGCGCTCGACCATCTGGTCGCTGGTGGCCATGGCCGCCATCGCTATCGGCCTCATGTCTCTGATCGCCTGGGCGCTGATGCATCGGTGGGATCGCTTCGCGCCGGGCGAACGGGCCGATTTCGTGGCGCATCCGTTGGAGATCGTCCTG
Organism: Rugosimonospora acidiphila; assembly: GCF_039543385.1. NCBI lineage: Bacteria > Bacillati > Actinomycetota > Actinomycetes > Micromonosporales > Micromonosporaceae > Rugosimonospora > Rugosimonospora acidiphila. The sequence goes on from NZ_BAABJQ010000055.1 coordinate 27,867, forward strand.
GCCCGGCCGGTGTTCATCAGTCAACTGGTCGTCGCCGTGCTGGGTGTCATGGTCATTTCCGCCGAATACACCACCGGGATGATCCGCTCGACCCTGCAGTCACAGCCGCGCCGGTTGACGGTTCTGGTGGCGAAAGTCGCGGTGTTCGCCGCGCTGATGCTTGTCGTGGGTGAGGTGCTCAGCTTCGCCGCGTTCTTCGTCGGCAGGCAGGTCATCGCCGCGCACATCACGGTCAACCTCGGCGATCCCGGAGTTACCCGATCGGTCATCGGCGCCGGGCTCTACCTAGCCGTGCTGGGCCTGTTCTCGCTCGGATTCGGCGCGATTCTGCGGCACACCGCGGGCGCGATCACCGCCGTGCTCGGGCTGATCCTGGTGGTGTCGAATCTGACGGGGCTGCTACCCGACAGCTGGGGCCATCACATCAACGCCTATATGCCGACCAATGCCGGCCTGCTCATCATTCAACCCCATCCGCAGCCGGGCGACCTGCTGTCGGCTTGGCAGGGCTTCGGGGTTTTCGCCGGTTGGACCGCCCTGGTGCTCGCCGTCGCCGCGGTCCTGTTCGCCGCACGCGACGCGTAGCCTCTGTCCTGCCTCAGCGGCCGCCGGGGCGTCACTGCGACGACGGCCGCTGAGGGCAGGCAGCTACCCCGTCACGGGTCAGCCGCGATTGCGCTGTTCAGCGTCCTTCTCCGCGCTGACCAATTTCGCACCCGCGAACTGCACTGATTATCACCCCGCCGATGTGCTCGTTGAGGTGAGAGTGCGCTTAAGCTAGGCGCTATGGGAAAGGAACGGCGGATACGTCTTCGGACCGACGACGGCGCTGCGGACGTAGCGCATCGCCGGCGGTCCGGACAGCTGGAGGCCGCGGTTCTGGAGGCGTTATGGGCGAGCCCGAAACCGCTGACTCCGACCGGCGTGCAGGCCGTCCTCGGGGGTGGACTGGCTTACAACACCGTCCACACGGTCCTGTCTCGACTGGGCGACAAAGACCTGGTGACGCGAACCACTGTGGACGGTCACGTGGCCTATGCTCCGACGCAGGGTGTCGTCGAGTGGGCCGCCGCTCAGATGGAGTCGGTCCTGAGGCACGGTAGCGATCGGAACGCGATCCTTCACCGGTTCGTCAGCTCGCTGTCCCCTGACGACGAGCGGGCGCTGCGCGCGGCACTCGACCAGGAGACTAAGGGATCCTGACGCAGTGCGGAGCGACGGTGACGCCCGCCACCCAGTGGCCAACGCGCGCGTGTCGCCATCGAGGTTCAGCGAGCGCCCGGACCGCCGTAGCGGTAGCCGGCGGCCTCTGTCAGGAGGTCAAGGGGCCGCAGTCATCGCGCCTGTCAACGAGCCGGACCTATCGTGCCTCGGCCTTGGAGGTGCGGCGTCGACGGATGAACACCGCGACGGCGATGGCGCATGCCAGTACCACGATCGCGGCGATGATGTAGGTGGGGCCCTTGAAGGCGTCGGCCACCTTCTGCCAGTTGGCGCCGATGGCGTATC